>CAYZQM010000016.1:33480-37985 GCA_964480175.1 uncultured Sandaracinaceae bacterium
TCTGGGAGCGCCAAGACAAGGCCGACCGCGCGGCGAAGGCGTACGAGAAGGTCCTCGATCTCGACGGCGAGAACCTCGCGGCCGCGGTCGCGCTCACGCCGATCTACGAAGCCGCGGGCGACCCCCGCAAGCTCTCGACCGCGTACGAGGTGCGCCTGAAGCACCCGGGCAACCCCGAGGAGCGCATCGTGCTGCTCCGCGAGGCTGGCGTCCTCTACGAGGAGAAGCTGCGCAAGCCCGATCTCGCGTTCGCGCGCTACCTCGAGGCGCTGCGCCTGGACCCGATGCAGGAGCTCTTGCGCGAGGACGTCGCGCGGCTCGCGCCCGCGGTCGACGGTTGGAACGACGTCGTGAGCGCCTACCAGGCGGGCATCGACGGCGCGACCGACGAGGACGCGCAGCTCGATCTCCGGATGCAGCTCGGTGGCGTGCTGACCGGGATGGAGAAGATCGAAGACGCGATCGCGCAGTACCGCGGCGTCTACGACGCGCAGTCGGATCACGGCGGCGCGATCGAGGCCCTCGAGCGCCTCTACCGGCAGACCCAGAAGTACGCCGAGTTGCTCGACATCTACGACCGCCGCATGGAGCTCGAGTCCGACTCGGACGCGCGTCGTCGCATCGCCTACGGGCGTGCGTCGCTGCTGCAGAACGAGCTCGCAGACGCGGGTCGCGCGATCGAAGGCTACCGCGGCATCCTCGCGGAGTGGGGCGACGGAGAGGCCGAGGCCTACGGCGCGCTCGACGAGCTCTTCGAGAAGGAAGCGCGCTTCGCGGATCTCGCCGAGACCCTCGAGCGCCGCATCGATCTGGGGCCCGAGACGCCCGAAGAGCTCGCGTCGCTCAAGTTCCGGCTGGCGCGCGTCCTCGATCAGCACCTCAACGACAAGGAGCGCTCGCTCGAGCTGCTCCGCGAGGTGGTCACCCTCGATCCCGAGCACAGCGGCGCGCGCGCCGCGCTCGAGGCGTACCTGCCGGATCCCAAGCTCGGCGTCCCCGCCGCGCAGATCCTCGAGCCGCTCTACGAGGCCAACAGCGACTGGGAGGCGCTCATCCGCGCGCTCGAGGTGCTGGCGGCCGGGGCCGAGGAGGCCGAGCAGCGTCGCGAGCTCTTCACCAAGATCGGTGAGACCGCGGGCGGGCAGGTCGGTGATCTGCGCCGCGCGTTCGACGCGTTCGGCAAGGCGTTCGCCGAGACGCCGGACAACGAGCAGACCCTCGCGCAGCTCGAGGAGATCGCCGAGGCGAAGAACTGGTGGGACGACCTGGTGAACCTGGTCGCCGAACAGGCGAGCAAGACCCAGGACCCCGCGCTCATGCGCGCGCTGTGGATCCGCGCGGCCAACCTCCACGAGGCGCGGCGCGGTGACGTCGACGCCGCGGTCGGCGCCTACAACAAGGTGCTCGAGGCCGATCCCGGCGACGCCGAGGTCCTCGACGCGCTCGATCAGCTCTACCGCCGCACCGAGCGCTGGCGCGATCTGCTCGGCGTCCTGCGCAAGAAGAGCGAGCTCGCGACGGACGAGCAGGAAGAGCTGCTCGCGCAGGTCGCGCAGATCCACGAGGAGCTCCTCGAAGAGCCCGACCACGCCATCGGCGTCTACAAGGAGATCCTCGAGCTCGATCCCACGAGCCGCCTGGGGCTCGCGTCGCTCGATCGCCTCTTCGAGAAGCAAGAGCGCTGGACCGATCTGGCCGACAACATCGGCCGCCAGCTCACGCTCACGAGTGATCCCGACGAGCAGACCGCGCTGCAGCTACGTCTCGCGACGCTGCGTGAGAGCCGCATGGGCGGCGCGGAAGCGGCGATCGAGATCCACCGCGAGATCCTCGATCGCGATCCCAGCAACGCCGACTCGCTCGGCGCCCTCGAGCGCTTGCTCGCGACGCCGGCGCACCAGCCGGTCATCACCGAGATCCTCGAGCCGCTGTACCAGAGCTCGAACGAATTCGGGAAGCTGGTCCAGGTCCTCGAGATCCAGACGACGCACGCCAGCTCGCCGGAGCAGCGCGTCGATCTCTTGCACCGCATCGCGGAGCTGCAGGAGGTCGCCCTCGACGACGCGCCGACCGCGTTCGCGAGCATGGCGCGCGCGCTCGCCGAAGATCCGGCGAACACCGACACCGCCGAGCGCCTCGAGCGGTTGGCCGCGGCGACGGGCGATGCCCAGGCGCTCGCGCGGGTCTACGAGGAGCGCGCCGACGCGCTCATCGCCGTCCTGCGGGAGCCGGAAGAGGGCGACGCGCCGCCGGACACGTCGCTGGCCACCACGCACTTGGTGCGGGCCGCCGAGATCCGCGAGGAAGCGCTGAACGACACCGCGACCGCGATCGGCCACTACCGCCGCGTGCTCGGGGTCGATCCGGTGCACCTCGGCGCGGCCACCGCGCTCGAGCGCCTCTACCAGATGAGCGAGCAGTGGGAGGCGCTCGCCGAGATCCTCCTGATGAAGAGCAAGATGCTCGACATCCCGGACGATCAGAAGGAGCACCTCTTCCGCGCCGCGGCGATCTACGAGGAGCTGCTCGAGCGTCCGACCGACGCGATCACCGTCTACCACCAGGTGCTCGAGGTCGATCCCGAGGAGCTGGCGGCGCTCGACAAGCTCACCGAGCTGAACCTGAAGCTCGAGAAGTGGCCCGAGCTGCTCGACATCTACACGAAGAAGGCGGACGTCGTCGGGGATCCCGACGAGAAGAAGCGCCTCTTCCTCGAGGTCGGCGCGGTCTACGAGCGCGAGCTGAACGACGCCGCGAAGGCGACGGACACCTACCAGCGCATCCTTGAGATCGACCCCGACGACCTCACCGCGATCCAGCGCCTCGACGCGCTGCACTTCGCGGCCGGCAACTGGCAGGAGCTGCTCGAGATCCTCGAGCGCGAGGCGGATCTCGCGAGCGATCCGAACGAGATCACCTCGTACCGCTACCGCATCGCCGAGCTCTGGGATCACAAGCTGAACGACGCCGGCAAGGCGATCGACGGCTACGCCGGCATCCTCGACTCGACGCCGGATCACCAGCCGACGCTCGATGCCCTCGAGGCGATGATCGCCGCGAACAAGGAGCCGCTCCGCGCGGCGATCACCCTCGAGCCCATCTACCTGCAGTTCGGCGAGTTCGCCCGGCTGGCCGCGGTGCTCGAGGTGCAGGTGGCGGGCGAGGAGGATCCGCCCCGCAAGATCGAGCTCTTGCACCGGATCGCCGAGATCCACGAGACCCAGCTGGAGCAGGTGCGTCCCGCGTTCGACGCATACGCGCGCGCGCTTCCGCTCGACAGCGCCCACGATCACACGCTGGCGTCGGTCGAGCGCTTGGCCGCCGACCTGAACGCGTTCGGCGAGGTCACCAAGCTCTACGACGCCGAGCTCGACAAGCTCGCGGAGAGCCCCGACCAGCTCGTCGAGCTGGGGATGCGCACCGCGCAGATCTACGAGGTGCAGCTCGGCGACGTGGAGAACGCGATCGCCCGCTACAACCGCGTGCTCGCGGCGGAGGAGACGCACCCCGAGGCGATCGAGAGCCTCGATCGGCTCTACGCGGCGACCGAGCGCTGGTCGGAGCTCGCGGGCATCCTCGAGAAGGAAGCTCAGAACGCCGGCAGCCCCGAGGAGACCCTCGACTTCCAGTTCCGCCTCGGCCAGGTGCACGAGCACCACCTCGGACAGGTCGATCAGGCGATCCAGCAGTACAAGGAGATCCTCGCCGCCGCGCCCGAGCACGCGCCCGCGCTCTCGGCGCTCGAGAACCTCTTCGCGAGCGGCGTGCAGCCGCTGGCGATCGGCGAGGTGCTCGAGCCGCTCTACCGGATGAGCGAGAACTGGGAGCGGCTCGTCTCGGTGCAGGAGGTCCAGCTCGCGAGCATGGACGACGCCGAGCAGCGCCTCGACATGATCCACCGCATCGCGGAGATCGCCGAGGACCGCGCGGCCGAGCCGCAGCTCGCGTTCGAGTGGCATCAGCGGGGCTTGCTCGCGAGCCCGCTCAACGAGCGGGCCGTCGGCGACACCGATCGTCTCGCGGCTGCGCTGCAGAACTGGGAGCAGCTCGCCGACACGCTGGCGACCGTGCTCACCGAGCGCACCGACAAGGAGACCCGCGTCGAGGTCGGCCACCGCCTCGCGCGCATCTACGAGGAGGAGCTGGGCGACGTCGAGCGCGCGGTGAACACGCACTTGTTCGTGCTCACGGCGGATCCGACCGACGCAGAGACCCTCGAGAACCTCGATCGCATCTACACGGAGAACGGCGCGAGCGAGGCCCTGCAGGAGGTGCTGGCGCGTCGCGCGGCGGCGAGCGCCGAGGTGCCCGACAAGGTCGAGTTCCTCTACCGCCGCGGTCAGGTGCTCGAGAACGATCTCGGGCGCATCGACGAGGCGGTCGGCGTGTACCGCAGCGTCGTGGAGGGCGACGACAAGGACCACGAGGGCTCCATCCTCGCGCTCGCGAACATCTACACCGAGAAGCAGGACTGGCGCGCGCTCGCACAGGTCTTCGATCGCGAG
>CAYZQM010000016.1:38083-42894 GCA_964480175.1 uncultured Sandaracinaceae bacterium
AACGACGACGCGCGCTCGGTCGCGCTGTGGCGCCAAGTGCTCGATCTGCGCGGCGAGGATCCCGAGGCGCTGAACGCCCTCGGCGAGCTCTACGCGCGGGGCAGCGACTGGAACTCGCTGGTCGACGTCCTCGACCGCGAGGCGAACATCGCGGCGGACGACGAGACCCGGGTGCAGATCCTCTCGGATCTCGGCCGCGTCTCCTACGTGAAGCTGAAGAACGAGCGCGCGGCGCTCGACAACTGGCAGCGCGTCCTCGACATCGATCCGACGAACACCGACGCGCTCTTCGCGCTCGTCGACATCCACCGCAACACCTTCGAGCAGGCGGGCGGCATCGCAGCTGCGGCCGAGGGCAACGCGAGCGCACAAGACCTCGTCGACGCGCTGCACCGGGTGATCGAGGTCGGCACCGCGACGCTCGACGCGAGCATCATCGAGACCTGCTACATGCAGCTCGGCGTGCTCTACGAGCGGGCGCTCGGTCAGCCGCGCGACGCCATCGACGCGTACAACCAGGCGCTCGATCTGAACGCGCAGAACTTCGTCGCGATGGACGCGCTCGAGCGCCTCTATTCGGCGGACAGCGAGTGGGCCAACACCATCGAGGTGATGGAGCGCCGCCAGGACGCGCTCGAGGACCCCGAGGACAAGATCACGGTCCTCAACAACATCGCGCGCATGTGGGCGGATCAGGAGGGCACGCCCGATCGCGGCACCAGCGCCTACCAGCGCATCCTCGGCCTCGCGCCCGCGCACGTCGAGGCGTTCACCCAGCTCGAGGGGCTGCACAACGCGGCCGAGCGCTGGGACGACCTCGTCGAGATGTACCTGACGCGGGTCGAGAACACGGAGTCGACCGCCGAGCGCGTGGTGCTCCTGCGCAAGGTCGCCGACGTCCAGGAGCGGCACCTCGACGACAAGGAGCAGGCCTTCGGCGCGCTCCAGATCGCCTGGGAAGAGGACTTCACCGATCCGAAGACGGCCGAGGAGCTCGAGCGGATCGCGGGCCTCACCCAGAAGTGGAACGACCTGCTCGCCATCGCGAACAACGCGCTGAAGCAGGTCGAAGATCCGCGGACGAAGATCGCGATCTGTCTGTCGTGCGCCAAGTGGTACGGCACGCAGCTCGGTCACCCCGAGTACGCGATCCCGTACTACCAGCAGATCCTCGCGCTCGACCCGGCCAACGTCGCGGCGATGCGCCAGATGGCGGATCTCTACCGGTCGACGGGCCAGTGGCAGACGCTGGCGCAGGTGCTCGGCCGCTTGGTCGACATCACGCCGGAGGCGAGCGACAAGGCAGGCGTCTACGTGCAGATGGGTGAGCTCGCCGAGCAGCACCTCAACATGCGCGACCAGGCGCGGGGCTACTACCGGCAGGCGCTCGACACCGATCCCAAGCACGTGGGCGCGCTCGAGGCGCTCGAGCGGGTCTACCGCGCGAGCGGCGAGTGGAACGAGCTGCTCGACGTGCTGCGCCGCAAGGCGGACGCGCTCGAGGATCCCGAGGCGGTGCTGGAGGCGAAGCTCCAGATCGCCGAGGCCTACGAGGACCGCACCGGCAACACCGACGAGGCGATCGCGACCTACCAGGACGTGCTCAACGCGGACGCGCAGAGCCTCCGCGCGATGAAGGGCCTCGAGCGCCTCTACTCGCAGAAGGAGCGCTGGCCCGATCTGTTGACGGTCCTCGAGCGCCAGTACGAGGTCGTCAGCACCGAGAAGGAGCGCATCTCGATCCTCCTGCGCGTCGCCGCGATGTGGGAGGAGGAGTTCGTCAAGCCCGAGAAGGCGGCGGAGCGCCTCGAGCAGGTGCTGGAGATCGATCCCAGCAACGAGCAGGCGCTGCGCGGCCTCGAGCGGATGTACCGCAACATGCAGCGCTGGGACCGCCTCATCGAGACCTACGACCGGCACGTCTCGGCGACGCCGGATCGCGGCGAGAAGCAGACGCTGCTCTGCGCGATGGGCGACGTGCAGCACGTCGAGCTGAACGATCTGGATCGCGCGGTCGACTCGTACCTCTCGGTCCTGTCGATCAACGACGACAACGTGACCGCGCACGACGCGCTCTCGCGGATCTACGACAAGCGCGGTGATCACGGTCAGGCGCTCGACTCGATGGGCGTGCTCAGCCGCCTGCTCACCGATCCGCAGCAGCTGGTCGATCTGCGCTACCGCATGGGCGCGCTGCTCGACGAGAAGCTGGGCGACCGCGCGTCGGCCATCGACGCGTACCAGAGCGCCCTCGACGTCGAGCCGGGCCATCTCCCTTCGCTCGAGGCGATGCGGAAGATCCAGCTCGACGCGGGCGACTGGCTCGCCGCGGCGGGCCGGGCGCGGCCGCGAAGGTGCTCGAGCAGGAGTCGCAGTACCAGCAGCAGCCGCGCCTGATCGCGCGCCTCTTGGTGGATCTCGGCGACCTCTACGACCAGCGGCTCGACGAGCACGACCGGGCGATCGAGGTGTACGAAGCCGCGCTCCGTCAGGATCCGGACAACGAGGACGCGGCCCTGCCGCTCGCCGACGAGTACGCGCGCCAGGGCCGCTGGCCCGAGGCCGCGCCGCTCTTCGACACGTTGGTGAAGCGGGCCGGCAAGCGTGAGCCCGCCGAGCAGCAGCGCCTGGCGTTCATGCTGGGTCAGGCCAGCAAGGAGATCGGCGACAACGACGGCGCGATCCGCGCGCTCAGCAAGGCGCAGCAGCTGGACCCCCAGCACCTGCCGACGCTGATGGCGCTCTCGAACGCGTACTACACCGCCCAGAACTGGGAGAACGCGTTCAAGCACTTCCAGATGATCCTCGTGCACCACCGCGACGCGGTGCAGAAGGAAGAGCTGGTCGACGTCTTCTACAAGCTCGGCGTCATCAAGCGCGAGCAGGGCGACCGCCGCAAGGCGATCAACATGTTCGACAAGGCGCTCGAGGAGGATCCGGCCCACCGGCCCACCCTCGAGGCGACCGTCGGCATCTACGAGGGCTCGGGTGACTGGGAGCAGGTCATCCACTTCAAGAAGCAGATCCTCGAGCAGCTCGACGGCAACGAGCGCTTCGCGATGTACGAGGCGATCGGCGACCTCTGGCAGGAGAAGCTGAAGAACGGACCCAAGGCGATCGAGAACTACGCCGCGGCCTCCGATCTACAGCCCAAGAACCACAAGATCCTCCACAAGCTCTTGGGCCTCTACCAGAGCAGCAAGCTGTGGGATCAGGCGATCGAGATCATCGAGCGCGTCTCGGGTCTCGTCGACGACATGGACGTCTCCGACGACACCAAGAAGTCGCAGCAGTCCAAGTACGCATACACCATCGCCGTCGTCCTCCGCGACGAGGTGAAGGACACCGACCGCGCGATCGAGTACTTCAACAAGTCGCTCGATCTCGACTCCAGCCAGCTCAAGGCCTTCGAGGCGATCAACAAGATCCTCAACACCCGCAAGGAGTGGAAGCCCCTCGAGCGCGCGTACCGCAAGATGCTCCACCGCATCGCGGGCAAGGGGAACACGGATCTGGAGTTCTCGCTGTGGGAGACCCTCGGTCTCATCTACCGCGACCGCCTCAAGCAGCCCGAGAACGCGGTGGAGGCCTTCAAGGTCGCCGCCTCGCTCAAGCCGGACAACGACAAGCAGCACTTGATCCTCGCCGAGCTCTACTCGTCGATCCCGGGCAAGACGGATGAGGCGATCGCCGAGCACCAGTGGCTGCTCAAGCAGGATCCGTATCGCGTCGACTCCTACCAGGCGCTGTACAAGCTCTACTTCGACGCGCGCGCCTACGACAAGGCGTGGTGCCTCGCGGCGACGCTGACCTTCCTCAAGAAGGCCGACAACGAGCAGGTCCAGTACTTCGAGCAGTACCGCCAGAAGGGCCCGATCCGGCCCGCCTCGCGCCTGGACAACGAGCGCTGGCTCAAGGACCTCGTCCACCCGGAGGAGGATCTCGTCGTCGCGAAGATGTTCGAGCAGATCTGGCCCGCGCTGCTCTCGCTGCGCGGCAAGCCGGACAAGGAGGCGGGTCTCGCGGCGAAGTACGCCGTCGATCCCGCGACCCACACGGCGACGATGCCGCGTACGTTCGGGTTCGTGTCGCAGGTCCTCGGCCTTCCGACGCCGCGTCTGTTCCTTCGCACGGACGTGCCCGGTGGTCTGACCCACATGCCGGTGTATCCGCTCGCGTCGCTCTCGGGCTCGACGCTGCTCTCGGGCTTCCAGCCCCAGGACCTGATGTTCATCTGCGCGCGGCATCTCTCCGACTACCGCGGTGAGCACTACATCCGGACGCTGATGCCCTCGAACACCGAGCTGAAGACGGTGCTCATGGCGGCGCTGCGGATCTCGAACCTCGTCCCCGCCGATCCGGCGGTCGATCCCATCGCGGTCCAGCTCCGCGAGAAGATGAACGCCGCGCAGATCGACGCGCTCGGCACGCTCGGTCGCCGCTTCGTGCAGGCGGGCGCGCGCACCGACGTCAAGCGCTGGCTCCAGTGCGTCGAGCTCACCGCGTGCCGTGCGGGCTACCTGATCTGCAACGATCTGGAGACCGCCGCGCGCATGATCCAGACGCTCGGCGCGACGAGCGCCGTCGATCTTCCGCCCAAGGAGAAGATCAAGGAGCTGGTGCTCTTCAGCGTGTCCGAGGAGTACTTCCGGCTGCGGCAGATCCTGGGCATCCAAATCCCCGTCTCCTGAGCATCGGCGTTGCCTACGCATCGGCCACGGCTTTCCAGGCGGCTTTGATCGGGGCTTACGTCCGCACTCGGTCTCGTTACGTACGTCTGTACGCGCCTCGACACTCGCTTGCGGGCGCAC
>CAYZQM010000017.1:0-2548 GCA_964480175.1 uncultured Sandaracinaceae bacterium
GGCGGCCCCGGGTGGCGAGCGGTTCCGAGCGCGAGTACGGCCCAGCACACGTGAAGACCTCGTGGGCACGACGCGGGCGCTGGACCACGAGGACATCGGGGCCACTCCACACCTCGCGAGAGGCAGGCGGGAGCATGGGAGAAGCGTCTTGCCCCACGACCCACGCGGTCCGACCGTCGGGGTCCTGCACTCCGACGACGTGACGCTTGCCGTCCGGAGAGAGGGCATCCGGCGACTCGAGGTCGGTGGGACGGAGGCTGGTTCCATCGCCGAGTCCAATCAGCACTCGTCGCGGCGAGCGGCTTTGGGGAGCCGGGGGCGCGAGAAACGCGACGATCGCGCGCGCGCGGCGGCTCGCGCCGAGCACTGGCAGGTCGACAGGAGGCAGCATGGCGATGGCTCACGACGTGTCGCCTCGCGGGCGAGCCGGCGGCGATGCTATCGGTGCGACGCCGTCGAGGGCAACCGCGCAGCCCGTGGCTCAGTCGCAGCCGGTGCCGAGCCGCACGCCGAGCACGAGGGTGCCGCCGCCGAAGGCCTGCCCCGCGATGAGGAGTGGCTCGCAGCGCGGGAGCAACAGAGTCGCGCCCGGCAGGTAGTCGCGCTCGCCGGGGCGGTTGATCGCGACGCGGGTGCGCACCCGACCGTCGGGCTGTCGTTCTTCGGCGACGACCTGCATCACGCGTCCGTTCGGCAGCGGGATGTCGGCGCCGCGACCCAGCACGAGCGACACGGGGTGAGACGCGAGGAGCGTCATCGATCGGTAGCTGGAGAACGGCGCCTCGCGGAGCGCCTCGATGTGCGCGAGCTCGGGCGCGATGGTCCCGGGTGCCTCCGAGGCCAAGATGACGAGCACCTCGCCCTCGATGGTCTCCTGGGCCGCCGCCGATCCGATCGTGCTCGGCACGCCGAGCGCGGCGCTCCCGAGCAGCGCGCCCACGAGCACGAGCGCGAGCCCGCGGCGCATCGCGCGGTGCGCCTCGGGGCCGACCCCTCTCGTTGTGCTCGTGACCATCGTGTCCGTTCTTCTTCCGTGCTCGTTGCCTGAGGGCTCAGTCGGTCGCGGTGCCGCCGTCGTCCAGCCAGACGACCGCGTAGCGGTGCCCTTCGCTGCCCTCGACGGCGAAGATGGTACCGACGTTGGTGCCGAAGTCGACCTCGAGCACCTCGGTGCGCTGGTGCTCGGCGACCGCGACGTCCTCGACCACCGGCGTGACCGTCGGCGACTCGTGCGTGCCCTCGGTGTGCTCGGCGACCGTCGGCTCCTCGCCCCACTGACTCAGCGCGATCGCTGCGGCCGCGGCCACCGCGAGGCCGCCGATCACCGCGCCGATGATGCGCCTGCGGCCCACGTCCGCGGGGACCGGCGCCGCCTTCGTCTGTCCGCCGTCGATCACCCGCAGCGCAGGGCGCTTGGCCGGGCTCACATCCAGCGACTCGGTGCTGCTCTCGGCCGAGCTACCGGCCGCCAGCTCGCCCTCGATGCGAGCGAACATCGCGTCCGCGTCCAGGCCCTCGCTCTGCTTCTCGGAGACCTCGCGCACCAAGTCGCCGATCTCGAGCACGCCGCCGATCCGCGCCGCGACGCTGGGATCGAGCGCGGCCGCGCGCTTCAGCGCCGTCACCTCGTCCGGGGACAGATCGCCGTCCGCGTAGCGGTGCAGCTCCTTGTCGTTCGGTGCTTTCGTTTCGAGCTCGGTCATCGCGTCACTCCTCGATGTCCATGTCGCCGTCGACGTAGCCCTCGAGCGCGCTCTGCATCTTGCGGCGCGCGTGGAACAGGCGGCTCATGATGGTGCCCTTGGGGACGTCGAGCGCGTCGGCCATCTCCTCGTAGGAGAGCCCCTCGACCTCGCGCAGCAGGATCACTTGTCGGTGGTACTCGGGCAGCTCGGCGAGCGCTGTTTCCATCCGCGCCAAGAGCTCGCGCCGGATCACCGCCTTGCGGGGGTTCTCGTCGAGCATGCGCGGCAGGATGTTCTCGTCCGCCGCCGCATCACCGCCCTTGAGGACCGCGTCGTCGTACTCGACGTTGCGACCCGTCTTGCGACGGCGGAGGTGATCGATGGAGAGGTTCATCACGATTCGATAGAGCCAGGTGTAGAAGCTGGAAGTGCCTTGGAAGTTGCCGATGTGTTTGTGGACCTTGACGAAGCTCTCTTGGACGACGTCGAGGGCGTCCTGACGGTTCTTGAGGACACCGATGGCGACCGCGAAGGCCCGGCGGTGATGCCGCTCGAAGAGCTCGCGGAAGGCGCCCTTCTCACCGGCCTGCACCCGCTTGACGAGCTCGAGATCCTGCTGCCGCTCTTCCGGGCTCCGCACGGTGCGGGCGCGCGGTAGAGGCGTTCGTTCGTCGGGGCTCTCGTCGGGCGGCGCGTCGTCGTCGGGACGCTCGTTCTCGGGCGCGTCGCCGTCCTCTTCTCCTCGTGTGGCAGGGGCACTCGCATGGGCGTCGGCAGGGGCCATGGACGCCTCTTTCTCTGCGCTATTCACCGCATGGCCGTTCGCGGCGACCGCGCTCGACGCGAGCTCGGGCGCCCGACCG
>CAYZQM010000017.1:2558-13329 GCA_964480175.1 uncultured Sandaracinaceae bacterium
AAGCGGTAGAGCGCTCGCCACGCCGAGAGCATGCGGGCGAGCGAGCGGCCGGAGCCGGGTGCACGCACCGAGGCCTCCGACGCCTCGGCATCGGAGGTGGCGCCGACCTCTTTGGAGCGGCCCATGAGGCCGGGATCCATAGCACGAACGTCACGATCTCCGCCCAACTTCGACCCATCGGCGCGCGGACGTCAACGCTCGCGGCCCGCGTAAAGCGCGTCCACGTCGAGGCGGGCCCCATGCACCCCGAGGTCGATCGCCTGCCCGCGACCGACGTCGCGCAGCAGCCAGCCCTCGGCGCTGCGGGTGTACACCTCGACGCGCTCGTCCAGGGAGTCGACGAGCACGTACGCCTGTAGGCTCGGAATCCGCCGGTAGTGCTGCCACTTCTCTCCCCGGTCGTTCTGCTCCGTGGTCGGGCTCAGCACCTCGACGATGAGCGTCGGGTTGGTGACCGCGTCGTCGTCGTCCGCGTCGCGCTCGGAGCGCCCGCACACGACCGTCACGTCGGGATACGTCGCTCTTCCGGTCGCCGCGACCCGCACCCGGAGATCCGACGAGTAGACCCGGCATCCCTGCGGGACGAGCTGATTCCCCAGGAGCTGCGACAGCATCCCCGCCAGCCGCGCGTGCTCCGGGCTCCCGCCCGCCATCGCGAACACCTCGCCGTTCACCCACTCGTGCTTGCTGGCCGCCGTCCGCTCGAACGCGACGTACTCGGCGTACGACATCCGAGCGAGGTGGGTCGCGGTCGACATCGGTCGAGGATAGCGCACGAACGTGCCCGCTCCGGGGGCCGGGGCGCGTGCATCGCATTCGTACCTGATCACCCGCTCACGTGCGCTACAACGGCGGCCGTGCCGATCGATCTGTCCACCTTGAACCCGCCGCAGCGTGAGGCGGTGCTGCACGAGCGCGGCCCCTTGGTCGTGTTCGCGGGCGCGGGATCGGGCAAGACCCGGGTGATCGTCCACCGCGTCGGCCACCTGGTCGAGGAGCACCGCGTGCCGCCCTGGCGCATCTGCGCGGTCACCTTCACCAACAAGGCCGCGCAGGAGATGCGCGAGCGCCTCGAGCACTTGGTGCCCGGCGCGGGGCGCGAGCTGGTCGTCGGCACCTTCCACGCGACGTGTGCCCGCTGGCTCCGCCGCTACGCCAAGCGCATCGGGCTCTCGCCCGACTTCACCATCTACGACGACGCCGATCAGAAGGCGATGATCCAGCGGACGCTCAAGGCGCTGCACATCGACGACAAGAAGATCCATCCGCGGATGATCTCCTCGCACCTCGATCGATCGAAGAACGAGCTGCTCGAGCTGGAGACGATGGACTTGCCTCCCGGCCCCGAGGAGCCGTTCATCCGCGCGGCGATGATCGAGTACGCCGAGCGGATGGCCGCGGCCTCGGCGCTCGACTTCGGGGATCTGATCGCGACGATGGTGCGCGCGCTGGAGAAGGACGATCAGCTCAGGAGCGAGCTCGCAGGCCGCTACACGCATCTCTTGGTCGACGAGTTCCAGGACACCAACCACGCGCAGCTGCGCTTGGTGAAGGCGCTCGCGAGCGTGCACCGGAACGTGTGCGTGGTCGGCGACGACGATCAGAGCATCTACCGATGGCGGGGCGCGGATCGGCGCAACATCCTCGATTTCCGAAACCACTTCCCCGAGACGCAGGTGGTCAAGCTCGAGCAGAACTACCGCTCGACCAAGCGCATCCTGCGGGTCTCGTACGCGGTCATCTCGCGCAACCGGGATCGCGAGCCCAAGGAGCTCTGGACCGACAACGACGCGGGCGCGCCGATCGGCGCGGTGCAGGTCGAGGACGAGCGGGCCGAGGCGCAGCTCGTGGTCGAGGCCGCGCAGCAATGCCTGCTCGACTTCGGCACGTACGCGTCGCTCGCGGTCTTCTACCGGGTGCACGCCCAGTCGCGCGTGGTGGAAGAAGCGCTGCGCGCGCGCCGCATCCCCTACCGCATCGTCGGGGGCGTCCGCTTCTACGACCGCGCCGAGGTCAAGGATCTCCTCGCGTACCTGCGGGTGCTCTCGAATCCCGAAGACGATGTCTCGGTGCTGCGCATCGCGAACGTGCCGACCCGCGGCATCGGCAAGACCACGCTCGATCGGCTGATGGAGTCGGCCGCCTCACGCGGCGTCGGGGTCTTCGCCGCGATGCGCGAGCTCTCCATCGACAAGCCCACCAGCGCGGTCGCTGGCTTCGTGACCCTCATCGACACGTTGCGCGAGCAGCGCGAGCTGCCGCTCGGCGAACTCGCCGATCAGGTGCTCGAGGCGTCGGGCTACCGAAAGCAGCTCGAGAACGAGGACACCGCCGAGAGCGACGCGCGCCTTCAGAACCTCGCCGAGCTCGTGGGCGCGATGAGCGCCTTCGAAGAAGAGAGCGAGCCCGAGCCCGAAGGCGAAGAGGGCCCCGACGAGCGCAGCGTGCTCACGCGCTTCTTGGAGTCGGTGACGCTTCAGCCCGATCAGACCGACGGCACCGCCGACAAGAACGACGTCGTGACGCTGATGACGGTGCACGCGGCCAAGGGCCTCGAGTTCCCCCGGGTGATGGTGGTCGGCATGGAAGAAGGGCTCTTTCCGTTGCGGGGACAGGATCCGCTGGTCGAGCCCGAAGAGCTGGAAGAAGAGCGTCGCCTCGCGTACGTCGCGTTCACCCGCGCGCGCGAGGAGCTCACCGTGGTGTGGGCCAGCACCCGCTACGTGTTCGGGACCATGCGCTTTGGGACGCGCTCGCGCTTCGTCGACGACTTCCCGCCCGAGGACGTGCGCTTCGCTGGGGCGCGCGGCGCCGCGGTCCGGCCCGCGTACACGCCGTCCTATCGAGAGAGCTCGTATCGAGAGAGCGGAGGCGGCTACCGCGGAAGCGCGCCGCAGCGCGGACGAGGCGCATCGAGCAACACCACCCCGAGCCCTTCCCGCTTCGAGCCGCCGCGCAGCACGGGGCTGCCCTCGCCCACCCGCATGGTCTCGAGCGAGACGTGGCTCGATCGCAGCGAGGGCGACGAAGGCGGCGGGCTTCGCGCCGGCTCACGGGTGCGGCACGCGACGTTCGGCGAGGGCCGCGTCACGCGCCTGGACACCCAGGGCTCGATGCCCAAGGCGACGGTCCGCTTCCCCGACGGCGAGCGCACCGTGGCGCTTCGCTTCTTGGAGCTCGCGTGACCGCGCAGCTGCCCGAAGAGCGCGCCGAGGTCCCCGGCAACGAGCCGATCGAGGTACCGGACAGCCGCGTCCATCTCGAGGGCACGCCGCGCGAGCCCACCGTGAAGCTCACGCTGGGGCAGAACGTGCGGCGCCTGATCCGCTTCGTGCTGATGGGCTTCTGGACGGCGTACTGCACCATCACCGGCCTCGTCATCCAGCGCATCGTCGGCGACCCGCACTTCTTGATCAACGAGCACTGGAAGAAGCGCTGGGGGCGCGGGGCGATGTGGATCCTGGGCATGCAGGTGACGGCGCGCTCGTCGTGCCCCGAGCGCATCCCGGGGCGCGGGCGGCTGGTCGTCGCCAACCACCGCACGCCTTTGGACATCGCGGTGCTGATGGCGCAATTCGGCGGGATCTTCTTGGCGAACCACAAGACGCGTGAGGCGCCGATCATCGGGCCCGCAGCGCACGCGGTCACCACCATCTTCGTCGACCGCGACGACACCAAGTCCGGCGCGCAGGCCATCCGCAGCATGCGCCGCTACCTCGAGATGGGACGCACCGTCGTCGTCTTCCCCGAGGGCACGACGTTCGACGGCGACGAAGTGCGCGAGCTCAAGGGCGGCGCGCTGATCGCCGCCAGCGGTCTCGACATCGACATCGTCCCCGCGGGCCTCACCTACCCGCCCGGCACCGAGTTCACCGAAGAGCGCCTGAGCAACCACGCGCGGCGCTTCTTGTCGCGGCCGCGCACCAAGGTCGGCGTGGTGATCGGCGAGCCGATCCCCGCGCCCAAGTCACGCCGCGGCCTCGAGGTGATCCTGCGCGACAAGGTGCAAGCGCTGGTGAACGAAGCCCGCTCGCTCTGACCCCGCGCGCTCGAACAGCGAACACGCATGGTCCGAGCGAGCATGGGTCGAGCGAGCGGGGTCGAGCGAGCGAGTCGGGGCTCAGGGGACGGGGATGTACGGCGCGAGGTGCGCCTCGATGTCGTGCAGGTCGTGATCGGTGAGGTTCTTCGGCAGCTCGGCCTTGATGAAGCTCTTGTCCGCCGCGCTCAGGTCTTGCCTCAGCGTCCCGAGGAACGCGGGCGCCGCGATCACGACGGCTTGGTCATAGGTCGAGGACTGCCGCGAGCGGCTGATCATCTCGGCGACCTCGCGGGCGAAGCGCTTGGCCTCGACCTCCGAGGGCGTGTGCCGGGGATCCGAGGGCCCACCGGGCGAAGCGAAGCTGTCGGTCACGATGTCGCCATCGTGAAGCGCCGCCTGCGGATGGGTCAGCGTGGCGACCTCACGGATGCTCTTGTTGGGACCATCGTGACGAAAGAAACGGGCCTTTGCGCTCTGCGCGACTGCGACGAGGGTAGTGGTCATGCCCACCCACTGAGCAAACCCGAGGCCGACCCGAGGACCGCGCGATCCGCCTCCCAACCGAGGCGCGAGCGCACAGCCTGAGGCGAGCCTCGACGACAGCGCCCGCAAGAGATCCATACGGCGCGCACTCGCGTACGACCCCGCACGCGGTCAGAGGCGGACCAGCTCCAGGATCCGGCCGCTCTCGAGCGCGTCCTCGGCGGCATGGGTCCAGAGCTTCCACATGCGTCGCTGCGCCTTCAGCGCGCTCGCGGCGCTGTCGGGCGATCGCTGCCCGTCGAGCTCGACGCCGAGGCGCGCGAGGTCCGCCGACAACTGCGGCACCGAGCCGATGAGACCGCGTGGTCCCAACGGCTGCTCGAATCGCACGGGGAGGAAGACCTCGCACCCTCGGTGGTGCGGCGCGAGGCGTGAGACGAACTCGTCCAAGGTGGTCTCGTCCACGTCGCGAAAGTACTCGTGGGCTTCGTCGAGACCGATCGGGATGGGGCACCCGAGCCGGGCCTCGAGCTGCTCGATCTCAGCTGCGTTGAAGCGATCGTGGATCGGCTTCACCGAGAGGGCGTTGGCGAGGATGGACATGCGGATTGCTCCACCGAACCGAAAGCTCACCTGCGCCGGCATGCCAGTGAGATCGCAGAGCGCCTGCGGCAGGCGGAGGATCACATCGGGTGTGGTGGGTCCGCTGAGGGTCGGCGTGAAGCTCCCGATGTCGACGAGGGTCGCGCCGTCCCAGAAGAAGAGCGAGCGCCGGAGCGGGCCCGGCTTGGCGGCCGCCTCCGCGGCGAACTCGACGAGCGCCTCCGCGCGGGCAGGGGGCGGGATCCAGTGAACGTCGGAGCCCATGACGGCGAGCACCGCGGGGTCCGAGGTCAGCAGTGCTTCGGGTGCGGCGAGCCACGCGACCGGGGCGCGCCCCGGGGTGGTCGGACGCGTCCCGAGGGTTTGCGATGTGGCGAGCGCGACGAGGGCCCCGTCGTCCTCCGAGAGGCGGGCGCGCGCTTCGCGTTCGAGCCCACGCAACTTCATGCCCTCCATCGACAACCGACAATCGATGCTCGGCGTGATGCGGCGAGCGCAGTGCACCAGGCCCTCGCCGCGCTCCGTCGCGGGACCGACGCGGAGGCGCAGGCCAGACCGAATCTCCTCGGGCGACAGCTTCGCGAGCTCGGCGCGGGCGCTGGCCACCTGCTCGCCGTGGTGGTCGCGTTCCGCATCGCCCACCGCGCGTAGAAGCCGCGCTCGCTCGCGATCTTCCTTGCGCTCGAGGATCCCCATCCAGACGAAGAAGCCCACCAAACCGCCGACCAGAACGACGAAGAAGAGCGCCAGACCCGCCGAGAAGCTCATGCGGCCGCTCTAGGATGCGTCGCGGTCATGGGCAACGTGGGCGCTCGTTTCGAGGGACGGGATCGCGGGCGCGGCGGAAAGCGAATCGCCGGCCTGACGCACGGTCGCGGGATCAGAGCGCGGTGATCGACTCGATCACGATCTCGTCGGTGGCCGAGACGTAGCGGAACGTGGCGCGCACCGTGATCGTGCCGTTGGTGGACTCCACGGTCACGCTGGTGTCGGGCGGGAAGTCGCTCACCGCGCGGGGATCGAGCGTGCCGTGGGAGGTGCTGATCAGCGACCACACCAGGCCGCCCGCGAAGACGTAGGGCGAGCCCGAGGCGGGACCGCCCATCTCGAGCGCGACGCCGCCGGGGACCGTGCAGCCGTCGTTGGACTCGGGGCTCGCGCCGTGATCGCCGACCAGCGCGCAGCGCGCTTCATCCATGCACACGGTCGCGTACGAGCTGAAGCCGTCGAGCGTCGCGGGGAACGTCCTCGGGGCGGCCGCGCAGTCGCTGCGCGCGCCATAGGGCGGCAAGGGGCCGGTCCATGGCGCGACGGTCGTGACCTCGAAGCTGC
Source organism: uncultured Sandaracinaceae bacterium (assembly GCA_964480175.1). Classification (GTDB taxonomy): domain Bacteria; phylum Myxococcota_A; class Polyangia; order Polyangiales; family Sandaracinaceae; genus CAYZQM01. The sequence goes on from CAYZQM010000017.1 coordinate 9,019, forward strand.
TCGTGCCCGGGGTGATGCGGACCTCGCGCCGCGCGCCGTCGCTGCTGCGCTCGAGGATCGCTCGCGCCTCGCCGGTGCCCTCGGCGGTGCAGAAGCCGTCGGCGCTGCCGTTCGCGCTCCACGCCAGCTCCCACTCCGGTCCGTAGCTGCACAGCGAGCCGGTGGGATGGAAGAACGCCGCGCGGTCCGTGCCGAGGCACTGACGCCCGCTGCCGGGCGCGTCCTCGAGGGTGTCGTTGGTGACGAAGCAGAACGCGTCGGCGTCGTCCAGGCACACCACGCCGCTGACGCCGTCGATCGCGGCGAGCGTCGCAGGCAGCGCCGAGCACTCGACGCGCGCGTAGGCGGGAGGGACGGGTGCAGCGAAATCCGGCGCGGCGATTCGATACAGCCAGCCCGCCTGGATCGGGATCGGACGCAGCCCGGGGAAGTACGCAGGCTCCTCTTCTTGGTCGACGAGCCCGACGTACACCTCGCTCGCGGTCAGGCCCCCGTCGGCGAGCGCGGCGATCGCCGAGGCCGGTAGGATCGGCATCACCCGCTCGCCTCCGACCAGCGCCATGTCGGCCCGCGGCACCAGGCGCAGGACTCCCGACTCGCCTGCGCCGCCCGTCGCGGTGACCAGCACGTACGCAAAGCCCCAGGAGCCATCGGGCACCCGGAACTCGGTCGCGAGCCCCGCCAATGGACCGAACGCGAACGCCGCCGGCGCCTCGAACCGGCGAGACAGCGGAAACACGTCGTGGATCACGGGATCGGTCGCGCCGGGCGGCGTCGCGGTCACTCGCAGGCGCCCCATCTCGCCGTAGTCGGCCGCGGGTCCGGTGAAGCCGCTGACCACGTAGCGAGTTCCGTCGTACGTCGCCGTGCCCGACGCCGCGACCGCCTCCGGCGAGCCGAAGGACTGATTCACGATCTGGAAGGTGAACTCCTCTGGGCCCTCGTTGCTGCGGAAGACCGGCACGTGCTCGTAGATCGACGTCGTCGCGTCGAGGTCACGGAAGTCCGCGAGCACGTCGTCGTGCGCGTGGACGACGTTGACCGCGAACCCCGCCGTGCCGCCCACCGCGGTGAGGCCCACGGTCTCCCCGTCGTCGTAGCGGCTCAGGCTGAAGGTGCTCGCGACGAGGATCGCGTCGCGCCGCTCGACCACCGTCGGATCGTCGACGCAGTCGACCGACTGGTGGAGCGTCGCCAGCGGATAGAAGAGCTCTCTCCGCGGGAGCACGGCGATCACCCACGCCGTGCCCGAGCCAGCACGGGTGCAGCCGAACTGAGGAGGCGGATCGAGGTTCACCAGCGGCAGCGACGGCAGCGTTCGCGTGACCTCGTAGCCCGACAACGACGCGCTCAGCATTGCGGCCACGATGCCCCCGATCCCGTCGGCGAGCGATTGGGTGGTGGCCGTGCCGTCGCGAAACACCAGCGGCCGCACCGATGCGCTGGCATCGGACATCGCTTGAATCTGAAGGGGCATCCCCGCGAGGTTGCCGATGTCGCTGATCGAGGTGGGAACGGCGAAGGGGATCCCGACCCGCTGGGGTGTGGAAGGGAACGTCGCCTCGAGGGACGCGTGGGACTCCGCCTCGGGCCCGATGTGGAAGCGCGCGAAGTGCACGCTCAGGTGCTGGATGGCGTCGAAGATGTCGAAGGCGCCGGTGTCGAGATCGAGGCTCGTCGCGACCGTGAGCGGGCCTTCGACGTCACCCGCGGCGGAGATGGCGACACCCTCGAAGAACGGCACGGCGCCCGCGGGGACGCCGGGAGGCAGCGAGCTCAGATGCCACCAGCCATAGGCATCGATGGTGAACACCGTGCCCTCGGGCTGGACGTCGTACGCGGGGCTCGACCACGTGCCGCGCTCGGAGGCAGGGATCGACGCGTCGGGCACCCGCGTGATGGTGATCTCGGTGTCGGCGGCGAGCGCGCCCGCGGGGATCACCAGGGTGTAGATCCCGTCGGCGCTGGTGACCCGCCCTCCGTCGGCCGCGCGCACCAGCACGCTCACCGGGCCGCTGGTGTCGGCGGGCACGTCGGTGAGCGGCGCGTCGCCCGCGTCGTCGAGCATGCCTGCGTCGGTGCCGGGCGCGGGATCGCAGCCGACCAGACACGGTGCAATCGAGAGACACACTGCAATCGAGAGGGCGAGGGTGCGCGACATCGCCCGATCCTACGCGCCGAGTTGCGCCGGGTGATGGCGCTCCCCCAAAAATCACCCATCGTCGCGGTGCGGTGAGACCGACTCACCGCCGCGGGGTGAGCAGCGCTTTTTGGCGCGGCCGCGCACCAAGGTCGGCGTGGTGATCGGCGAGCCGATGCCGCACCCAAGTCACGCCGCGGCCTCGAGGTGATCCTGCGCGACAAGGTGCAAGCGCTGGTGAACGAAGCCCGCGCGCTCTGACCCCGCGCGCTCGAACAGCGAGGGCGCATCGACCCATGCCTCGAGCACGGCCAGCTTCGCGCGCCCTCAAGGGCCGAAGATGGCGCACTCGATGGTTGCTACGGGGGCCACGCGCGTGATCGCGCAGAGCTCGCTGCGGACCTCGTCGTCGAAGCCTCCGTCGGTGACGGAGCACAGGTAGTCGCACGAGTCGGCGCGCCGGCACTCGATGCGGTCGGCGACCGCTGCGATCGCCATCGCCATCGCGTCGCCTGGATCCGAGGCGAGGCAGATGCGGACGTCGTCGCAGAAGATCGTGTCGGGAGGCCGGGTGCCCAGGCAGCCCGGGAGCGCCGAGCAAGTGACGCGGCTGAGGTCGCACGCGCCCGCGTCGCGAGGTGCGCCGACGTCGCGCGGAGGGAGCGCGACGTCCGCGCGCGCATCGCGGGCGCCGCCGTCGCGAGGCGGCAGACCGTGCGACTGGTAGCAACCCGAGAGGAGCGCGCCGAGCCCGAGGGCGAGCAGCGCGGCACGAGACGGTGGGAGCTCACGGCGCATGGTCGACCTCCTACGATCGTCCGCGCTCAGTCGCACTGCGACGCGCAGTACGAGTCGCTGTCGCGGTTGGCGGCGCAGACCCGGCGGCACGCAGCGCTGCCCTCCGGGGTGTCGAAGTGGCACTGCGACGCGCAGTAGCTCGTGCTGTCGCGGTTGGCGATGCAGATGTCCGCGCAGGCCGCTTGCCCCAGCCCCGTCGCGAAGGCGCACTGCGACGCGCAGTAGCTCGTGCTGTCGCGGCTGCGCGCGCACGACGCAGCGCACGCAGCCTCGCCGCACCCGGTGTCGAAGTCGCACTGCGACACGCAGTAGCTCGTGCTGTCGCGGTTGCTCAGGCAGACCTCACCGCACCCGACCTGGGCGGCGGCCGTGTCGGTCCCGCACTGCGAGACGCAGTAGCTCGTGCTGTCGCGGTTGCTCAGACAGACCCGGTAGCAGCCGTAGAGCCCGGCCCCGCAGCGCGAGGCGCAGTACGACGTGCTGTCGCGCGAATCCAGGCAGTCCTGGGGGCAGGCCTCGATCGCAAAGGAGCACTCGGGCGGCAGCGGTCGTCCTGCGTCCGCGCTCGAGACGCCCGCGTCGGGATCACCAGGGAGCCCGCCGTCCGACGGCCCCCCTGCGTCCGGACGATCCCCGGTGCAGGCCTCGCAGACCCGATCGCATGCGCTGGGGCTCGTCCCGCACACATCGGGATCACAGCACGGCTCGCCTGACGTCGCGCCAGAGAGGCAGGTGCACGCGCCGTCCTCGCACCGGTAGTCCGTCCTGCAGGTGCTCGACGTCGTCCCGGCATCGACGATCACGCTCGGGCCCGGCTCGCACGCCCCGAGGCCCACGACGAGCATCCACGACAGCGCCGCCCAAGGACGCGCGAGCGGACCTCGTACGTTCGTCTTCATGGCCGGGCGGCTAGCACGCGGCCCCCACCAGGTCGACGGCCGAGGTCTCGGCGCGCCGTTGGGCGCCGAGGCTGACGCCGCGCTGCGATCGAGGCACCCTCTGCGCATGATCGGCGGGCAGCGAGCGGTGCGAGCGCTGGAGTGGGTGTGCCTCGCGTTCGTGGGACTCGGGCTCGCGCTGCCCGTCGCGTACTCCCTGCCGATGTTCGCGCTCTACCGCGCGGCGCTCGCGGACTACGTGGGCGATGCGACGCTCGCCGAGGCCTCGCCCACGCTCACGTGGTGCTTGGGGATGACGGGCGGATCGATCGCGGGCAAGTGGCTGGCGCACTGGGTGATCGTGCGCTTCGGGCTTCGTGGCGAAGGGCCGAGACGAGGGGATGGTATTCCTGGACTGCCATGGATCACACAAGGGTTCGAGCCGCCGCACGCTGGGGGTGCGGCGGCCCGTGGACGAGCCGGGACGGGCTTACG
>CAYZQM010000017.1:13339-26647 GCA_964480175.1 uncultured Sandaracinaceae bacterium
GTGGACCGCGACGTGGGCCGGGCTTCTGTCGTGGTTCGCGCTCGACTCGGCCGCGTCGCTGGCGCACGGCGCGTGGGCGAACGTCGCGTTCATCAACGGGATGCCGCTGCTGCTGGTCGTGCCGCTGCTCATCGCGATGCGAGGTCAGCTCGGCGTGGCCAGCGAGCCACGTCCGTTCCGGGCGCTCCGGGTCCCGCTGCGGTTCGCGCTCGTCGCGTCGGTGATGGGCATGGGGAGCGGCGTGATGATCGCCGCGCTCGGCGACAGCGCGCTCTTCTCACCGCTGCGCGATGCGCTCGGGCAAGCGCACTTCGACGGACTTCTCCCGGAGTCGGGGCGCGCGCTCCTGCGCTTCTTCTTGGGCCCGATCGGCGGCGCGACGCTCGGTCAGTTCGTGCTGGTGTTCGTCCTCGTGCAGCGCGCGGATGTGCTCGGCGAGCGCCGCGCGCTCGGCTGGGCGCTGACGACGGTGCTGCTCTGGTTCGTCTTCGACAGCACCATCAGCGCGCTGATGGGCGCGTGGTTCAACCTGTGGATGGTGAACGTCCCCGCGCTGCTGCTGACGGCCGGCCCGCTCGGGTGGGCCTACGCGACCGCACCGCGCGCTGCCCACCCTTGACGTGCGCACCCGTGACGGGTCAGGCCGCGAGGCGGCGCTTCAGGTAGGCGAACTCCTTGGCCCAGGCGGCTTGGGCTTCTTTGTCGGCGCTGGACTCGATGACGCCGCCGAGGCCGAAGATGTGGGCTTCGATGTTCAGGGTGTCGGTGCGGCGGCAGGTGCTCTCGCCGGTCGACTCGATGCGCAGCGTGCCGCTCGTGGTGACGACGTTCTTGCGGGGCTTGGCGCCGGGCGCGAGGTTGGTCGGCTGGACCATGCGCCAGGTCCACACGTTGCTCGCGCGATCGAGCGTGCCGTGATCTTCGTACGCGAACGAGTCGCCGATGAGCGACGCGATCGGGCCCGGCAGGTTCAGCTTCGGCAGCACGCGGAGCTTGCGGGTGGTCTCGGTGGCCTCGATCACCTCGAGCCCGCGGTAGCCGAGCTCACCGAGGTAGAGCGCGCGGGCGTACTCGGGATCGAGGTAGAGCTTCCAGAACGCCTCGGGCGTGCAGGGCAACGTGGTGGACGCGGTCGCTTGCTTCACGCGGCGCGTGGTACGGCGCACGCGCGAGCGCCGCAAGCGGGGATGGCGCGGCGGCCGTGCCGTACCATCGCGCAGCGTGACCCCTCCGTCGCGCACCGCCGCTTGGTCGCTCGCGCGCGTGCTGCTGGTGAACCTGGTCGTGCACGCGCTCGCGATGCTCGCGATGGCGGCGCTGCTCTTGCCGATGATGCCCGGCGGCGGCGCCAGCGACGTCGAGCGCATCGCCTCGCTCGCCGAGCACCCGTGGACGTTTCGGATCGGGTGGTGGCCGTCGTCGTGGTGCGCTCGCCGCTCTTGCCTCGGGCGCCGGGCGCCATCGCGCTCGGGCTCACGCTGATCGCTGTGGCGCTCGATCAGCTGGGGCAAGTGCGGTGGGTGACCGAAGGGCTCGCGCTCGCGCGGACCGCGCACGATACGGGCGTCATCGCGCCCTACTTGGCTTGCGAAGCCGAGGCCTTCGAGCTCACCGCCCTCTACGGCGCGCTCGGCTACACGCTGGCGACGCTCGCGTGGGTGATCGCGTTCGAGGGCGGCGGGATGCTCGATCGCAGGGGCCGGGTGATCTCGGCGCTCGTGCTCGCGATCATGCTCGCGGTGACGGCGGGGCCGATGTTGCCCTCGCCCTTCACCGTCCCCGCGGTGCTCATCGCGCCCGGCAACGCGCTCGGCTTCGTGCTCTTGCTCGCGTGGTTCTGGGTGCTCGCCGACGCGGCGCTGCGCCGCACGCGAACCGGGAGCATCGTGCATCCGCGCGATGTGCGGTGGCGCGCGCCGCGATCGGGTCTCGCTGCGCGCGCGCTCGAGTGGCTGGCCAACGATCGGGTGGTCACCGCGCTGATGGAGCCGCTCCCCGCGTTCGCGATGCGGAGCCGCGTCCGCGACGTGGTGTACGTGAACTACCTGGTGCCCGCAGCGCGCCTCGAAGCGCTGGTGCCACCCGGGCTGGAGCTCGATCGTCTGGGGCCCGACGGACGCTTCGCGCTCTTCACGTTCCTCACGTTCGGTCACCAGCACTTCGGCCTGAGCGCGATGGGTCCGCTGCGGCGCCTCATGCCCGACGCGGTGCAGAGCAACTGGCGCATCCACGTCGTCGATCCCCGCACCGGGCAGCGCGGCATCCACTTCGTCACGAACGCGATCGATCGCCTGGTGTTCTCGCTGGGCGCGCGGATGTTCGCGGAGGCGATGCCGATGCACTGGCTCGCCCACGCGAGCATCACGAGAGAGGGCGACGCGCTTCGGATGGTGCTGGACCCCGGTGAGGGCTCGGGCCCGGACGTCCTCGCCGAGCTCACCCCGATCGAGCCGGGCGCATGGACCGGCGACTGGGCCGAGGCGTGGCCCAGTCGCCGCGCGTTCCTCGAGTACTGCGTGCCGCAGCACCGCGCGCTCTCTTCGCAGCCCTGGCGCGGGCGGGTCACGCGCCAAGAGATCCAGCTCGGGGTGCGCTGCGAAGACTGCGTGCCCTACGGCGGCACGCTCACCTCGCGCGCGGCGGTCGCGATCGCACGCGACGCCGCGCCGCAGATCTTCGTCGCGCCCGAGGTCGAGTTCCGCTTCGACACGGAGCACCACGATCCCGGCTGACGATCACGTCGGAAGCAAGCGCCGCTGCCAGACGAAGGGTGGGATCCGGATGCGCTGCTTCACGGTGCCATCCCACTCGGTCGCGACGCCGTGCTTGGTGAGCGCGGCGACGACCTCGCGCCCGATCGCGAGCGAGCGCGACCGCTCGTCGGGATGCTCGCGTGGAAGCGAGCCGAACGCGAGGTAGAGGCCCTCGCCCTGCACCGCGCGCTCGAGGTCTTGGTGGTGATAGAAGACCGCGCCTCGGGCGTGTGGGTGATCGCGGGTCATCTCCTCGATGTCGCTCCACCCGTCGGCGAGTGTGAACCCTGCGTCCTCCAGGGCGATCACGCCGGCACGCGTGAGCTTCGTGAACGCAACCGTCAGGGCGTCGTTCAGCGTGTGCGGCGACCACGCCGCTCGCTCCGCGGCAAGCGCCGCGAGCTCGCGGTGCACCTCTTCTTCCAGGGCAGCGACCAGCGCCGGAGAACGCCGGCCGAGCTCGTCGACGACGCGCTCGGCGATGCCCGCCACGATGTCGTCGGGCTCGTCGAAGCCGCCCCGCACCTGGACCCGAAGCCCGGCCGCGAGATGCGCCATCACGACCGCATCGATGGATTCACTCATCGTCGCGAGCGTAAACAGCACCCCGGGACCAGAGCAATCGACCGGGCTCCCGCGCGTCCGTTCGGGAGAAGCGCGCCGGGTCGCTGAGCTGGGGGCCCAAGATTCCTGGGAAGGTCTCGCGAGGACCTGCGTACCTACCGGAACGCCGCCGTCCGTCCTCGCCTCGGCCGAGGAGACGCATCGCTCTCCCCCCTTTCTCTTGGAGTGACCATGCCCCGCCTCTCGCTCGCACCGCTCGCCCTCCTCGCGCTCTTGTCGGGCTGCTTCAACATCGGCAACCGGGACGGCGAGTGCCAGAGCGGGACGCTCTGCCAGTGCAACGGCATCGGCAACTGCGATCAGCGGTGCGAAGACGGCAACTGCGACTTCCTCTGCGACGGCATCGGCAACTGCAACATCGACTGCGAGGGCGGCGGCTGCGACGTCACCTGCGAGGGCACCGGCAACTGCATCCTCGACTGCACCGGCGGCGGCTGCACCCAGACGTGCAACGGCACGGGCAACTGCATCTGCAACTCCGGCTGCGACAGCTGAGCACGTAAGGCGCGCTCGTCGCGATCAACAGTCGCACCGAAGGACACCGTCGACGCAGGCGGTGGTGCCCGTCATGCACGCGCCGTCGGTGGGCATGCAGGGCGCGCCGCCCAGGCCCTCGTCCGTCGCCCCGTCGCAGTTGTCGTCCCGCCCATTGCAGCTCTCGGCCGAGGGCATGACGTCGGGCGTGCACGTCGAGACGCCGCCGGTGCAGACGCTCGTCCCCGCGCTGCACACGCCCGGCAATCCGGTCGAGCACGGCACGTCGACGGCGAAGTCGTCCACCGTGCCGTCGCAGTCGTCGTCCTCGCCGTTGCAGGTCTCTGGCGAGGGCGCGGTGGTCGGCGTGCAGCTCACCGTGCCTGCGCCGCAGAGGAGCGCGCCGGTCGCACACACGCCGGCGAGCCCCGTCGAGCAGCTGCCCGCCGAGGGAACGCCGTCGTCGGGCACGCCGTCGCAGTCGTCGTCCAGGCCGTTGCAGACCTCGCTCGAGCCCGTCGTGCTCGGCACGCACGTGAGCGCGCCGCTCGCGCACGACGTCGTGCCCGCGCTGCACACGCCGAGCAACCCAGTGCTGCACGCAGCCCCGCCCAGACCGTCGTCGGGCACGCCGTCGCAGTCGTCGTCCAGGCCGTTGCAGACCTCGCTCGAGCCCGTCGTGCTCGGCACGCACGTGAGCGCGCCGCTCGCGCACGACGTCGTGCCCGCGCTGCACACGCCGAGCAACCCCGTGCTGCAGGCGGCGCCGTCGAGCCCCTCGTCGGTCACGCCGTTGCAGTCGTCGTCCAGGCCGTTGCAGGTCTCACTCGCGCCGGTCGTGCTCGGCACGCACGTGAGCGCGCCGTCCGCGCACGCCGTGGTGCCCACCATGCAGACGCCGGGCAGACCACTGTCGCAAGCGGCGCCGCCGAGGGACTCGTCGATGGTGCCGTCGCAGTCTTCGTCGACGCCGTCGCACACGTCGGGGCCGGGCAGGACCTCGCCGACGCAGGGACCGTACGCGCCTGCCGCATCACAGGTCTCGGTGCCCGCGCGGCACGTCCCGACGCCCTCCGTCCCGGGCGGTCCGCTGAAGCAACTCCGGCTCTGCCCCGTGACGCAGGCGCAGCCTTCGTCCACGTCGCCGTCGCAGTCGTCGTCCATCCCGTTGCACACCACGGGTCCTGCGACGCAGCCGTCGACGTCGGCGTCGATGCCCGCGTCCTCTCCTGCGTCGGGCACCGAGGTGTCCGGTGGAGTGTCCGCCCGCGGTCCGGTGTCGAGCGCGCCCGTCTCGAAGACCCCCGAGTCGATCGGCAAGATCGGCCCGCTCTCGAGCTGACAGGCGGGGAGCGACAACGCGAGCGAGAGGACGAGCGGCGAGAGGTGAAGCGACTTCATCGCGCCGAGCTTGGCGGGCGGATGGTGGCTATCAAAACGGATCGTCGGCAGCCGCTAGCGTCATCATCGAACGCGACGGCTCAGAAGCCCACGCGGCGCATCACGAAGCGCGGCAGCCGGCGGATGACCGCCATGATCGGGCGCCACGCGACGGGCGCGTAGACCTCGGGCGTGCCCCGATCGATCGCGCGCACCACCTGCGCGGCCACGTCCTCCGGCTCGCCCGCGAAGGGAGGCGGCTTGAGACCCGCGGTCATCCCGGTCTTCACGAAGCCGGGCTTCACCGTCACGATGCGCAGGCCCTCGCCGTGGTGCTTGTGATCGAGCGCCTCGAGGTAGCGGCTCAGGCCGGCCTTGGCCGCGCCGTAGATCGCGACGGGCTTGCGGCCCCGCTCGCCAGCGACCGAGCTGAACACGCAGAGCGTGCCGCCGCCCGCAGCGAGCAGGCACTTCTTGGCCTCCTCGCAGAAGAGGATCGTGTTGGTGAAGTCGAGGGTCAGCAGGCGCGCGGCGAGCGCCGCGTCGCGCTCGCGCTGCTCTTGGGTGGCGAACATCGCGGCGGTCACCACCACCACGTCCAGGCCGCCGAGCGCGTCGATGGCGGACGCCAGCGCAGGCGCGAACGTCGCGGGATCGGCGAGATCACAGAGCGCGTAGCCCGCGCCTTCGCTGCCGCCGTGCACCCCGAGGTCCGCGACCGAGCGCGCGAGCTCGTCGCGATCGATCCCCAGGATGAAGACCCGGTCACCGCGGGCGGCGAGCTGGCGCGCGAGCGCGCGGCCCATGCCGGAGGTGCCTCCGAAGAGGGCGATGCGAAGCGGACGGGTGGACGGCATGCGCGCGGTGTAGTGGTCGGCGCCCGACGCTGCAAACGGCTCGGCCGAGCGCCGCGAGCGCGACGCTCGGCCGACGTCCGCGCGGCGATCAGAACGAGCCGACGACGCTGAGGCCCATGCGATCCGGGCTCAGGTCGGGGAGCACGGCCATCCGCACGCCGCCGATCTCGGCGGTCGCCGGCACGTCTTCATCGCCGATCGTCGCGAGCCCCGCGATCACGAGGCCGACCGCCGTGCACACCAGCGCTTGCCAGATGCCGTTGGCGATCAACCAAGGGCCCCACGCGTCGTTGCGGAAGTCGGTGGGCTTGAGCGCGAGCTGCACCCACGGGCCCGCGATGGGCAAGAGCGACGCGAGCCGGAAGCCGTCCCAGCCCGGATCGTCGCTCCCGAAGGGGTCGGTGCCCGCGAAGAGGCCGGGGATGATGTTCACGATCCAGCCCACGCCGAGCACCACCGCGCCGCTGATGATGAGGCCGAGGTGGGCCCGCGAGCGCCGAGCGGGCGGAGGCGCGGGCGCGGGCGCAGGCGTGTAGACCGGCGGCGGCGCAGGCGTGTACACCGGCGTGGGCGCCGCGATGATCACCACACCACCGCTCGACGTGGTCGTGTCCTGAGCGTGCGCGCGGCCCGCCGTAGCGAGCCCGGCGAGGATCCCCAGGAAGAAGAGCCCCCCGGCTCGGGCCATGGTCCGATTCGATGCAGTGGTCATCGCGTTCTCCTTTGCGGCTCCCCATGGCAACCGATGTGCCGCCCGGCTCGACCCCACGGCGCGCAGCGCGCTTCGCGGTGGCGCTCGCGCTGCGCGTCCCGTGTGCGCCGCCCCCATGGCGAGCTGCGAACGCCGCGGCGCACCCGCGTCGGCAGGCTATGGGGCCCGATCCCACACGTCGCGCGAGGCGTGCCCTACAGCGTGCCGATTCGACCACACGCGGTGTCCACACCGTGACCTGTGCTTGGCACCTCGAGGGAGGGGCGCTGGGCTCGCCGCCGGCTTCGGTGCTAGAAGGCGGCACCGATGAAGCCCGAGGGGCCGTCCACGAGGGCGGACACGAGCACGCATCGACCGCATAGATCCGTTTCGATCGAGAGAGTGATTGTAGAGAGTGAAGTCGACGTTTCGTAAGAAGGGCGCGGGCCCGAAGGGCCGCGCTGCGCAGAAGCCGGGCGCTCGCAGCGAGCGCATGCCGAGCCAGAGAGATGACCAGGGGAACGAGCACGGCGCGCCGCAGCGAAGCGCGCCGCAGCGCAGCGACGCGCAGCGTTCGCCCGGACCGGTGAGCGACGGGGCCCTCGGGCCCGAGGTCGTGGTGAACGCGCTGCGCGCGGCGAGCCGCTCGGTGCACGTGATGGAGCTGCTCGCGCTGATGGACCGCAGCAAGAGCGAGAAGACCGCGCTGCGCGCGATCCTCGAAGAGCTCGCGGGCCTCGGCCTCGCGAAGGAGCTGCCGGGCAACAAGTTCCGCTACGTGCAGCCGCGCTCGGGCGATCCCACGAAGCTCGCGCGGAGCGCGCGGCGGCAGCGCGAGCGCGAAGCCCGCGAAGAGCAAGCGCCGAGCGCTCCGCCGAGCCGCAGCACGTCGAGCGGCAGTGCATCGAGCCACCGCGCATCGGGCCCGAGTGCATCGAGCGCCAGTGCATCGAGCGCCAGTGCATCGAGCGCCGGTGCATCGAGCCATCGCGCCTCGAGCCACCGTGCCTCCGATCCGACTGCGCCGAGCATTCCGCAGGCGAGCATCAAGGGGCAGCTCACCGGCTGGCTCTCGATGACGCCGCGTGGCTTCGGCTTCGTGACCTGCGACGACGGCGGCCCCGACGCGTTCATCGCGCCTCCGTCGCTCAACGGCGCGATGCACGGCGATCGCGTCGAGCTGCGGGTGCGCCCGAGCGCGAAGGGACGCGAAGGCGACATCACCAAGGTGATCGAGCGCGGCTTGCGTCGCGTCGCGGGCACGCTGGTGAAGAGCCGCGGCGGTTGGTTCGTGGAGCCGGGCGATCCTCGCCTGCCCGAGCGCTTCTTGGTCGAGGGCTCGCTGCCGCTCGACACGCCGGCCGGCAGCGAGGTCGTCGCGCAGGTGACCCGTCACCCCGAGCGCTTCATCCACGCCGAGCGCGGCGACATCGGCGCGGTGCGGGTGCTCCGCGTGCTCGGCACGCGCGGCACGGCCAACGTGGAGGTCGAGAAGGTCCTCATCCGCGAGGGCGTGATCGAAGAGTTCCCCGACGACGTGGTCGCCGAGGCGCTGGGCTTCCCCGCGCAGGTGCCCGAGGAGGAGATCGCGCGCCGCGAGGATCTGCGCTCCCTCGATCTCTGCACGATCGATCCCGAGGACGCGCGGGACCACGACGACGCGGTGTGGGCGCAGAAGAACGCCAAGGGCTACCGCGTGGTCGTGGCCATCGCCGACGTGTCGCACTACGTGCGCCCCGGATCGCCGATCGACACCGAGGCGCTCAAGCGCGCCACCAGCATCTACCTGCCGGATCGCGCGATCCCGATGCTGCCGCCCGAGCTCTCGACGAACCTCGCGTCGCTCGTCGACACCGATGACCGGCTCACGCTCGCGGTCGACTGCCAGCTCGATCGCACGGGCCGCGTGCTGGACTTCCGCTTCGTCGAGGGCGTCATGCGCTCGCGGGCGCGCTTGACCTACGGGGGCGTCGCGCGCGCGCTCGGATGGACGGAGACGCCTGCGCTGGATCCCGAGGCCGAGAAGCGAAAGCCCCTGCTCGCGGTGCTCGCCGAGGTCAGCGCGCTGCTCCGCGCCCGGCGGGTGAAGCGCGGCGCGCTCTCGTTCGAGCTGCCCGAGAGCAAGATCAAGCTCGGTCCCGATCGCGAGCCCGTCGACGTCGTGAAGCAGAAGGGCGACCCGGGGGTGAAGAAGGCCTACGAGACGATCGAAGACCTCATGTTGCTCGCGAACGAGACGGTCGGCGCGGAGCTCGCGCGCCGCGCGCTCGCCGCGCCCTTCCGGGTGCACGGCAAGCCGGACGCCGCGCGGGTGATGCAGTTCGCGCAGGTCGCCGAGGCGTTCGGCCTCGCGCTCCCCGACGACGCCGTCGAAGATCCCAAGGCGCTTCAGGGCGTGCTCGCGCAGATCGAGGGCACACCACACGAGGGGGCGCTCGGGTACTTGCTCCTGCGCTCGATGCAGCAGGCGATCTACTCGCTCGACAACGTCGGGCACTTCGCGCTCGCGGCGCGCGACTACCTGCACTTCACCTCGCCCATCCGGCGCTATCCCGATCTCGTCGTGCACCGGATCGTGCGGACGCTGGCGCGGGGCGAGCAGGTCGATCAGTCCGGCGCAGCGATCCAGGCGCGGCGGGTGGAGGCGATCCAGAGCTCGCGCATGGAGCGGCGCGCGATGACGGTCGAGCGCGACGCCAAGGCGATCTGCGCGACGCTGGTCATGCAGCCGAAGGTGGGCGAGACGTTCCCGGGCGTGGTGAGCGGCCTGTCGCCCGAGATGATCTTCGTGATGCTCGACAGCCCGTTCGTCGAAGCATCCATCCCGCTCGATCGCGTCGAAGGCCCGTCGAGCCGCGAGGCCTGGGCGCTCGATGGCCTCGGCATCCGGGCGCACGCGTCGCGCAGCGGTCGCAGCATCGCGCTCGGCGATCGGGTCGAGGTGAAGCTCGAGACCGTCTCGCTCGCCGACCGCAAGAGCTACGCGTCGCTCGTCGCGATCACCCGCTCCGACGCGCCCGAGGCGAAGGGATCCGCGGCGCCGCGAGCGCCCCGCGGCGCGGGCGCCCCCCGGCCGGCGAAGGCGCGCGGCGCGTCCGAGCGCGCGCGCCCCCCGCGCGGCGGCAAGAGCAACGAGCGCAAGGGCCCGAGCAAGAAGAGCGCAGGCAAGAAGAAGCGATGAAGAAGGTCACGACGTTCCGATCCACCCCCGAGCTCATCGCCCACAAGCGCGGAGGCGGCGAGCTGACCCCGAGCGAGATCGAGCATGTGATCGCGGGCTTCGTGCGCGGCGACGTCGCGGACTACCAGATGAGCGCCCTCGCGATGGCGATCTTCTTCCGGGGCATGAGCCCCAAAGAGATCGTCGCGTTGACCCGCGCCATGCAGGACAGCGGCCGCACCGTCGATCTCTCGAGCGTGCCCGGGGTCAAGGTCGACAAGCACTCGACCGGCGGCGTGGGAGACAAGGTCTCGCTCTGCCTCGCGCCGCTCGTCGCGGCGTGTGGGGTGCCGGTGCCGATGATCAGCGGGCGGGGCCTCGGGCACACGGGCGGCACGCTCGACAAGCTCGAGGCGATCGAGGGTTTCGGGGTGACGATGCCGGTCGCGAAGTTCACCAGGCAGGTGCGGGACATCGGGTGCGCGCTGATCGGACAGACCGCCGATCTCGCGCCGGCCGACAAGCGGCTCTACGCGCTGCGCGACGTGACCGCGACGGTGGAGTCGATCCCGCTCATCACCGCGAGCATCCTGAGCAAGAAGCTCGCCGCGGGGATCGACGCGCTCGTGCTCGACGTGAAGGTCGGGCGCGGCGCGTTCATGAAGACCAAGAAGGACGCGACCGCGCTCGCGAGCTCGCTGGTGCGCGTCGGCCGCCTGGCCAAGAAGGACGTGACCGCGTTCCTCACGTCGATGGAGGCGCCGCTCGGCAAGACGATCGGCAACGCGCTCGAGACCCGCGAGGCGATCGAGATCCTCGCAGGCGGCGGCCCCGAGGATCTGCGCGAGCTGACCCTGGTGCTCGGCGCCGAGATGCTGCGCCTCGGCAAGGTCGCCAAGAGCGAGCGCGAGGGTCGCGCCAAGCTCGAGCGCGCGATCGCGGACGGCAGCGGCACCAAGACGCTCGCTTCGATCGTGAAGGCCCAGGGCGGCGACGCGCGCGTCGTCAGCGAGCCGGATCGGCTGCCCAAGGCGCCCGTCGTGCAGGTGGTGAAGGCGCCCGCGAGCGGCTGGGTGACCCACGTCGATGCGCTCGAGCTGGGCCTGTCGGCCGTGACCATGGGCGCGGGTCGCACGCGCGCCGACCAAGCGGTCGACTTCCGGGTGGGCATCGTGCTGAACAAGCAGGTGGGCGACGCCGTGAAGAAGGGCGAGCCGCTCCTCGAGCTGCACCTCGCGAGCAAGAGCGACGGATCCCTCGAGAAGCGGGTGCTCGGCGCGTTCGAGATCGGCGCGCGTCGCAAGAAGCCGCCCGCGCTGGTGCTCGACGTGATCCGCCGGTGAGCCATCGCGCGCGCCCCAGCGACGGATCGCGCCGCGTCGTCTACCCTCGCTCGATGTTCTTCGCCCGCATCGCATGCGTCGCTGCGCTCGCGCTGCTGTCGAGCTGC
Source organism: uncultured Sandaracinaceae bacterium (assembly GCA_964480175.1). Lineage (GTDB taxonomy): Bacteria > Myxococcota_A > Polyangia > Polyangiales > Sandaracinaceae > CAYZQM01. The sequence continues at coordinate 24,729 of CAYZQM010000017.1, forward strand.
GCGGACGGCCCGCCGCGCACCGCGCTGGACGCGGCCCGAGGAGACGCGGCGCACGCCGACGCGCCGACCTCGCTCGACGCGTCCGGCGACGCGAGCGGAGCGCTCGACGCGCTCGTGATGGACGACGCGGCGCCCACGCCGGACGGTGGCGCGCCGCTCGATGCGGGCGGACCACCGGCGATCGACGCAGGTCCGCCCGGTCCGGCCTGTGCGTTCGAGGGCCGCACCTATCGGCTCGTGCACCTTCAGGCGTCGATGCAGCGCACCGATCCCGTCGCGCAGCGCAACGCGTCCATCGACGCGGCGTTCGACGCCGGCGCCGACACGATCAGCTGGACCGAGATCGAGAACCTCAGCGACGCGCAGCGGATCGACCGACGCGCCGGCTGGACGACGTTCTGGCCTTCGGGACGGCCCGAAGCGATCGCGCGCAACGCCGTGCCCATCTCGTTCCGAAACGCCGTCTTCGCGCTCGACCGCGGCCGCGGCTACTTCGCGTCGGAGGGGCGCGCCGAGGTCTCGCCCTCACGCTGGGTGACGCGGGTCTGGCTGCGCCACCTGCCGACGGGGCTCATCCAGTCGCGCCTCGCGCACCACTCCGTCTCGGGGGTCGACGGCGACGGCGTCGACCCCGTCGCGTGGCGGCGCATGACGCACGCCCTGAACATCGAGAAGTTCCGCGAGGTGATGAACCTCGGCAGCGTGCCCGTGGTGGGCTCGGGCGACTTCAACACGGTCCGCTTGCGCACGCTGCTCGGCAGCACGTTCCGCTACGACGTCCCCGACTCGGGCGGCTCGCACGGCTCGCGGCTCATCGACTGGGTCGTGCGTCGTCCCCATCCGGAGCTGTCGTTCGTGAGCGCTCGCTTCGTCACCAACGGTTTCGCGGATCACCGCGGGGTCCGCGTCGCCTACGACTACCGACCCCGCTGCCCGTGATGTTCGGCCTGCTCCGCGCGTTCTTCGGTTGGCTGCTCCGCGCGCTGAGGCCGCTGACGCCCAGCGCGCCCCGGCGAGCGAGCCAGCGCATCCCGAGCGAGCGGAGCGGCAAGGGCGGGCGAAGCAAGAAGGCCCCCCTCCTCTCGCGCAGCGCCGAGGCGCGCGCGGTCGAGGGCGCGGCGCTGCTGCAGATCGAGTACGCCCCCAAGCGCGACGGCGAGGCCGACCCGGGCGAGATCGTGTGGACCTGGGTGCCCTACGAGGACGATCCGTCCCAAGGCAAAGACCGCCCCGTGCTCGTGATCGGGTTCGTCGGTCGGCGGCGCGTCGGTGTGGCCCTCACCAGCAAGAACACCGGACGCGATGATCACGTGGAGCTCGGCGTCGGTGCGTGGGATCGCGAGGGACGGGTGAGCTACGCGAAGCTCGATCGCTTCATCGATCTCGAGCTCGTGCCGATCCGACGCGAGGGCGCGGTGCTGGATCGCGCGCGCTTCGATGGCGTCGCGCGCGCCCTGCGCCGCATCGGTCGCGCCTGACGCGGGCCGCACGGGATCCCCACGAATCCAGCGTGGTCGGCTATCATCGCCGGCCATGCGGGCCCCCGTTCTCTCTGCCTCCTTCCGCGACGCCTTCGCCGCCGCGCTCCTCGTCGCCGCCCTCGCGCATCCGTCGAGCGCGTCCGCCCAGGATCAGGACATGCGGATCGACCGCTTCCTGCCGCCGCCGACCACCCACGACGGCCTCGCGATGCCCACCGCGAGCACCATCGGACACCTCAACCCTTCGTTCGGGTTGGTGATCGACTACGCGCACCAGCCGCTCGTCGCACGCTCGACGGCGTCCGGCTACACGGCCGCCATCGTCTCCAACCGGGTGCTCTTCAACCTGATGGCGGCGCTCGGCATCCTCGACTTCCTGGAGTTCCACCTGCGCGTGCCCGTCGTCTTCCAGGACGGCGATCAGCCGACGCTCGCAGG
>CAYZQM010000017.1:26657-30071 GCA_964480175.1 uncultured Sandaracinaceae bacterium
CGACCATCTCCGATCCCGCGATCGGCGGCTCGGTGCGCATCGTCGGCGAGGAAGACGACACGTTCCACCTCGGCGCGACGGTCGAGGCGTTCATCCCCTTGGCCGGCGGCGCGAACAGCCACGCCACCGATCAGGAGTTCTCGATGCGCGGGCTCCTGCTCGCCGACGTGGCGCTCTCGATCATCACCCTCGAGTTCATGGCCGGCGTGAACTACCGGCCCGAGCGCAGCCTGCAGAACGACAGCTACCGCAGCTTCACCGAGCTGAACATCGGCGTCGGCGGCCGCTTCGCCGCGCTCGGCGACGATGGCGATCTCGGGGTCGAGTTCATCCTCTCCACCGGCCTTCGTGACGACCTCGTCTTCCAAGGGCGCGGCACCGCGCTCGAGATGATCCTCGGCGGACGCTTCCGCACCGACATCGGGCTCGCGTTCGAGGCGGGCCTGGGCATCGGCTTCTTGCGCGCGCCGGGCACCCCTGCGGTGCGGGTCTTCGGTGGCATCCGCTGGGACAGCCCCGCGCCTCCACCGCCCGACGCCGACGCCGACGGAATCCTCGACGAGCTCGACGCATGCCCCGATCAGGCCGAGGATCTCGACCGCTTCGAGGACGAGGACGGCTGCCCCGATCTCGACAACGACGGCGACACGATCCCGGACGCGGACGACGGCTGTGTCCGCGAGGCCGAGGATCTCGACGGCTACGCCGACACCGACGGATGCCCCGATCTCGACGACGACGAAGACGGCTTCAACGACGACGTCGACGAGTGCCCGCGGGTACCGGGCAACGCTCGCAGCGCCGGCTGCCCCACCACCATCCGCGTCACGGGCGCCGACATCGAGCTGATCCGCAGCATCGACTTCACCTCCGGCACCTCGCAGCTGGCCGCCACCAACGGCCAGATCCTCGACGAGATCGCGGGCGTGATGACCTTCGACTTCAGCGGCGCGCGCTGGCAGATCGTCGTTCGTCCCGCGAGCGGGCGACGCGGCGCCGACGACGGGATGGCGCAGGAGCGGGCCGACGCGATCGTGCGCTCGCTGGTGTCGCGCGGGGTCGATCCCGAGCGCCTCGAGGCGCTCGTCGGTGACGCACACGACGACGAGTTCGTGGTGATCCGGACGCTGGCGCCCGCGCCTGCGGACGGCGCCGGCGAGGCGACGGGCGACGAGGACGAACGGTGAGCGGCCGGCGCAGTCGATCGCTGCGCGGGACGGGGCTCTGTGAGGTCCTCCTGGGCATCTGCCTCGCGCTCCTCGCGCCGAGCATCACCCACGCGCAGGCGACGCTCCTGACCGGCTTCGGCGGACCCGCGGACTTCGGCACGATCGAGCTCGAGGGAGACGACGACGCCGAGATCGTCGAGCTCGCCCCTGCCTTCCCCAGTGGCTTGGACATCTACGGCGAGAACTTCATCCGCATGACGGTGACGGCCAACGGGCTGGTCTCGCTCGGCGGGCCGCGCACCTTGGCGCCGACCGCGCCCTTCCCCATCCCGGGCCGCTCGGTCCTCGCCGCGTGGTCTTACGACATGTATCCCGAGGGCACCGGCGCGGTGCCCGGCGCGCCGCGGGTGTACGTGCACGTCGAGCCGACGCGGGTGATCGTCACCTGGTACTTGGTGCCCGTGCGCGGTGGCGACGCGACGGTCCTCGTGAGCGCGCAGATGATCCTCACATCCGGCGCGCCGGGCGTGACCCAGATGGAGCTCCGCTACAACCGCTGCGACTGGACCATCCGGGGCGGCGGGAGCTTGCACGCACAGGCGGGCATCAGCCGAGGGGACGTCGCGCCGGGCGAGTTCGTGGTGCTCCCGGGATCGGGCACGGCGGCGGTCGCCGACCTCTGCACCACGAGCAACGTCGGCGAGCCCGGGGTGTGGGAGATCGTGATGATGGGCAGCACCATCGCCGCGACGTGCGGCGACGGGCTCCGTCAGACGGGCGAGAGCTGCGACGACGGCAACACGATGGACGGCGACGCGTGCCCCGCGACGTGCACCGGCGCGAGCGCCGCGGTCTGCGGCAACAACATCGTCGAGCCGGGGGAAGAGTGCGACGACGGTGATCGCAACCCGCGCGACGGCTGCGATGAGAACTGCCAGGAAGAGCCCGTGATGGGCTGCGGCGACGGCGTCGTGACCGCTGACGAGGAGTGCGACGACGGCAACGGCGACGGCACCGATGCGTGCGTGTTCTGCATGTTCTCGACGTGCGGCGACGGCTTCGTCTGGGAAGGCCGCGAGCAGTGCGACGATCGCAACACCAACGACGGCGACGGCTGCGACTCCAGCTGCTTCATCGAGGTCGGTCCCGGCGAGGACGGTGGGCCGCGACCCGACGTCGGAGCCCGCGTGGACGGGGGCGTTCGCGGTCGCGGCTTCACGTTCGAGGGCGGCGGCTGCAACTGCCGCGCGCAGGGGCGCGGCACGACGGGCGGGCTCGCGCTGCCGGGCCTGCTCGCGCTGGCGCTGATCCTCCGGCGCGCGCGACGCCGCTGATCCGTCAGGGCCTGCGCTCGGGCGCAGCGCCCGGGACGCGCTCGGGCGTGGGTGCCGACGCTTCGGTCACCTCGACGCGCCGGGTCTCGGTGTGCCGATCCGCGAACACGAGCACGATCGAGGCGACGCCCGCGCGGCGCCCGGTGATCTCGAGCTCCCCGCGATCCGCGTGCACCGTGACGTCGACGATCCCCATCGGCGTCACCGAGTACGACGCCACGCTCGCGGCCTCGATCACGCGCTGCGCGCCCACCGCGATCGTGAGGTCCCCTGGCGAGGGGATGCGCCGCGGACCCCGGCTCCCCGTCACCCGGATGCGGTAGCTGATCTGCGTTCCGTCGCTGCCGATGAGCAGCAGCGCGGTCTCGCCGGGTGCGATCGCCAGCACCACCAGACCAGTCCCATCCGGCAGCGGCGTGGTCTCGACGATCCCAGGACCCGAGGCCGAGTAGCTCGCGATCCCCTCGAGGCTCAGCGTGCTCGACTGACCCAGCGTCAGCTCGAGCAGCCGCTCGTCGCTCTGTGCGCCCGCCGTCGCCGCGACGAGCACGAGGAGCCCGACCAACCAAGCTCGCGAGAGAGAGCGGCGCATGGTCGGGCAAGGCTAGCAGACCCTACGGTGCGTCGGTCGATGGCGCGGGCGCCGCGAGCGCGACGCTGCCGAGGCCCGCGATCAGCGGCGGACCGATGATGCGCCACACGTCGCGCGCGCCCGTGCGCGTGAGATGCACTCCGTCGGACGTCGAGCGGTCGGTGATGCGCAGGCCTCGGGGATCGACGACCACGCCGCACGCGGTGCCGCGCACGCCAGCGGCCTGCGCGTCCTGCACCCGGTGAATGCGGTCGGCCCAGCCCTCGCGATCGCCATCGGTGGGCAGCACCCACATCACGCGGGGCGCACCGGCTTCACA
>CAYZQM010000017.1:30081-41211 GCA_964480175.1 uncultured Sandaracinaceae bacterium
AGCGCGCTTCGTCGCGCCACGCGACCCACGACGCCTCGCCGCGCGTACCGTCAGGCGCCTCGTCGCGACGAAGTCGGATCGCTTGGGTGTCGTTGCCGCCCATGTAGACCACGACCCCCCGCAGCTCCGCGAGGCCCCGCAGGGTCCGCGCTTCGTCCTGCCAGTCGAAGAAGTCGGGCCGCGCCAAGCCCGTGCTCGAGCGCCCGTGCCGCCCGACCCGCAGCCCCGCGGTCTCGAGCTCGGTCTCGATCATCCGACCGAGCGCGCCGTTCACCGATGAGCTCCCGATCAACACCACGTCGTCGGGCTCGCGCGTCCGACGCTGAGCGTGCGCGTCGCGCACGTCCCCGGCGAACAGGAGCAGGGCCGAGAGCGTGACCAGCGCGGCCAAGCGCTGCGTGGCCGTCGCGCCCGTGGGCTGCGTGCTCGGATCCGGCGGCTGGGGATCGTCGTGCACCGCTGGATGCGGGTGATGCGAGAGCGCGAGCAGCGCGCCGTCGGGATCGCGGAAGTAGATCGAGTACGGCGACTCGCGCTCGATGGGCACACCCGCCTCGCGCAGGCGCGCCTTCACCGGCGCGCGCTCGCTCGGCGCGATCCCGAGCGCGATGCAGTGCCAGCCGGGCTGATCGTCGGCGCGAGTGGCCGCGCCCACGGCGGCCTTCTCGAGCGCGAGGAACGCGCCGTCGCCGAGGCCGAGCCAGATCGAGCGGGGCGCTCCCTCCTCGTCCGCGTGGCGCGCGCTCACCGGGAGACCGAGCACGCCGACGTAGAAGGCCTCCGCGCGATCGAGATCGCGGACGAGGACGGCGAGGTGGTGGACCCGAGGCGGCTCGACGGAGGTCACGGCGCGCAGTGTGCGACGAAGCGCGCGCCCCCCGCCAGGTTCCGGGGAATGCCCCTGCCCTCGAGCGCATCACGTCGCGGCGCGCAGGCGCAGCTCCCGCGCCGTGCTCCGGCTCATGCCGACGGCGACGAGCACCAGCGCCAGCACCAGCATCGCCCCGCCGAGCGCCCCCGGGCGGGTGCTCTCCATGAAGCCGAGGCAGATCGTTCGCAGCAGCTCGCTGTCCGGCACCCGCGTCGGGTCCTGCACGTAGGAGAAGACCGCGGCGACGTTGGTGAGCATCGCGTGGATCATCGCGGCGCTCAGCACCACGCCCATCGCGCCAACGAAGCGCAGACGCAGCATCTCGCCATCGAACGCGAAGCGGGCCGCAGCCAGCACCATCACCACACCGAACGCCGTGACCGGGAACATCCCCCAGCCGCCCTCGAGAAAGAATTGGCCCATGTGCTCGCTCCTCGTTGTCGCCGGCCGACGTGGCCGCGCTTCGGAGCAGGCAATGCGGACGCGCCCGAAGCGTGACCGACTTTTTTCGTCGCGCGTCGGGGCGCTACTCGGCGGCCTCGGCGACGGGGGTCGGCGCGGCCTGCGGGTAGAACTGTCGGCAGTAGCGGCGGAAGAACGAGATCGGTCCGTCGGCCTGCGAGAGCTGAGGCGGATGCACGTACTTCTTGTGCTTCCAGATGTCGAAGTCCTGCTCGACGTCGCGGCGGAAGATGTCGAGCCCGATCGCGACGGCGGCGTCGTCGAGCACGCCGAGGAGCGCGCCTCGGCGCTTGCCGTCGAGGCCCGCGCCGCTTCGCATGGACTGCATCGTGAAGCCCACCATGATCTCGAGCTGACCCGGCGCGACGGGCGTCGCGAACACCAGGTGGCGCGAGCGGAGGCCGTACTCCGGGACGCTCACCTCGACCCGCGAGTAGCCGAGCCCGTGCACGTGGATGAAGAACTCCGCGTACGTCGAGCCGAGCTTCGGCAGCGAAGGCACCATCGGACGATCCATCGCGTACTGCACCGACAGGTACGCGCCCTCGGCGCGCAGCTCGCGCAGCACCTTCACGTTGCGGTAGCCGTGCACGATGCCGAAGTGTCCCGAGTCGACCGAGTTCTCGTTCGTCTCCTGCGGATGCCCCCGAAAGCGATAGCGCCGCATCTGCATGGGTGAGAAGCCAGCGGTCTCGACGTCGGGCACTTCGAACGTCGGCGCCTCACCGGCCGCGCCGAACCACACGAGGATGAGCCCGTGCAGCTCGCGCACCTCGAGCGTGCCGAGCTTGCAGCGAGGCACCGGTGCGTCGTACGGCGTGGAGACGCAGCGCCCGTCGGTCGCGAAGCGGAACGAGTGGAACGGGCACTCGATCGTCTCGCCTCGAACCCGGCCGCCGTGTCCGAGGTGCGCGCCCATGTGCGGGCAGAACGGCTCGGTCGCGGCGACCTTCCCGCCCTCGGTGCGGAACAAGATCAGCTCGCGCCCTGCGAGGTCGACCGTCTTCAGCTGGCCCGGTGGGAGCTCGGTCGAGAGCGCGCGGACGTACCAGCCGCTGGGCATGTGTCGGTAGAGATCGGAGTAGATCTCGTGGATGGTCGGGGCGCTCGAGACCACGGGCAGGGACTGCTTCGCCGGCATGGGGGCCAATTCTACACAGTTGTGGGCGCAAGCAACCGGATGAATGAAAGCCCGGCAAGTCGCGTTGGATGCCACAGCCGCGGACCTCTTCCATACTCCGCCGCGAATGAAGGCCATGACGAAGAACAGCTCGCTCCCCCGCCTCCTCTTGTCCCGTCGCGCGATGCTCGGGGGGCTCGCGTCCGGGACGGCAGCGCTCGCGCTCGGGGCGGTCCCGAGCGTGTCCTTCGCGCAGAGCGCTCCCACCGCCGCCGAGGTCGCCTCGCGCGTGCAGACCTTCTACGACCGCACCACCGGCCTCCGGGTGCGCTTCGCGCAGCACTACTGGTCGAGCGCGTACCGCCGCACCACCACCTCCCGCGGCAACCTCGCCATCTCACGCCCGGGCCGCATCCGCTTCGACTACACCGCGCCGAGCGGCAAGGTCGTCGTGAGCGACGGCAGCGCGTTCACCTACTACGAGCCCGGCGAAGAGGGAGAGAACGGCCAGTACTGGACCGGCGCCGCCGATGGCACGTCGGCCGCGCTCGGCTTCCTCACCGGCACGGCCCGCCTCGATCGCGACTACCGCTTCGCGCTCGTCGCGCGCTCCGAAGGCGACCCCGCGAACAGCGACGTGCTCGAGCTGACGCCCAGGCGCGCCGATCCCCACGTCTCCCGCATCCGGCTCTACGTGAGCAACGTGGCGGCGACCGCGGGCGTGGTGCTGCGGGTCAGCATCCGCGACCACGACGACAACTGGAACCGGTTCGACTTCTCGAACTTCGAGTTCCCGTCGTCGATCGCGGCCTCGACGTTCCGCTACACCCCGCCCGACGGCGCGCGAGAGATCACCCCTCCGGCGGGCTGACGGACTCGGGCTTGGGCAGCCGCGCGATGGCGCGCTTAGCTTCGGCGATGAGCTGCGCGCACTCGCTCTTGCGCACGGCGAGCAAGTACGACTGCGTCGCGAAGAGCGCGGGCGTGCCGATCAGCCCGAGCGCGAGCGCCGAGGGTCCGAGCCAGAAGTAGCCGGGGATCGTGAGCAGGCCGAAGAGCAAGAGGTAGTGGCGCTTGTTCCACTGCGCCTCGAGCACGCCCAGCTCGCGCTCGAGCCGCGCGACCTCGTCGGTCAGGATCCTGTGCCGCTCGTCGGTTCGTGCGCTCACCCGCGACCTTGTGGTAGCCGCGCGATGCGGCGTCAAGCATGCTCGCCGCGATGCGGACCATCGCCACCAGCGCGACCATCCACGCTCCCATCGACCGCGTGTGGTCGGTGCTCAGCGACTTCGATCGCTACCCCGAGTGGAGCCCCTTCCTCGTGAAGATCGACGGCGACGTTCGCGTGGGGACGATGCTCACGCTCCACGTCGCGATGACGCCGGGACGCGCGCCGCTCTTGCAGCGCGAGCGGGTCTCGATGCGCGAGGAAGGCCGCGAGGTCCGCTGGGGCACGGTCATGGGTCATCCGCTGCTCTTGAAGGCCGAGCGCTTCCAGCGCCTCACCGCCATCTCGGACACCGAGACGCGCTACGAGACCGCCGACGACTTCGAGGGCGCACTGGTGCCCCTCGTCTTCGCGCTCTACCGCGCGAAGATCCAAGCGGGCTTCGACGCCACCGCCACCGCGCTGAAGGCCCGCTGCGAAGCGACGTAGAACGGCGCGTGCGGGGAGCGGGATTCGGGCCTAAGCACCGGCGGTGCCTCGCCTGATCCTCGGTATCGAGTCGTCGTGCGACGAGACCGCTGCTGCGGTCGTCGACGAGCGGGGGCGTGTGCTCGCAGACGTCGTCGCCTCGCAGATCGCGGTGCATGCGCCGTTCGGCGGCGTGGTCCCCGAGCTCGCCGCGCGGGCGCACCTCGAGAACGTGGTGCCGGTGATCGAGCGCGCGCTCTCGAAGATCGACGGCGGCCTCGACGCGATCGACGCGATCGCGGTGACCCGCGGCCCGGGCCTGAACGGCGCGCTCTTGGTGGGCCTGCAGGCCGCCAAGGCGATGGCGTGGGCCAAGGGGCTGCCGCTCGTCGGCGTGGATCACCTCGAGGCGCACTTGCACGCGATCTTCCTGCGACGTGACGAAGCCGACGAGGCGCGCGCGGTGCCGCCCTTCCCGTACGTCGCGCTGCTCGCGAGCGGCGGGCACACCGCGATCTACGAGGTGCGCTCGCCCCTCGACAAGGCGCTGCTCGGTCAGACCCGCGATGACGCGGCGGGCGAGGCCTTCGACAAGAGCGGCAAGCTCCTCGGCCTGGGCTATCCCGGAGGTCCGCGGATCGACGCGCTCGCGGCGAAGGGCGACGCGAGCAAGGTCCCCCTGCCGCGCCCGCTGATGAACAACAAATCGCTCGAGTTCAGCTTCTCGGGGCTCAAGACCGCGGTCGCGCGCTACGTGGAGACCGAAGGGCGACCGACGACCGAGGCAGCGATGGCCGACCTGTGCGCTGCGCTGCAGTCCGCGATCGTGGACTCGCTCGCGACCAAGTCGGTGCTCGCGTGCAAGCAGCGCGAGGTGCCGCGCTTGGTGCTCGGCGGCGGCGTCGCGGCGAACAGAGGCCTGCGTGCTCGCTGCGCGCAGCTGTGCGCCAAGTCCGGCGTGCAGCTCTACGTCCCGCCCATCGCGAGCTGCACCGACAACGGCGCGATGATCGCGTGGGCCGGCTTCGCGCAGCTCGACGCGGGCCGCATCGCCGACGCGACGCTCTCGCCCTACTCGCGCTCACCCGACGTGGTGCGCGGCAAGGTCCGAAAGCAGAGGCCCGCGCCCGCCCCGCGCTGACGCGTACGAAGCGACGCTCAGAGCCCGCGGAGGACGTCGAGCGCGCGCGTGATCGCTGCGTCGTCGACGTCCAGGTGCGTCACCGCGCGCACCCCGCCGGGGCCGAAGGGCGCGAGCAAGAGCCCCGCGCTCGCGGCCTTCGCACACAGCGCGCGCGGGTCGGGCGCGCCGAAGATCACGATGTTCGTCTCGACGGTGCGCAGATCGATCGTGAGCCCCTCGATCTGCGCGACGCCCTCCGCCAGCGTGCGCGCGCGGCGATGATCGTCGGCGATCAGCGGCAGGTGATGCGCGAGCGCGAAGCGCGCACCGGCGCACAGGATCCCCACCTGACGCATCCCGCCCCCGAGCCGCTTGCGCAGCCGGTGGGCATCGGCGATCGCCGCCTTGCTCCCCGCGAGGACGGATCCGGCAGGCGCGCCGAGGCCCTTGCTGAAGCACGCAGACACCGTGGCCGCACCGCGGGTCAGGCGCGCGGGCACGACGCCGAGCGCGCTCGCCGCGTTCCAGAGCCGCGCACCATCGACGTGCACCGGCAAACCGCGCACGCGCGCGTGATCCATCACCGAGTCGAGTTGCTCGAGCGGCCAGACGCGTCCACCTGCGCGGTTGTGGGTGTTCTCGATCGCGACCGCCGCGGTTCGCGGCGCGTGGCTGTCGACGCCGTGGATCGCTGCGTCGATCTCCGCAGGCGTGAAGCGACCGCCCTCGCCGATCTCGACGAGCTGAACGCCGGCCCACGCCGCCGCCGCGCCGGTCTCGTAGAGCCGGATGTGCGCGTTCTTGCTGAGCACCACCTCGTCGCCCGGGCGGGTGTGCAGCATCACCGCGATCTGGTTCGCCATCGTGCCGCTCGGCACGAAGAGCGCGGCTTCCATCCCCAAGAGCGCAGCCGCCTCCTCTTGCAGCGCGATCGCGGTGGGATCCTCGCCCCACACGTCGTCGCCCACCTCGGCGCTGGCCATCGCCTCGCGCATCGCGCGCGACGGGCGGGTGACGGTGTCGCTTCGCAGATCGACGATCATCGGCAGAAGCGCTCCCACGCCTCGGGAATCGGGCCGCCGAGCATCCGCTCCGCGCCGCCCTTGTCCAGCACCACGAACGTCAGCTCGCTGGTGTACGCGAGCGCGCCTTCCTGCTCGATGCTCGCCTCCACGTCGATCAGGCGCTTGCGGTCGCGGAGGATCTTGGCCCGCGCGATCACCGGGACGTTCACGCGGACCGCGCGTTTGAGCTTGGAGCTGAAGCTCGCGGTGAAGCCGAACTTGCCTGCGAGCGCGATGACCGCCCACGCAGCGACCTCGTCGGCGAGCGTGCTCACGAGCCCGCCGTGCATGATCCCGGGCGGACCCTGGTAGCGATCGCCCGGGGTGAAGTGGGTGAGGATGCCATCGCCCTCGCGCTCGAACGTCAGACGAAAGCCATACGGATGATCGGGCCCACAGCCGAAGCAGGGCTGACCCGCGCCGAAGAGGTGGCCGTCGAGGGGAGAGAGGTCCATGCGGCGGCGACTATGGCACGTGGGGGCGACGTCGACGGATACAGCGAGAGGAGCGAAGCACGAGCGTCGGTGGAATGCGCCCGCGGCTTGAACTTCGAGGCGATCGGCGCGTCTCAGGGGCCCGCTCGCCAACCCGCCCGGGTTGGGGGAGAACACGGCCCTCCACGCCGTACCAGGGCGTTTCGCGCACCTGGTTCGCGGTCCGCTCGGGAGCGGGTCGCGCTCGCTTCTCTCTCTGTTCTCATCCTCTCGTCTGGAGACGCTCACGTCATGAAGGCACTTCGTTTCCCCGTCCTCGGGGTCCTCACCCTCGCCGGCTCGCTGCTCGGCTGCGCCGAAGACGCAGGCCGCGCCAGCGCGCCCCTGAACGATCCGGCGCTCGGCGGCAGCAGCGCCGCCCCGATCACGCCGGCACCGATCACGCCCGCCGCGCGCGCGCTGGCGAACCCGAGCGAGCCGAGCTTCGACATGGCCTCGGCGGTCGAGCGCGCGCGTGCCGCGTTCTTCGCGCACGACGGCCACTACGCCGCGGGCTCCGAGACCCACCGCGTCGAGCTCGAGGGCGACGCGATCGCGTTCTTCCCCTCGCACGACACCGCGCGCGAGCGCCTCTTGCCGAGCGGCCGCGAGCCCCGCGCGGAGACGCCCTCGCTCCTCTCGACGTCGAGCCGCATCGACGCGGCGACGCCGTTCACCGCGCGGACCGAGTGGATCGGCCGCGCCGGCGTGCGCAGCGACGCGCAGGTCACCGGCACCCGCACCGAAGACGGCGCGATCCTCCTCGAGCGCGGCACCGTCACCGAGACGCTGCGCAACACCCGCGATGGGCTCGAGCAGAGCTGGACGTTCGCGAGCACGCCCGCCGGCGACGGCGAGCTGTTGGTGCGCATCGGCACCGAGGGCATGAACCACGTCGCGACCACGCCGAGCGGCGAGCACTTCGCGGACTCGATGACGGGGCTCGGCGCGCGTTACGGCCACGGCACGTTCATCGACGCGGCGGGCGTGCGCACGGCCGTGCCGGTCGCCTACGAGGGTGGCTCGCTGGTGCTGCGCGTGCCGGCGGAGGTCGTCGACGGCGCGGCGTACCCCGCGGTCCTCGATCCCGTCATCAGCGCCGAGCTGACGATCGACACGCCGGTGAACGGTCCCCGCGGCGGCAACCAGGTGCAGCCGGTGATCGCGGGCAACGGCAGCAGCGCGTACCTGCTGGTCTTCGTCGACGGCCTCTTCGGCAGCGACGACGTGCGCGGCGTGCGCCTCGGCAGCGACGGTACGCTGATGGACCCGATCTCGTTCGAGATCGCGAGCGACGGGGACGCCAACGAGGTCGATCCGGCCGTCACCTGGAACGGCACCCGCTGGATCGTCGCGTGGCAGGACGGCCGCAACGGCGTCGACTGGGACATCTACGGCACGACCGTCAGCGCCGCAGGCGCGGTGGGCGCCGTGGGCGGCGCGGCGATGTCCGCGACCGGAGGCGTCGACGAGGCGGACCCCGCGCTGGCGTCGGCCGGTGCGGTCAGCCTCCTGACCTACACCAACGGCGACGTGGCCACGAGCAGCGACGTGCTCGGCCGGCGGATCAGCGTGACGGGTACGGTGAACGATGCGACCGCGCTCATCGTCGGCGGCGGCGCCGGTGCCCAGGGCAACGCGGCCGTCGCGGCCTCGGGGACGCAGTTCCTCGTCTCGTACACCGACGGCTCGACCACCGCGCTGCAGGTGCGCGTGCGCCGGGTGAACCCGAGCGGCACCGCGCTCCCGGATGCGTCCCCCACCACGATCGCGGCGCCGACCGCGGGCGCGCAGCTGAGCAGCGTGGCGTTCGGTGGGACCAACTTCCTCGTGGCCTGGACCGAGCTGCAGGCCGACAACTTCTACGCCGTCATGTCGGCGGTCGTGCCGGGCTCCGGCGCGATCGGCGCGCCGGCCGCGACGATGATCTCCGAGGACGCGGCGGGACGGGACTACCTCATCCCCGAGCTCGCGTGGAACGGCTCCGAGTACGTCGTGGTGTACAGCGATCGGCTCTACGACGATCTCATGATGGCGTTCGTCGAGTACCGGCTCTCCGCGCGTCGTGTGAGCGCCGCGGGCGCCCCCATCGGCTCGGCGCTCAACCCGAGCAGCGGGGTCACCGGCGACGTCGCCACCCACGACATCGCGGCGGTGGGCACCTCGGTCTACGTCGTGTATGTCGACTACACCGGTGAGGCGACGGACATCCGCGGCACCCGCATCGTCGGCACCACGGTCAGCTCGCCCGCGGGCCAGGTGCTCAGCTTCGGTCCCAACGACGAAGAGAGCCCGGTGGTCGCTGGCAACGGCACCGTGTGGGCGGTCGCGTGGACCGACTTCCGCGGCGGACAGGTCGACGCGTGGGCCGCGATCCTCGGCGCGACGGGCGCGGTCGTCGGCACGCCCGACAACCTCGCGGGCGGGCCCGGCAGCCAGACCGTCGACGGCATCGCCTGGTCGGCCTCGGGCTCGCGCTTCGTCGCCGCGATCGTCGACGGCGGCGAGGACGTGCGCGTCGGCACCCTCACCGCTGCAGGCATCCCGAGCGCGACGCTCGTGAACGTCGCCACCTCCACGACCCTGTTGGAGTTCGAGCCCGCCATCGCGTGCGGGCCCGCGATCTGCTTGGTCACCTGGACCTCGTACGATCCCGCCGCGAGCACGATCGACGCGCAGATCCGCGCGGCGCGCGTCGACGCGTCCACGGCGACGCCGACCGTCGCGACGCCGGTCAACGTCGTCACCGCCGCCGGCAACCAGTTCGGCTCCGCGACGGCGGCGTCGAGCACGGGCTTCTACATCACGTGGACCGACGCTCGTGTCGACACCAACGTCGACATCCGCGGCACCCGCTTCGTGACGTCGGCGCTCGACGCAGGCGGCACGGTCGTGGGTGGCGCCGCAGGCGCACAGGCCGACTCGAGCGTGGCCAGTGACGGCACCGACTACCTCGTCACGTTCTTCGATGCGCGCGCGGGCGCCAGCGCCGCGGACATCTACTTCCAGCGCGTCAACGGCGCGACCGGCGCGCTCTTCGGCGGCAACGTCGCGGTCGCCACCAGCACCGACGTCGAGGTCCAGCCCACCGTCGGCTTCAGCGGTCGCTACCTGCTCGCGTGGACCCGGGCGAGCGGCAGCAACACGACCATCGAGGCCAGCCGCGTCGCCACGAGCGGCACGGTGATCGACACCACCCCGCTCACGATCACCGAGTCGGTCGGCAACACCGATCAGCCCGGCGTCAGCGGCGGCACGGGCGGCGTGTGGCTCGTCAGCTACCGCAACGTGACCAGCGGCCCCGGCCGCGCCCGAGCGCGCCTCGTCACCGACGACTTGAGCAACGGCGCGGCGTGCACCTCGCCGCTCAGCTGTGCGTCGGGCTTCTGCGTCGACGGCGTCTGCTGCGCGACGGCCTGTGCGGGCGGCACCACCGACTGCAACGCGTGCTCGGTGGCGGCCGGCAGCAGCGCCGACGGCGTGTGCGCGCCGATCAGCGGCTGCGGCCCGGCGGACGCCGGCGTGGACAGCGGCGTGGACGCGGGCGGTGTCGACGCAGGCGGCACGGAGATCGACGCGGGCGACACCGACGGCGGCTCGACGGACGTCGACGCCGGCGACGTCGACGGCGGCGGCACCGAGACCGACGGCGGGATGACCGGCAGCGACGGCGGAGGGGTCGGCACCGACGGCGGCGGAGTCGGCACCGACAGCGGTGTGGGCAGCGATGCGGGCCCCCGGCTCGACGCGGGCGGCGGAACCTCGGGCGGCGGCTGCGGCTGCAGCGTGCCGGTGCGCGCCCACCGCGGCGCCGCGCCCGCGCTGCTCGGCGGCGCGCTGCTCGGCCTGGCGCTGATTCGCCGGCGTCGGACCGGCCGCTGATGCGGATCGCCCGCCATGCCGACGTGAGCATGGCGACGGGCTGAGCCGACCTACCAGACACACGAAGCGCGCGCTGTCCCCATCGGGACGCGCGCGCTTCGTCGTTCTCCACCGCACGCCTCGGGCGCGGGTGCCCGCAGCGCGCTGCTCGAGGCGCGTCCCCTCCACCCGTCGATGCGCGCTGGGGCGACGTCAGGCCTGCTCGACGCCGCTCCAGTCGCCCGCGACCGGCTCCTTCGCCATGCGACGGGCCCGAGCGAGGTAGCGGGCGGCGGCGGGATCGTCCGGCCATGCGCGGAGCGCCCCCTCGAACGCCTCGATCGCAGCGTCGAATCGCTGCGCGTAATAGGCCGAGAGTCCGGCCTCGTACGACGGCAGATCGGCGCGCGCGAGGCCACCTCGGTCCTTCGGCTCGGCGTCCATCACCTCGTGCACCGTCACCGGGATCGCGCTGCCGCGCATCCGCACGCGGTCGACGACGCGCATCGTCGGTCGCTCG
>CAYZQM010000017.1:41221-42684 GCA_964480175.1 uncultured Sandaracinaceae bacterium
CTGGCGACCACCCCGTCGCTGATGAGCAGCGTGCTGTCGTACGTCTTCGTGAGCGCCTCGAGGCGGGCCGCGAGGTTCACGGTCTCCCCGATGACGCCGCACTTCATCCGCTCGGGTCCGCCGATGGTGCCGAGCGTGAGCGGCCCGGTGTGCAGGCCGATCCCGACCCGCAGCGGCACGGCGCCCGCCGCACGCCGCTCTTCGTTGAGCGACGCGAGCGCCCTCGCCATCCCGACCGCAGCCTCGAGCGCCTCGTCCGCGCCGCCGCTCGGCCCATCGAAGAGCGCCATGATCGCGTCGCCGATGTAGCTGTCGACGAAGCCCCCTGCGCGGAGGATCGGAGGCTCCATGTGGCGCAGGTAGTCGTTGATGAAGCCGATGTGCTCTTCGGGCTGCATCCGCTCGACGAGCGGCGTGAAGCCGCGGATGTCGGAGAAGAGGACGGTCATCGACTTGCGCACGTGGTCGCCGAGTCGAACGTCGACGATCGAAGGACGTGAGAGGCTCTCGAGGAACTGCTTGGGGACGAAGCGCGCCTGCGCGTCCGCCGTGACCTGCAGGTCCTCGTAGAGACGCGCGTTCTCCAGCGAGATCGCCGCCTGGCTCGAGAGCACCCGCAGGAGCGCGACGCGCTCGTGCGTGAAGACGCCCGCCGCCGTCGTGTGCTCGAGGTGGAGCACCGCGCTCAGCTTGCCCTGCTGCTCGACCGGCACGCAGAGCAGTGAGCGCACCCCCGTGCTCGCGACGTAGGGATCGCGGCGCCAGCTCGCGTCGCTCCGGGCGTCGTCGAGCACCACGTCGGTGCGCGAGCGCTGCGCGAAGCGGGCGATCGCCGTCGCGACGAAGGGAGCGCCCTCGTCGGCGCGCTCGATCGGGACGTCGACGGTGCGCACGACGACCTCGGGATCCGCGACGCACTCGGCCACCGCGACGAGGCTGCCCTGCCGCTCGAGCAGGAGCACGGCGCGACTCGCGCCCGCGGCCGTCAGCGCGATGCGCACCAGCGCCTCGACGAGACGCGAGAGCATCATCTCCTTGCCGATGGCCTGCGCCGAGGCGACGAACGCCGACACGTCGATCGCGCCTGCGCTCACCGAGCCGGTCCCCGATCCCGACAGCGTGCCCCGGCGCTCGCCGCCGCCGCGCTCGACCAAGAGCTCGGGGAAGCTGCGCTCGAGCGCCGCCACCTTCGCGCCCGCGCCCCACCGCTCGTACGCGCTGCGCGCGGCCGACAGGTACGCTTGCTCCGCGGTGGAGCGTCCATGGCTGCGCTGCAACGCCGCGGCCCGCTCGCAGGCGAGCGCCTCGTTCAGCATGTCGCCCTGCGCCCGCGCCCCGGCGATCGCGCGCTCGTGCAGCGTGCTCGCCTCCTGCTCGCGTCCCGCGACGAACGCCCGCTCCGCGAGCGCGAGATCGAGGCGATGGCCCCAGTTCGCGCCGCAGAGCGCCGCCCACTTTCGCAG
>CAYZQM010000018.1:0-7592 GCA_964480175.1 uncultured Sandaracinaceae bacterium
TGTCGACGCCGGAGATGTAGACGGAGCGGATCACCATCGCGACGACGAAGTCGACGCCTGCTGCGACGTTGCCCGCGATCGACAGGATGCGGTTGCCCTCGCGCGCCAGCGTCTGCGCGTAGGTGCCCGCGTCGAACTGGAACATGCCGAGCCCGCCCTGCATGTCGGCGCACGGTCCGTCGCCCGCGCCCGCGACGACCGGGCCGCCGCCGCAGTCGGACGACGTCGGTCCCATGCACGCCCACGTGAGCTCGGACCAGCAGTGCGACATGCCGGTCTCCGCGTCGGCGATGCCCGCGAGCAGCCAGCCTTGGGTGATGCCGTTGGCCGTCGCTGCGTCTCGGATCTGCGCTGCGCGCGCGCGACGCTGGGCCGCGGTGAGGTCGGCGCGGGCCACGCCGAGGCGCTCCGGCGCACCGTCGGAGGCGCCCAAGCAAGAGGCCAGGCCGAGGAGGCTCACGATGAAGACGAGCAAGAGGCGGCGCATGGGTGGGACCTCGGAGCAACTCGGGGGCCCGCGACGATCGGGCGCGGCGCTCTGTCGCGGCGGCGATCGACGGGCGGGACGACGGCAGACGAGCCCAGATTGCCGGCAGATCGGGCCTCGCCGCAAGGGGCGCATCCGGGCGACGGATAGAGAGGTGTGACCAGATCCTGCGCAGGTTCTCCGTGGGGGAGTGTGTAAAGTGCTGCTTGACACCCAACGCTTGGCAAGACCATGCTCCGCCTCATGTCACGTCCTGCCCGTCGCGTGAGCTCGGTCGATGTCCTCGCCTCGGCCGTGCACCGCGTGGTGCCGAGCGCGCTCGGAAGGGTGGTGGATCAGGCGCGGCTCGACGTGGGAACGATCGCCGCGGATCTGCGGGGGGAGCGCCGCCGCCCCTTCTCCACGCCGAGCCGGCCGCCGCTGTGCGCGCCCGACCTCGGGCAGATCGATCCGATCTTTCACGCGCTGCCGTCCGTGCTCCGCTCGCCGTACACGCTCTTGCGAGGAGATCTGGGGATGCTCGCGCGTGAGCTGCGCGGCGAGCGAGTCTCGCCGGTGCATCCGCGCAAGGCCGCCGCGCGCAAGTCGGAGTCCCGCGCCGTCGTCCGCAAGCTCGAGATCGTCGAGCGCATCGACGAGACGGCCGACGCGCTGACGCTGGTGCTCCGCGAGCCGAGCGGCGCGCCGCTCGCGTTCGAGGCCGGGCAGTTCCTCACGCTGCACGTCGCGATCGACGGCGTCGTGCACAAGCGCGCGTACTCGCTGTGCAGCGTGCCGGGCGCGCTGCACGCGGCGATCACCATCAAGCGCATCGCGGGTGGCCGCGTCTCCGAGCTCCTGCACCGCACCGCGCGCGCCGGCGGATCGATCGAGGTGCTCGGCCCGTCGGGGCAATTCGTCGCGCCCGCGGCGAGCGGTCCGCGCCACTGGGTGCTCTTCGCGGGCGGCAGCGGCATCACGCCGATCATCTCGCTCGCCGAGACAGCGCTCCTCACCGAGCCGGACGCGAAGCTCACGCTGATCTACGGCAACCGCTCGCGCGCCGACGTGATCTTCTTCTCCCGCCTCGAGCGGCTCGTGCGCGAGCACGGCGCGCGCTTGCGCGTCGTGCACGTCTGGGAGCAGGGCGGTGAGCGCACCGGCGTGCTCGATCGCGCGCACGTCGACGCGCTGATCGACGAGCTCGATCTGGTGCGCGACGGCTCGCCCACCGAGCACTTCGTGTGCGGGCCGCAGCCGATGATGGACGCGGTGAGCGCCGCGCTGGTCGGGCGGGGCGTCGCTTCGAGCGCGATCCGACAGGAGCGCTTCGTCAGCCCCGGCGCTCTTCGGGTCGATCGCGCGCTGCCGACCGAGGCCGTCACGGTGACGCTGCGTCGCCGAGGCAAGGCGGTGCCGCTCACCGTGCTGCCCAACCAGACCGTGCTCGAGGCGGCGCTCGCGAGCGGCGTGAGCGTGCCGTTCTCGTGCTCGATGGGCGGCTGCGCCGCCTGCGCGTGCACCCTCGTCGACGGAGAGATGGCGCTCGAAGAGCCCAACTGCCTGACCGAGCGCGAGCGCAGCGAAGGCAAGGTGCTCACCTGCGTGGGACGCCCGCTCGGTCCCGTCACCCTGGAGGTCCCGTGATCGACGGTGAGCGTCCGTCGCGCGATCGCGAGAGCGTCGCGCCGCCCGCGTCCAATCCCTACCGGCTGCGGATGAAGGATCTCTGCGAGGCCACCGGGCTGCCGCGGCAGGCGATCCACTTCTACATCCACGAGGGCCTCTTGCCGCCGGGCCACAAGACCGGACGCAACATGGCGTTCTACGGCGACGAGCACGTCGCGCGGCTGAAGCTGATCAAGAACCTGCAGCACGAGCGCTTCCTCCCGCTGAAGGCGATCAAAGCGCTGCTCGACGGACAAGAGAGCCAGTTCTCCGGCGCGCAGCGGCGCCTGCTCGGCGAGATCAAGCAGCGCTTCACCAAGGGCGAGCTCCTCGAGGTGCGCGATCGTCCCGAGCCGACGGTGGACGCGGTGCAGGCCGCCGATCGCGCAGGCGTGCCGCGCGCGGATCTGAGCCGCGCGATCGAGCTCGGCTTCATCGGCGCCCGCGAGCGCGACGGAAAGACCGAGATCGCCGAGAGCGATCTGTGGCTGATCGAGGCGTGGGGCGAGCTGCGCCGCATGGGCTACGTCGAGGAGCTCGGCATCGTGATCGACGACGTCGCCATGCTGCACGAGGTGGTCGACGAGCTCTTCAACCGCGAGGCGATGCTCCTCGTCAGCCGCATGGATCGCATGAGCGCGGAGCGCGGGGCCGAGATGATCGAGCGCGCGCTGCCCATCGTGCACCGTCTGCTCACCGGCCTTCACACCAAGAAGATCAAGGCGTTCTTCTCCACCCTCGAGTCCGTCGAGGACCCGTCCCGCTAGGAGTCCACCCATGAGCCCCTTCGACAGCTTTCCCCTCCAGTCCAAGCTCGATCGCATCCTCCCCGACCGCGTGAAGAAGCAGGTGGAGGTGTGGGCGGACGCCGCCTCACCGCTCTTCGAGGTGAAGGACACGCGCGTCCTGTCCTCGATCGGTCCCTCGGCCGTGCGCGGCGCGATCCTCAAGCGCGGCAAGCAGGGTCGGCCCACGGAGATGCCGGCGTCGCACTCGGCGTACTTCGACTGGACGTATCCCCACGACTTCGCGGAGATGGAGGACCTCTACAAGCGCGCCAAGCGAGGTCAGTGGAACGGCGACGATCTTCCGTGGCACACCGACGTGGATCCCTTCGATCCGAGCGTGCCGCTCCTGCCCGACGACTTCCTCGGCTGGGATCGGGTCGACGCCAAGGGCATCGTCTTGAGCGACGACGAGAAGGCCAAGCTCCGGCACAGCGTCGCCAGCTGGATGCTCTCGCAGTTCCTCCACGGCGAGCAGGGCGCGCTCTTCGCGGCGGCGCAGGTCACGGAGTCCGTGCAGTTCTTCGACGGCAAGCTCTACGGATCGACCCAGGTCATGGACGAGGGGCGCCACGTCGAGGTCTTCCACCGCTACCTCGACACGAAGATGGAGAAGCTCTACCAGGTCAACGACAACCTCTTCGTGATCATCGACGCGCTCATGCGCGACAGCCGCTGGGACATGAAGTTCCTCGGCATGCAGATCATGGTGGAGGGCGTCGCGCTCGGCGCGTTCTCCACGCTCTACCGCGAGACCAAGGAGCCGCTCCTCAAGGAGCTGCTCAAGAACGTGATCCAGGACGAGGCGCGGCACGTGCACTACGGCGTGCTCGCGCTGCGCGAGCACATCACCAAGGAGCTCTCCGAGAGCGAGCGGCGCGAGCGCGAGGACTGGGCCTTCGAGGTCGCGATCCTCATGCGCAACCGCTTCCTCGCCTACGAGGTCTACGAGGAGTGGTTCGAGCACCGCATGAGCCGCGCCGAGTGGCGCGACTTCATCACCGGCTCACCGGGGATGGAGCGCTTCCGGCACATCATGTTCGGGCGCATGGTGCCGAACCTCCGCGAGATCGGCCTGCTCACGCCGCGCATCCAGCCTGCGTACGAGCGCGTCGGCCTCGCCAAGTACTTCGGCGGCTTGGCCGCGGACAAGCTCAGCGGGCAAGACCTCTTGCTCGATCTCGACATCCCCGCCTGAGCTCAGGCGGTGCGCAGCGGCTCGAGGCTCAGCGGACGAGGGTCGTCACGAGCGTCACCCGCCACTCGGGGTCGCTCACGACGATCGCGCCGCTGTCGTACGCCAGCTCCGTCGGGGTGCGCCCGCTGCAGCCGAACGAGTGCACCGTCACGTCACCGCAGCGGATGACGCCTGCACATCCCTCGCTCTCGGACGCGACGACGTCGCAGAGCGCGCCGACGCGCAGCGGGGTCGAGCCGTTCACGTGGATCACCCGCCCGAGGCGCACGGGGTACTGCGCAGCGACGTCGGCGGAGGGCGCGTCGCCGATCGCGAGCAAGAGCGCGCGCACGTCGCGGCTCTCGGCGCGCAGCGCGGCACGCGCGTCGTCACGGTCCTCGGTCATCAAGGTGAGCTCCAGGCGCGCGTTCTCGGTGTCGACGTTCGCCCGTCGTAGCGACTCCTCGTGCGCGCGGTCGGCGTCGCGGCTGTGCGCTTCGTCGGCGGCGTGGTCGGTGCGACCGAGGGCGAACGTGCCGCCCAACGCGATCAGGGCGCCGAGCACCGCGCCGCTCACCAGTGCGGTCGTCTGGGCTCGCGGCCCCTGCTCTCGCAGCTTCGCGCGCGCGGTCTCGAGCTGCCCCTCGATCTCCTCGACGCGCTCCATTCGCGCCGTCTGCGACGAGAGCTCGAGCTTCAGCCTCTGGGTCTCCGCTTCCGCGGCCTCCGCGCGGTGCTGGGCGGCCTCCAGCTCGGATCGAAATGCCATCGGCGCCGAGGATACCCCGAAGCGTCGCGCTGCGGCGGTGAACGGTCGCCCCGTTCAGCTGCGGCGGATCACCATGCGGAGCCCAGGGCGATCGCCGATCACCAGCGTCAGCGCGTGGGGTGTCGCCGCGTCGCGGTAGCTCGCGCGCCTCCCGTCGAGATCGAAGCGCCCCTCACAGTCTTCGGGCCGGCTCACGAGGCCGATCACCTCGACGACGTCGCCCACCCGCAGCTCGACGCCGACGGCCGGTGCGTCGAGATCGAGGGCAGGCCACGCGTTGGTGAACGCGCGCGCGTCCAGCGGACCGAGCTCGACGGCGTGGCGCAGCGTCATCGCGGAGGGACGCGCGACGATGAGCGGCGACATCGCGAACGCCACCGCGACGGGCGGTCGCTCGGGGCGCACGAGACCGAAGTGGAGGCCGCTCACGAGGCGCGCGCCCTGCGCGACCGACCACACGTCACGCACGACGACGTCGTCGTTGGCTTCACGCGGGATCAGCGCATCGACGGTGCCCCGCACCGAGCGGATCGCGTTCGGGGGATCCCCCTCGCCATCGAAGACCGGCGGTCGCGCGGCGAGCAGGCCTTGCACGTCGCGCCCCGCGTCATCGAACGGCGGGTGCAGCACCGGCGGCTCGCGCCAGCGCATGAGGCGACGAAAGAAGCTCGGCTCTCTGGGACCGAAGTACGACGACGTCTCGACGTGGCCGAGCACCCACGCGCCCCGCTCGTCGAAGGTGCGCTCGAGCACGGTGGAGACGCCCATCCGGGACGACGTCAGCGACATCCCGACCAGCTTGCGCGGCATGGGGCGAGCGTTGGTCATGCGCGCGCTGGCCGCCAGCCCGAGTTGCCCCTCGCACGCAGTCGATCCACGCTCGCGCCTATCGTGCGAAAGGCTGAGCGACGGCCTCTCTACTGCACCCGGTGCGACGACCGGGTCTCGGCGATCATGCCGTGGGGCGGCTGGAAGAACACGCTGCGCGTGTGGGCGATCGGCGTGGTGGTGCTCGGGGTGCTCTCGCCGTTCTGGAGCGCGGACTTCTGCATCATGATCCCGAGCGCGTTCGCGTACCTCGTCGCCGGCAGCGTGCTCTGGCGTCTGGCGCGCGAGAAGCCCGTGTGTTCTGTGTGCTCGCTCGAGCTCGACGACACCCCGGGCGGCACCGGCGTGCGCTCTCGCGCGTAGGCGAGCGCACCCGACGCGAGCATGGGCTCTCGAGGGGACGGTCCCACCGTGCCCATGGGACGGCGCCATCGGCCGCCTTGGTGGAATCGAGCGAAGCGAGATGGCGTGACGGTTGCTGTGTCGCGGACCGCGCCGCGCCGACGTCGTGTCGGTGTCGCGTGCCCACCGAGGTCCCTCATGTCCGAGCACGGCAGCGTCATCGCGCAGCGGTTTCGTTCGTACTTCATCAAGGTCTTGCTGTGGATCCCGGTCGCCGGGCTCCTCGCCGCGCTCGTGGTCGCCGGGGCAGCCGAGCTGTTCGAGGGCATGCCGAACGTCGTCGGCGGAGTCGGCGTCGCCGCGATGCTCTTCGTCGTCGGGGGCGCGCTGAACATCCATCGACGGAACGTGCGATGCCCCGCGTGCTCCGCGTGGGTGATGCCGGTGGGCTTCAACGGGTTCGTGCCCGCGCGCTGCCCCAAGTGCTCGGCCGACTTTCGGTAGGTTCGAGCTCAGAGCTTCTGCCGCTCGAAGCGATCGAACGCTTCCGCGACCACGTTCGGCTGCTCGACGGGCGCGGCGTGGCTCGCGCCTTCGAGCATCACCAGCTCGGCGTTCGGGATCGTCTGCGCCATGTGCTCGGCGAGCGCGGCGGGCGTGAACGTGTCGCGCTCTGCGGCGACGACCAGCGTCGGCGCCTTCACGTCGGGCAAGAAGTCCTCGGCCGTGTGCTCACCGGCGAGCTTGAGCATCGAGAGAAAGAGGCTCGGCTCGAGCGACGCGACGTGCTCGAGGTACCAGCGGAAGTCCTCCTCGCGGAGGCTGACTCCGTCGACCTCGCCCATCAGCGACGCGAGGCGAAACGCGATCGCGGGCGGGATGCGTCCCCACAGCGCGCGCACCAGCCCTTGGTTGTCTTCCACGAACTGGATGACGGTGGGCAGCACCTTCTTGAGCACGTCGCTGCCGTGGAAGGTCGCGGTGACCTTGCCGTAGCTGCCACACACCAGCACCAGGCCCTTCACCCGATCGGGCGCCTGGTGGTAGGCCTCGAGCGAGACCTGCACGCCCATGCTGTGACCGCAGAGGATCGCGGACTCGACCTCGGCGGCGTCCATCACCGCGAGGAGATCGCGCGCGTGCGCGACGATGTCGATGCGCGACGGATCGCGCGGCAGGCCGCTCCGCCCGTGACCGCGGTAGTGCCAGTGCACGGCGCGGTGGTGCGCGGCGACGTGGGGCTGGAAGTACTTCCAGGCGAAGCCGTCGCAGCCGATGCCGTCGGTCAGCACCATCGCGGGCCCTTCGCCTCGCACGCCATAGAACAGGCGCGTTCCGTCGGCGGCGTTCGCGAACGCAGTGCGGTCGTAGCGGATGGTCGCGGTCACGATCGATGGAGCCGAGACGGAGGGTCGTGGTGCGCGCGCGGCGCGCGGCCGTCGTCAGCCCAACCTCCCATGGAAGCTCAGGGCGTCGGCTCGTCGCCCTCGTCGTCGGGCTCGTTGACCGACGGGAGCTTGCGGATCTCGGGGAGGCCGATCTTCACGCAGCGCTGCA
>CAYZQM010000018.1:7602-28356 GCA_964480175.1 uncultured Sandaracinaceae bacterium
CTCCGGAAAGTAGAGGCTCTGCTTCCGCTTGTCCGTGCCTGCCATCGTGATCCTCTCCTGCGTCGTCCGGTGATTCGTCCGCTCGAGAAGCGCGCACAAACGACGCGAGGAGCGGTGCCGACGTGTGGGCCGGGATGGTACACCAGACCCCCGCGCCGAGGTCAACGATGCATTTCGATTCCGCACGCAGTGAACGCAGCAACGCTCGGCGAGCGCCGTCGCGCGCGGTGCTCTTGTCGGCTTTCGGGGGGGCCTTCGCGGCCTCGCTGGTGGTGGGCGCGTTCCGCGCCGAGCCCGCAGCGGCGACCGAGACCGACGCGAGCCCGTACGCGAACCTGGGCATCTTCGCTCGGGCGCTCGCGCACATCGAGGTCAACCACGTCGAGCCCCCGGACCAAGACGCGCTCGTGTACGGCGCGATCCGAGGGATGGTCGAGACGCTCGATCCTCACTCGAGCTTCCTCGACCCCGAGGAGATCGCGCGCCTCGAGGCGGACACCGCGGGGGCGTTCGGCGGCGTCGGCGTGTCGATCGACGTGCGCGACGGGTGGATCACCGTGCACGGTGTCGTCGAGGACGGCCCTGCGGATCGCGCGGGGCTGTTGCCGGGCGATCGGTTCTTGGCGCTGGATGGCCACCTCGCGCGCGACATGCGCATCAGCGAGGCCGTCTCGATCATGCGCGGCGAGCCCGGGACCACGGTGAGCGTTCGGGTGCGACGCCCCGACGTCGAAGACTCGATCGACGTCACGATGACGCGCGAGATCATCCACGTGGAGGCGATCGAGAGCCGCGTGCTGCCCGATCGCGTCGCGTACGTTCGCATCCGCAGCTTTCAGAGCACCACGTCGCGCGAGCTGCGCGCGGCGCTCGACGAGGCCCAGCGAGCGACGGCCGATCGCGGCGGCGTGACCGGCGTGCTCCTCGATCTGCGCGGCAACCCGGGGGGCCTCTTGGACGAGGCCGTGCTCGTGTCCGACGAGTTCCTCACCGAGGGCACGATCGTCTCGACCCGAGGGCGCGGGGGCGAGGTGCTCTCGGAGGCGCGGGCGCATTCGCTCGGCACCCGACCCGACTGGCCCATGGTGGTGCTCGTCGACAGCTTCTCCGCGAGCGCGGCGGAGATCGTCGCGGGGGCGTTGCGCGATCATCACCGCGCGCTGGTCGTCGGCACGCGCACGTGGGGCAAGGGCTCTGTGCAGAACGTGATCGATCTCCCCGACGGCAGCGCGCTGAAGCTCACCGTGGCCCGCTACTACACGCCGAGCGGCGACTCGATCCAGGCGGTGGGGATCGAGCCGGACGTGGTGGTGGAGCAGCTGAGCGAAGAGATCGCGCGCGGGCTGGCGCACGCGACGCCGCCGATCAGCGAGGCGATGCTCGAAGGCCACCTCGACGCCGAGCGGGCCCACGAGGCGATCGAGGCGAGCCGCGGCGCGCTGCGCGAGCGCGAGGGCGACGACGAGGACGACATCCCGTTCGTCGACGACTTCCAGGGCCGCATGGCGCACGGTCTCCTGCAGGCGCTGATCGCCGGGCGCAGCGCATCGCGCTAGGCAGTCTCATGACCGCATCCACCAAGACGATCGTCGGCATCGCCGGCAGCCTCCGCGAGGGCTCGTTCAACCGCGCGCTCTTGCGCGCCGCCGCCGAGGTCGCGCCGAGCAGCCTCCTGATCGAGCAGGCCTCCATCCGCGACGTCCCGCTCTACGACGGAGATCTCGAGGCGAGCTCGGGCATCCCCGAGCCGGTGCGCGCGCTCAAGGATCGGATCGCGGGCTCGGCGGGGCTCTTGCTGGTCACGCCCGAGTACAACAACTCGATCCCCGGGGTGCTGAAGAACACCATCGACTGGCTCTCGCGGCCCAGCTCCGACATCGGGCGGGTGTTCGGAGATCGGCCCGTCGCGATCATGGGCGCGAGCCCCGGTCGCTACGGCACGGTGATGGCGCAGGCGGCGTGGCTGCCCGTGCTGCGGACCCTCGGCACGCGCCCGTTCTTCGGACCGCGCATGCAGGTGGGCGGGGCGAGCTTGGTGTTCGACGCGTCGGGCCGTCTGACCGACGACGACGTTCGCAAGCGCCTCACCGAGTTCATGGCGAGCTTCAGCGAGTTCGTCGGCGCGGGCGAGCGCTGACGCCGCGCGCTAGGCTCGCGCCCGTGCGATCGATCGCGATCCTTTCGCTGCTGGTCCTCGCGGGCTGTCGGCTCATCGGCCGGGGCGACGACGCGGGCCGGCCGCTCGATGGCGGTGTCGACGCAGCGTTCGACGCCGAACCGAGGCCCGACGCGGGGCCGCTGCCGGACGCGGGGCCGATCCCGGACACGGGCCGCGACGCGCCGGACGTGGCCGAGCCGCCTCGCGATCGCATCACCTCCGACTGTCGCTTCTACTCGGCGCGCCGCGGCGAGTTCATCGAGCTGCACGGCGACGTGCAGTACGTGGACGCGTTCGCCGACTTCGAGATCGAGGAGGTCACCTCGTTTCCCGATCTGAACGTCGAGCGGGTGGACGCGTTCCCGAACGACTGCGGCGAGTGGCGCGAGGTCACGTCGTTCCCCGACTTCACCGTCGAGGTCGTCGACTCGTTCGGGGACTTCGACGTGCGCTACGTGACCGCGTTCCCCGGCTTGCCCTGACCGGTCGGTCCGCGCTCAGAAGGTGACGATGCACTCGCCGTGCGCGCGATCGCACGAGCTCCGGTCCTCGTAGAGCGCGTCGCAGTCGGGGCCGACGCAAGAGCATCCGCCGATCGCGACGCACATGTTGCCGTTCCACAGGTAGCCGAGCAGCAAGCGGCAGTCGCCTTCGCCGCGTGCTTCCTGCGCGACGCAGGACTCTGGACCGCAGCCGCGGTGCGCGGCCGCGCAGGCGCCGGGGCTCTCGAAGAGTCGGTCGCAGTCATCGCCCTCGCACGAGCAGCCGCTGACGCCGCTGCAGCTCGCGCCATCCCATGTGTAGCCGAAGAACGCGTCACACAAGCCGTCCCCCCGCGCGTCCATCGCAGCGCACGGGTCGGTGGTGCACGCGCTGTGCGCCGCCTCGCACGCGCCGATTCGCTCGTAGAGCGCGCCGCAGTCGACGCCCACGCACGAGCAGCCTCCGATCCCCGTGCACGACTCGCCGTCCCACACGTAGCCGAGGAAGAGCGCGCACGCGCCCGATCCGCGCGCGTCCTGCGGCGCGCAGCTGACGAGGTCGCACGCGCCCTCGCGCGCCACGCT
Organism: uncultured Sandaracinaceae bacterium; assembly: GCA_964480175.1. Classification (GTDB taxonomy): domain Bacteria; phylum Myxococcota_A; class Polyangia; order Polyangiales; family Sandaracinaceae; genus CAYZQM01. The sequence continues at coordinate 10,828 of CAYZQM010000018.1, forward strand.
CGCGCCCGCGGCGTTGGCGCTGCACGCGTTGCAGTACGTCGTGCCATCGCAGCTGCACACGCCGGGGCAGTCGGCGTCGCATGCCGTCGGCCGGGGCAAGCAGGTGCCCGGGCCACCACAGCCCAAGCCCCCGAAGTCGCAGTAGCTGCCCGGGTCACAGTCGTCGCTCGACGCGCAGGCGAAGCAGCCAGGCGCGCACGCCTGATCGAGCCGGAGGACCCCCTCCGAGCACGTCGCGAAGGTGGAGCAGCAGCCCTCGCTGCGACTGCACGTGTCGTCGAACGCGCACGCCTCGCCCGTGGTGCCCAGGTCCAGGGCGTCTTCGCAGGACTCCCACACGATGGGGCACGCGATGTCGGGGCAGCTGTCGAAGCACCCGAGCACCGGGGCCCCCGGGCAGCCCGTGCAGCAGGTCTCGCCGGCCCCACAGATCTCCCCGCCGCACGACATCGCAGGTGCGTCACGGCCGATCGATCCGTCCGGCACGACGACGCCCCCGTCTTCTTCTGCGCTGTGGCTGCTGGAGCACGCGGGCATCGCCGCGAGCGCGACGAGCGCGGTGAGAGCGAGACGGAGCAGAGAGCGGGTCATGCGGAAGATCCTCGGTGCGTGCCAGAACGTGACATCCTCTCCCACCCCCGCGAGTTGAGCACGGTGCATGCCACCGCGCGCGTTGCTGCGGACTGCATGCCTCGCTACACCGAGCTTCTTCACTCATCGAGGGAGGTCGGTCCGGCCTCGGGCTCGCGACGTCGGGCAGCTTGGTCGTGAATGGCCTGGACGTCGCCGCGATGCACGGCCGCATCACGATCCCGTTCGACGACGGTTCGATCACCGTCGCGTTCTGATCACCGTCGCGTTCTGATCACGCGCCGGGCGGCACGCAGACGAACGCGGGGAGGCAGCGGTCCGTGTAGCAGTCGCCGTCGCCTTCGGGGAACGTACCGGTGGGGCAGGGCGGCGCCACGCGTCGGCAGGCGACGGTGCAGCTGCTCGCGAGGATCGGGGTGCACGTCGCTTCCGTCGTGTCGGGCTCGCCCTCGCTCGAGGGGAAGGCGGGAACGCAGCCGATCACCGAGCAGCTGTCGACGTCGATCACGAACGCCGACGCGCAGTCGGGCGCGACCGACGTGTCGCACGCCCAGCTCGGGGCCGTGCCGCAGTTGGGGCCGGCGCACGGCGAGGCCGTACGATCGACGCAGTCGAGGTAGTCGGGGTCGGTGCAGTCGGCGCAGGGTCCCTCGGAGCAGATCGGACAGCAGCTGTCGTCGAAGCGCGTCACGCAGCCCTCGCCGAGGCACGCGGCGGCGGCGAGCCCCTCGCACGCCCCTGGCGGTGCGTCGCGTGATGCGTCGCGGCCAGCGTCCGACGAGGGCGCGTCGAGCTCGGGCACGTCGCTGGCCGCGCTGGCGTCGAACGACGCGGCGTCGGCGGTGGGCGCGTCGATGCTGGAGGCGTCGATGCTGGATGCGTCGGTGCCCTCCATCGACGAGGGACAGCCCATCAGGGCGACGGCGAACACGAGCGGGGTCAGGCGAAGGCGAAGCATCCGCGGAGGATGTCACGGGGCGCGGTGTCCGAGCCACCCACGCCACCATCGCAACGCGTTCGAGCGCAACTCGTTGGAGCGCTGCTCGTTGGAGCGCTACTCGTTGGAGACGACGGCCCGCACCTCGGCCATCACGGCGCGGAAGGCGTCTTTGAGATCCTCGCCCTTCTCGATGCGCTCTCGGATGCGCTGGGCCAAGAGCACGTGGGTGAGCTTCTCGCCGTGATCCTCGCCGCCCACCTCGAAGTGCGGGTCGCGCTCTTCGGCGAGGTGCTCGGCGGCGGTCGCGAGCTCCTCGATCGTCTTTTCCTGCGCGAGGCGCCGGCATTCGGCGGGCTTCAAGCGCTCTCCGTCGGCTTGCCGTCGTCGCCGAAGTGCTCGACGAGGTACTCGCGGAAGCCGTCCTCCTTGGTGGTGGAGAAGCCGCCGACGAACACGCCCTTCTTGTAGAGACCGAAGTAGGGGAGGCTGGGGATCTCCACCGTCTTGCGGGCCTCGGGCGCCTTCTCTCCGTCGCACACGAAGAAGCGGATCTGGGGGTATTGATCGCTCAGGCGGGTGAACTTCGGCTTGAACAACATACAGGGCCCACACCACCCCGCGTAGAAGTCCACGATGGCGAGATCGGCGCTCGCGAGCTCGGACTGGAAGGTGGCGTCATCGAGTTGCTGGACGGACATGGCCGAGGCGTGGAGCGCGCGCGGGCGACGGTCAAGGTTCGCCGGCCTCGCGCACCGCACCGATGAGCGCGCGCAGCACGCTCCCCGCGTAGGCCTCGTAGGCGGCTTGCACCAAGTGCACCCGATCGGGGCGCATCAGCGCGTGCGCCTCGAGCCGCTCCACCGCGCCGGGGCCGCCCTGCCAGGCGATCGAGTCGAAGAACGCGCAGCCCTGATCGAGCGCGACCCGACGCTGCACCTCGAAGAGCGCCTCGAGCGTGATCGGCACGACCCAGCCCTCGCCCTGCCGCTGCCGTCGATCGAGGGCGCCGAGCACGAGGCACGCGGCGTCGGGCACGCCCTCGCGCAAGCGGGTCAAGAGCGCGCGCAGCCGCTCCTCGTGGTGCTCGATCGGCCACCACTCGCCCGACTCGTTGCCTCCGAGCCAGAGCACCAAGAGATCGGGGCGGCGCGCGCGCACGAACGCGGTCGAGGTCTCCGGCGCGGCGAGCAGGAGCATGCTCGGCGTGATCCCGTTGATGCCGAGCTGATCGACGATCACGCCGGGCCGATCGCGCTCCAGCACCATCCCGAAGAGGCGCGTGCTCGCGCTGCCGCCGGCGCGCACCTCGATGCGGTGCGCGCCGTCGCGCATCCCGACGTAGGTCGAGCCCGCCGCGAACGTCGGCGCGTCGGTCTCGATCACCAGCGGCTCGCCATCCACCTCGAGCGTCAGCGCTCCGCCGCCCGGCTGCGCGAGGTACCAGAGCTCGAGCTGCGAGGCGTCCGCGCCCCGCGTCTCGACCGCCGCGAACGCCGGTTCGACCGCGATCAGCGCGCTCGCGAGCGGCCCGTAGTGATCCTCGGTGCGTCGCTTGGGCGAAGGCTCGAGGATGCCCCAGCCCTCGCCCTCTTCGACCGACACGCCGGACTGCCAGTACGCGTCGTAGGGCGGCAGCGGCAGCACGAACCCATGCCCCGAATCGCCGAAGTGGCGCTGCAAGATCCGGCGGAGCGGTCCGGTCACCAGATCGCCTGCCACGTGCGAGCCGCCGATCACCACGATGCGCGCCGTCTCACCGCGCTGGGTGCGCGCGAGCGCGTCGCGGAGCCGACGGCCGACCTGCATGTCCGGATCGACGAGCGGCACGTCGTGCAGTGGCGCAGGCGTCTCGGGGAGCGCCGCGAGGATCGCGTCGAGCTCGCGCGTCACGCTCGGACCCGCGTCCGGAAGCGGCGCAGGCGAGGGCGCAGCGCACGCTGCGAGCAACGAGAGCGAGAGCGCGGTGAGCGCGCTGCGAGCGCGCGTGGTCGCGAAGCCTCCATCGAGGAGCTCGCGCCCGGCGACGAGCGACGCTGTCGGAGCGGGGCGCATGAGCAGCGGGATGAGGGTGCGCTCCGCGCCCGCGCAGAGCAACGATCGCGGCGAGAGATCACGCGCCGCCTCTCCGCCCGCCGCGGCGTGGTGTAGGCTGGCGCCGATGTCGGGCACCCCCGTTCAACCGTCCACGCTCGCGCCCCCGCGCGGCTACTCCAACGGCATGATCTTCCCCCCGGGGGGGCGCGTGCTCTTCGTCGCGGGGCAGATCGGCTGGGACCGCGAGGGCACCTTCGTCGAGGGGCTCACCGCGCAGTTCGAGCTCGCGCTCGAGAACCTGCTCGCGGTGGTGCGCGAGGCTGGCGGCGGACCCGAGCACGTCGGTCGCCTCACGCTCTACGTCGTCGACAAGCGCGACTACCTCGCGAACGTGAAGGACATCGGCTGGATCTACCGCAAGCACATGGGCAAGCACTTCCCCGCCATGAGCTTGGTGCAGGTGGCCGACTTGCTCGAGGACCGCGCGCTCGTCGAGATCGAGGCCACCGCCGTCCTGCCCTGACCGACCGAGCGAGATCGCGCGCTCGCACCTCTCCTGTCGAAAGGTCTCCGATGTCTCCGTCCCTGCCCCCGATTCAAGAGAACGGCTTCCGCTTCGAGCTCGAAGACGGCGTCGCCGAGGTGATCCTCGATCGACCCGATCGCATCAACGCGCTCACGTTCGCGAGCTACCAGGCGCTCACGAACTGCTTCACCCAGATCCGGCAGATGCGGAACGTGCGCTGTGTGATCTTGCGGGGTGAGGGGCCGCGCGGCTTCTGCTCGGGTGGAGACGTCCGCGACATCATCGGCGAGCTCTTCTCGCGCGACATGCACGGGCTGCTCGACTTCACCCGCATGACCGGCGCGCTGGTCGCGGCCATCCACCAGTGCCGCGTGCCGGTGATCGCGGCCCTGCACGGCGTCGTGTGCGGCGCGGGCGCGGTCATGGCGATCGCCACCGACATTCGGCTGGCCAGCGAGGACGCGCGCATCGCGTTCCTGTTCCCCAAGGTCGGTCTGTCCGGCGCGGACATGGGCGCGTCGTGGCTCCTGCCGCGGATCATCGGCTACGGGCGCGCGAGCGAGCTCTTGCTGACGGGCGACTTCGTCGACGCCGCGCGCGCCGAGCGCATCGGGCTCTTCAACCAGGTGCTCGGCAACGACGCGTTGCTCCCCGAGGCGCGCGCGCTGGCGCGCAAGATCGCGGACGGCCCCGCCTTCGCGCACGCGATGACCAAGAAGATGCTCGACTACGAAGCCACCGTGGACTTCGGCACCGGCATCGAGGCCGAGGCCCAAGCGCAGGCGATCTGCATGCAGCACAAGGACTTCAAGGAGGCCTACGACGCCGGCGTCGCCAAGCGGCCGCCGAAGTTCGAGTGAGCCCGCGCGAGCGAAGCGAGGAGAGCCCATGACGTTGCCCCGACTGTCCGACGATGTGATCGAGCGCGCGTTCTGCGAGCCCGACGTGATCACCCAGGCCTGGACCACCGCGGGCGCGCTCGCGGCCGAGGCGGTCGCGCTCGAGGCGTCGATCGACGATCCAAAAGAAGCGCTGGTGCAGCTGGTGCGCATGCTCGGCGGTCGCGGCCTGCTCGGGCTGGTGGTGCCCGACGCGCATGGCGGAACGTACCCCGAGGTGCGCTCGGTCGCGCTCTGCTTGGCGCGCGAGCGGCTGGGGCACGCCTCGCCGCTGGTCGAGCTCGCGTTCGCGATGCAGGGCCTCGGCAGCTTTCCGATCGTCGCGCGCGGCAGCGAAGAGCTGCGCTCGCAGTACTTGCCGCGCGTCGCCGCAGGAGAAGCCGTCGCCGCGTTCGCGATCACCGAGGACGAGGCCGGCTCCGACGTCGGCAACATCGAGACCCGCGCGCGCCGCGAGGGCGATCACTACGTGCTCGATGGCGAGAAGTGCTTCATCTCGAACGCCGGGATCGCGTCGTTCTACGTGCTCTTCGCGGCGACGGCGGCCAAGGGCAGCAAGCGCCGCTTGAGCGCGTTCGTCGTGCCGGCCGACGCCGCGGGGCTGAGCACCGAGCCGCAGTCGGTGCTCGGCGGGCACCCGATCGGGCGCGTCCGCCTGAACGGCGTCCGCATTCCGGCGTCGCACCTCATCGGCGAAGAAGGGGACGGCATGGGCGTGGCGCTGGAGACGCTGCACAAGTTCCGGCCGACCGTGGGCGCCGCGGCGCTCGGCTTCGCGCAGCGCGCGCTCGACGAGTCGGTCCGCCACGTGAGCACCCGCGTGCAGTTCGGCGCGCCGCTCTCGGAGCAGCAGGCCGTGCAGATGCACCTCGCGGAGATGGCGTGTGACGTCGAGAGCGCGCGCTTGATGGTGTACCGCGCCGCGGCGCACGCGGATCTGGCGCACCAGCTCCGCATGCAGAACGGCGACGAGGGCAGCGCGCAGCGGAGCAAGGTCGGCAAGAGCGGCAGCATGGCGAAGCTCATGGCGACCGAGGCCGCCTCGCGTGTGGTGGATCGCGCGGTCCAGCTGCACGGCGGCCGCGGCGTGCTCACGGGCTCGATCGTCGCGCGCCTCTACGAAGACGTGCGCGCGCTGCGCATCTACGAGGGCGCCAGCGACGTGCAGCGCCTGCTCATCGCGCGCGAGATGCTCCGCGGATGATCGCCTCCACCGAGACGGCGTGAGCGACTGGATCGAGGCGCTGGACGGAGGGGGTGCGTTCCGCGCCCCTGCGCGCCGCTTCGTCGCGCACTTCTTGGGGGCGTCCTGCGCGCCGCGAGGCGTCGAGGGCCTCATCGCGCTCGCTGGTGCGATCGATCGCTTCGTCGCCGATGGCGAGCCCACGGATGACGACGCGTTCCTCGAGGGCGCGGGCGCGCTCCTCTCGATGATCGTGATCGACGCGCACCCGACGGCGAGGCACGCGGAGCGAGCGGGGACGCATCGCCTGCGCCTCGGCGAGCACGCATGCGCCGATCCCTTCGCGTCGGTGAGCCGGGCGCTCGAAGGGGAGGTGCGCGCGCGCAAGGTGCTCAGCGTCGAGCTGAGTCGCTTCGAAGCGGAGCTGTCGGGGACGGGACCGCTCGCGCGGCTCTCCCGGGCGTTCGAGGAGGCGCTCGCCGCGGAGCGACCCGACCTGACGGTCGTCTCGCGCTTCGATCGGGAGCGGGTGCTGAGCGACGAGACGACGGTGGACTTGAGCAAGGCGCTGGAGGCGACGGAGGACGCGGTCGCCTCCGGCGATGCGATCCCCGCCGCCGTGCAGCAGGCAGCGCGCAAGCTGATCGACATGCTGCCTGGCGGGCGCGCGTCCATCGGCGTGGACGAGGCGCTCAGCAAGGTCTGCCCGCGCTTGATCGCGCCCGACTTCGCCGCCGAGGCGCGCCTGCACAGCGTTCCCTTTCGGGCGGACGTGCGCATCGCGCTGGTGCTCCGCATGGGCGAGCGCGCGCGCTTCGTGCTCACGTCCGATCTGTCGCGCTGGTCGATCGATCCCGACGCGCTGCTCTTGCGCGCGCTCGACAACCTCGCGCTCGCCTCGAGCACCGCGAAGCTGCACGAGGGCGCGCCGCTCTTCTACCTGCGCTCGGGCGATGGCCTCGACTCCGCGCGCCTCTTGCTGCCGGGTCTGCACGAGACGATGGCGCCGCGACTCGGTGACTGCTTCATGGCGGCGGTGCCCCATCGCGACGTGCTCTGGCTGGCGCGCCCCGAGGACGAGGGCGCGCTCCGTGCGCGCGCCGCAGACGACCACGCGCGCGCCCCCCATCGGGTGAGCAGCGGGCTCTTCGTGGTGCGCGCCGACGGAATCGTCGCGGCGTGATCTGCACGTGTTGACGCCCTCGCCCGCAGGGCCTTAGCGTCCCGCCGCATGGACGCCGACATGCCGATGCTGATCTCGCTGCTCGCCGACGATCTCACCCCGCTCGGTACGATACGCGCGCACCGGGTGCCGGTCGGCGGCGATCGCATCCAGTTCAACGGCGCCTGGTGGGTGGTGAAGGCCGCGTACTTCTTCGAAGACGGAAGCGCCGGCGTGACCTTCGAGCCCAGCGCCGACTGACGTCCCACCGCAGGTCGTCCGCGCCCACGCGCGTCACCGCGTCGGCGGAACGAGGCGTCCGCCGACGCGCGTCGCTCGCTTCAGCCCGCGAGCTTCTCGATCGCGGCTTCGATGCCGGCCGAGTCGAGACCCTGGTAGCCCATCTGCTGCCAGAGGCCGCCCGCGCCCTCGCGGTGCACGCCGATGTGATCGTAGCGGCCGCGGAAGCCCCGCTTGAGCAGGGCCGAGCCGAAGCGGCTGCCGAGGCCGGTGTTCACGTTGAAGCCCTCGGCGACCAGCACGAAGGGCGAGGCCGCGAGCGTCTTCATCACGTCTTCGTCGTAGGTGTTCAGGCAGGGCTTGTTGATGAGGCCCACCTTCACGCCGCGCTTCTGCAGGCGGGTGACGGCGTCGAGCGCGCGGTAGGTGGTCTCGCCGAAGCTCACCACATACCCGCCGCCGTTCGCGTCGCGCACCACGTCGTCCTTGCCCTTCACGAAGGGCTTGCCGGCGAACATCGGCTTGCCCGCCTCATCGAGGATGTCGGGCACCGCGGCGCGCGTGCTGAAGACGAAGCGCAGGCCCGCGTCATCGAAGATCGCGCGCACGCACGCGCCGAACTGGTGCTGATCGACGGGGAAGTAGAGGCGCGTCGTGTCCTCGCCGTGGCTCGGCGTCAGACCGCCGTCGGCGAACATCGAGTTCACGCCGAAGTGGCAGGTGTTGTCGGCCATGTCGTCCACGCCCGAGTGGCTGAAGTGCGCCAGCACGTTCGCGTAGTTGAGGCGCGACATCGTGATCTCGCTGATGCACATCTCGAGGAAGGCCGAGAACGTCGCGAAGATGCCCTGCTTGCCTTCGCTCGATCCGAAGCCCGCAGCGGCGGAGAAGTTGCCGCGCTCCATGATCCCGCCGCGCACGAACACCTCGGGGTGCTTCTTGCGCACGTGGTGAAGACCACACGAGCCCTCGAGATCGTTGTCGAAGACGCGCACGCTCGCGACGCGCTCCTCGGGGCTGCGCCCGTCGAGGATCTCGTTGACGATCTTGCCGAAGTCGTCGCGGTTCTTGCCCGTGCCGCTCGAGCCCTCGAACGTGAGCGGGCTCTTGTCGCCCTTGGCGGCCTTCAGCATCGCGACCGCCTCGGTGTGACCCCGATCCTCGAGGTACTTCGCGGCGACGTCGACCTTGAGCACCTCGTGCGCGTGCGGGTTGCCCTCGGCGTGCTCGATCTTCGGAGCCATCGGGCGCTTGATCACCACGGCGTGCGGCAGCGCGTCGCGGAACGCGCGCGCGAGCACCACGAAGAGCTCGTCGAGATCCTCGCCCATCACCGTGTCGGTGCTCAGGCCGTGACCGCTGAGCGTGCGGGTGAGATCGAAGCCGGGCAGGTACTCGGTCGGGTGGCCCGCGATGGTGACGTTGTTGTCGTCGACCAGGACCTTCACGTTCAGCTTCTGACCGACGCAGAGGCGCGCGGCCTCGGCGTCGTTGCCCTCCATCTGGCTGCCGTCGGAGCCGAGCATCACCACGGCCTTGCCGGGGTTCGCCATCGCGACGCCGTTCACGAACGGCCACATGTGCCCGAGGCGCCCCGAGCTGAACTGGACGCCCGGCGTGAGGTGCTTCTCCGGGTGGCCGGGCAGCTGGCTGTCGTACTCGCGGTAGTGCAGCAGCTTCTCGAACGGCATGTGACCGTCGAGAGCGCTCAAGAGGTACTGCGTCGCGACCCGGTGGCCCGCCTCGTCGTAGAAGATCGGGACGATGGGCGCGCCGCCCGCGATGAACGCGCGCACGATCATCACCTCCGGCACCGTGTCGTACGCGCCGCCGGTGTGACCGGAGAGACCCCGCGCGCCGCCGAGCGCGGTGAAGAACACGATCGCGTCGCGGCAGAGCTGGATGTTGTGCGCGAGCGTCGCCTTCTGCTCCGCGGTGAGCGCGCCTCCGTTGGGGTCGAGCGCGAGCGGCTTCAGGGCGGAGAGATCGATCGGAAAGGTCTCGGAGGGCATGGTGGCCGGGAAGCTACCAGCATCTGCCGCGGCGACATCCGGGGACTGCTGGGCGCGCAACCCGGCCGTCGAAAATCCGCGAAAGCTGCGGGCCCGATCCGCTGCGACGGCCTGCCGATCGCGATCTCCGTCGCCCCCGACACCAGCTCGTCACATGCGCTCCGGCCCAAAACGATCGGAGATTCGCGGGACGCGCTACCCTTTCGGCCCGCATGAGCGCACCCACCGTCACCGAGTCGACCGCGTCCGTCGCGGGCCCCGATCTGGCCAAGGGCAGCCCCGAGCTCTTCATCAACCGGGAGCTGTCGTGGCTCGCGTTCAACGAGCGGGTGATCGAAGAAGCGCGTTCCTCGTCGGTGCCGTTGCTCGAGCGTCTGAAGTTCATCGCGATCGCCTCGAGCAACCTCGACGAGTTCTTCATGGTCCGCGTCGCGGGTCTCGTCGGCCAGCAGCGCGATCACGTGGTGACCACGACGCCGGATGGTCGCTCACCCACCGAGCAGCTGCAGCAGATCGCGCGCCGGGTGCACGCGATGCGCAAGCAGATGGCCGACACGATGCTCGAGGACATCCTGCCCGAGCTCGCGGGCCGCGGGGTGCGGCTCGTCCCGCTCAAGTCGCTGAGCAAGGCCGGCAAGAAGGCCGTCAACAAGCACTTCACCGACCAGGTGATGCCGGTGCTCACGCCGCTGGCCATCGATCCCGGGCACCCGTTCCCCCACCTGCGGAACAAGTCGCTGAACCTCGTCGCGATGCTCGCCGGCAAGAACGACGATCACTCACCCGCGTTCGCCGTGGTGCAGGTGCCGTCGGTGTTGCCGCGCTTGGTGCGGGTACCCACCGAGCACGCGACCGAGGGCGGGCGCGCCGACTTCGTGCTCCTCGACGAGCTGATCGCCGGCAACATGGACGTGCTCTTTCCGGGCTTCCACTGCACCGGCGCTTGGGCCTTCCGGGTGATCCGGAATTTCGATCTGTCGATCGACGAGGAAGAAGCGGAAGACCTGCTCGAGACCATGAAGCAGGAGGTGCGGCGCCGCGATCGGGGCAACGCCGTGTGCATCCTGGTCGACAGCCGCGCCAAGCAAGAGGCGCAGGATCTGCTGCGCGACGCCATCCGGGTGGATCCGCAATTCGTGATCCCGGTCGACGGTCCGCTCAACGTCGGCGACCTCACCCACCTGGCCGATCACGTCGAGCCCGATCCGGCGCTGAAGGACGAGCCCTTCGTCCCCCAGCGGCTGCCGCCCTTCCGCGGCAGCGAAGAGGACATGTTCACGATGATCGCGCGCAGCGATCACCTCCTTCATCACCCCTACGAGTCGTTCGATCCGGTGGTGGAGTTCGTCGAGCAGGCCGCCGCCGATCCGAACGTGCTCGCGATCAAGCAGACGCTCTACCGCACCAGCGGCGACTCCCCGATCGTCAAAGCGCTCATGCGCGCGGCGGAGAACCGCAAGCAGGTCACCGCGCTCGTCGAGATCAAGGCGCGCTTCGACGAAGAGAACAACATCCAGTGGGCGCGCCGCATGGAGGAGGCCGGCGTGCACGTCGTGTACGGCCTCGTCGGGCTCAAGACGCACGCCAAGGCGTGCCTCGTGGTCCGCCGCGAGGGCACGGCCCTGAAGCGCTACGTCCACCTCGGCACGGGCAACTACAACCCTTCGACCGCGCGCCTCTACACCGACGTCTCGTTCTTCACGGCGAACCCGGAGATCGGCGAGGACGCGGCGTCGCTCTTCAACCTGCTGACGTCCTGCACCGCGCCGCCCAACTGGCGCAAGCTGGTGATCGCCCCGCTCGGCCTCCACGAGCGGGTGCTCGCGCTGATCGAGCGCGAGGCGAGCTACGCCCGCGCGGGCCGGCCCGCCCGCATCGTCGCCAAGATGAACTCGCTCGTCGATCCCGAGGTGATCCTCGCGCTCTACCGCGCCTCGCGCGCGGGTGTGCAGATCGATCTCTTGGTGCGCGGCATCTGCTGCCTGCGCCCCGGCATGCCCGGGGTCTCGGAGAACATCCGGGTGCGCTCGATCGTGGATCGCCTGCTCGAGCACGCGCGCATCTTCGTCTTCGAGGCGGGCGGCAAGAGCGAGGTCTACTGCGCGTCGGCCGACTGGATGCAGCGCAACTTCCAGCGGCGCATCGAGGTGCTCTTTCCGATCGAGGATCCCGCCATCAAGGCGCGGCTCATCGACGACGTGCTGGCGACCGAGCTGAGCGACGACACTAAGGCCCGCGAGCTCGGCGCCGACGGGCGCTACACCCAGCTCACCGGCAACACGGTGCGCGCGCAGTCGCTCTTCCTCGAGCGCGCCCGCGCCGCGGCGAGCCGGGCCGACGCGAAGGTGCAGATCGAGCGGCCCTTCGTCGTGAAGCCGGTGCGTCGTGCGCCGACCATGGCCACGCCCGCGCTGCCGCTCGACGCACCCGAGACCGATCGTCCCTCGAACGTGGACGGCTTCCCCAGCGCCGTACCGCCGCCGCCGCGCGACCCCAACGCGAGCTGATCACGGACCCGCGATGCAGGTGCGCAGCGCGTCGCAGTCGGGCGCGTCGAGGATGCAGCGCGCGCGCTCGGGGTCGCTGCAGTGGCCGGAGCCACCGCCCGCGACGCAGTAGCCGAGGCCGCACACTTCGCACGCCGCGCCGCAGGCTGCGTAGTCGTCGACCGCAGCGTCCACCAGACCCGCGTCGGGGCCTGCGACGCATGCGAAGAGCGCGTTGCAGTCAGGGGCATCGATGATGCATCGCGCGCGCCCGGGGTCGCTGCAGTGGCCAGAGCCGCCGCCCGCGACGCAGTAGCCGAGACCGCACGCGTCGCACGCCGCGCCGCAGGCCTCGTAGTCGTCGGGCTCGCTCGGGCAGCCCGCGAGCGCGAGCACCATCACCGCCCACACCCACCGACGCACCGTCTCCGCCATCGCCATCGCCATCGCGCGAGTATGCGACGGCGTCGCGGGCGCGGCCAAGGCAGCTCAGGGCTCGTCGCTCGATCGCTTGGTGAGCTCGTCGAGGGTGAGGTTCTCGGTCGAGCTCGCGGCGGCGGCGCGGCGCGCGACGAGCACCGCGCGGATGTGGGGATCGGCGTCGTGCCACGGGAGCTCCGCGCTCCCCGCGCTGCGATCGAGCGCGTCGAGCACGTCGGACGAGCGGATCGAGCGGGGATCGCCCGCGAGGACGTAGGCCCGCGCCTCACCGAGGCTCGCGGGGAGCGAGTCGTCTGCGCGCGCGCTGACCTTGGCGCGCTCGATGGCGGTGACGATGCCGTGCGCAGCGAGCGCCTCGAGCACGGTGCGCACCGTCGGGAGATCGGTGCTCGCGGCCGCCGCGACCTTCGTCGGCGCCATCGGTCCATCCGCGCGCGTGAGCGCGAGCACGATGCGCATCGCGGCCGCCTGCAGTGCGGCGTGATCCCGCGGCGCGCCCCGCGCCAGCACCTTGAGCGACGGCGAGTGCTGGTGCGCCGCGACGAGCTGCGCGCCGATCAGCACGATCACCCACGAGATCTGGATCGACGCGAGCAGCACCGGGAACGCGCCGAAGCCCGAGTAGATCGCGTTCCATCGCGCGAGGCCCACCTGCGAGCGGACGTGCAGGAGCTGCACCCCGTACCAGAAGACCGCCGCCCACACCGCCCCGAAGAGCGCCGAGCGGCGGGACACCCGGGTCTCGGGCAGCTCGCGGTACAGCACGTAGAGCACCAGCGCGACCGTGAGCGGCGGGAGCACGAAGAGGAGCGCGCCGCGCACCGCGGCGAAGGGCACCCACGCCTCGAAGAGCTCGGTCAGCCACGTGCCGTGGGTCAGCGACGCGGTCGCGGCCGCGTACAGAAAGCCCAGCGGCGTCACGAGGCCGACCATCGCGAACGCGCGCAGGCGCAGCCAGAAGATCCGCCGCGGACCCTCGAGCTCGAAGACGTGGCGGAACGACTCTTCGACGCCGAGGAGCAGGCGCAGGATCGCGAGCGCCAGCACGACGACGCCGAGGAGCCCGAGCCCCGAGAGATCCGTCTGCTCGACGAGCGAGAGCACGGCGTGGGCCCAGATGCGCAGCGTCTCGACGCCCTCGCTGCCGCCGCTCGTGCCGAGCATCTCGTCGAGGAACGGCTCGATCGTCCCCTCGCGCACCTCGGTGAAGAGGCCGGTCGCGCGCGCGATGGAGAAGAGCACCGCGAGCGCCGGCACGACCGCGAGCAGGCTGGAGAACGCGAGCGAGGCCGCGCGGATCTGGATGCGATCGCGAAAGAACGCGCGGACCGTGAGCCACACGAGCCGGAGCGCGTAGAACGCCGCCCGCTGCGGCGCGCCGTGCACGGTGTCGTCGACCTCGAAGACCCGGTCGCGCACCCGGACCAAGAGCGAGCGCACCGGCCGGGGGATCGGCTCGCCTGCCAGCGATGATCGGGCGCTCGAGGTCACGCGCGCAGCGTAGGCGAAAGCGCGCGCGGCCGCCTCAGCTCAGAAGGGGAACACGAACGGGATCAGCACGACCGCGACGACGAAGCAGAGCAAGTCGAGGCCCAGGCCCATGCGGAGGAAGTCGCCGAAGCGGTAGCCGCCCGCGCCGTACACCATCAGGTGGGTCTGGTAGCCGGTCGGCGTCGCGAAGCCGCACGAGGCGGCGATGCACACCGCGATCACGAACGGCATGGGCGAGACGTCGAGCGCGGTCGCGGTCGCGTGCGCGATGGGGAACGCGAGCGCCGCGGCGGCGTTGTTGGTCAACAGCTCGGTCAGCGTCAGCGCGCCGAGGTAGATCACGGCGAGCGCGCCGAGCGTGCCCATCGGCTCCGCGACCGCGGCGATCAGCGACGCGAGCGCTTCGGCCGCGCCGGTCGACTCGAGCGTCTTGGCGATCACCAGCGCGGCTGCGATCGCGAAGATGACGCTCCATTCGATGGACCTTCGCGCCTGGTCCATGTTGCAGCAGCCCGTGACGATGGCGAGCGCCGCGCCCGCGAGCGCGACGGGCAACATGCTCACGTCGAGCGTGAGCTGGGTGATCGTCCCGCAGATCACCACGCCCGCGAGGATGGCGAGCGAGACCCACGCGCGGTCGTGGCGCACCGGCTGCACGCCTGCGACCGCGCTCACCAAGAAGAAGTCGCGCTTGTCGCGCTGCTGCTCGACGAAGCTCGGGTGCGCCTCGAGCAGGAGCGTGTCGCCCGCGCGCAAGACGATGTCGCCGATCTTGCGCTTGAGGAGCTCGCCGTTCCGATGCACCGCGAGCACCGCCGCGCCGCCGCGGCCGCGGAAGCGCCCGTCGCGGATCGTCTGCCCCACGGTCGGCGCGGTCGCCGACACCACCGCTTCGATGAACGCGCGGTCGTGCCGGGGCACGTCGAGCTCGAGCCCGTCGGGGTCCACGACCGGCACGAGGCCGCGCTGGTTCACCAGATCGGCGACCGACTGCACCAACCCGACGAACACGAGTCGGTCGCCCCCGCGAAGGACGTAGCCCGGGGCGACGGCGACCTCGAGATCGTCGCCGCGACGCACCTCGACGAGGTAGAGCCCGGGCAGATGGCGCAGGCCTGCCTTCTCGATCGACTCGCCATCGAGTGGCGAGCCCACCGCGACCTCGAGCTCGACCGAGTACTCGCGGGCGTCGGCGAGCTTGTCGGCGACTGCGACGCGCTTGGGCAACAGAAAGCGCGAGGCGATCATCACGTAGACGACGCCGATGATCGCGATGGGCAGACCGATCGGGGTGATGGTGAACATCCCCATCCCCTCCATCCCCGCGTCCACCATCAGCCCCTGCACCACGATGTTGGTGCTGGTGCCGATCAAGCTGATCGTCCCGCCGAGCACCGCCGCATAGCTGAGCGGGAGGAGCAGCTTGGAGACGTCGATGCGGTTGGTCCGAGCCCAGTCTTTGACGACGGGCAGAAACATGGCGACGACGGCCGTGTTGTTCAGGAACGCGGAGATGCCAGCCACGGGGAGCATCAGGCGCGCCTGCGCCATCCCGACGGACTGGGGCTTGCCGAGCATCGGGGTGCCGACGCGCGACGTCCCGCCCGAGTGGGTGAGCCCTGCGGCGAGCACGAAGAGCACGGTGACGGTGACGAGGCCCTCGTTGCCGAACGCTCCCGCGAGCTCGTTGGGATCGAGGAAGCGATCGGACGTCAGGCGCAAGAGGCCCAGCGCCGCGGCGCAGCCCAAGAGCAGCGCGTCCGCGCTGGCCACGTTGCGCGCGAGCGCGCCGATGGTGAGGACGACGAGCGCGCAGGTGACCCAGGCTTCCCAGGACATTCGGCGCGGGGCATACCACGCGCCGCACGCCCGCGCGCTGTCCGTCAGGGCAGGAGCAGCGTGATCGAACGGCTCGGGCTCTCGGTCGCGAAGGCGACGCGGACCAGCTCGGACGCCGGGACCGTGCCCATCGCTTGGAGCGCCACGCTGTGGATCGCCTCGGGCGAAAGGCGCGTCGCGAGCGTCGCGGCGTCGAACATCAAGTGCCCGTCGACCCGCACCCGGGGGATGCGCGTGGCGCGCCCGCGAACGCCGCGCGCGAAGCCGTAGCCGCCCATCTGGATCTGCACCCGCGCATCGATCGCGGTCAGCTCGCCCTCGCGGGTCGGAGTGATCGCGACGAGCAAGAGCCGCTCGCCGTCGCCGTCGCGGTGCGCGCCGAGGTAGCGCACGGTCGCGTGCGCTCGCTGGGCCGAGAGCACCGCGCGGGTGAGCACGTGGCACGGAACGCTGGCCGTCGGCGCGAGGATGAAGCGCGCGCCCTCCGGCAGACCGAGCCCGGAGATCGCGCTCACCAGCGCATCGAGCGCCTGGGGCACCGCAGGAAACTCACCGGGCAGGTCCACCTCGACGCTGGTCGCGGGGCGCACCCACACGAGCTCGCCGGCGCTGCCCACCCGCACGCTCGGCAGCAGGCGCAGGTGCACCTCGCGCTCCGAGACCACCATCAGCGCGTCCGCGTCGCCCGCCGTGGCTCGGCTGGCGAAGCTGGCGTCGAGGGTGACGACGCCGAGCGTCTCGGGCAGCTCCATCAGCGGGTGCAGCTCGATCGTCGCGATCGCGGTGCTCGCCGCGTCCATGCGGGCGCCGAGCAGCGCGAGCATCGGATCTCCATCGCGGCGCGCGCGCTGCGCTCGTGCCAGCGCACGCAGCGCTTCACGCGCCGCGCCGAGCGCGCGTCGGCTCGGCTCGTCCCAGTCGCAGATGCCGGGCTCGGCGATGGTGCGCCCATGGGCCGCCGTGCACGGGTCGGCGACGAGCGCGCCGCGATCGGTCGCGGCGAGGAACGCCATCACGTAGAGGGCGTCGCGGTGCGGACCGCGCATCGCAGCGAGCGCCGAGGGATCGGTGGTTCGCAGCGTGAGCGCGCGGAGCAGCGTGCGCGCCTCGTCGGCGCCGCGGCCGAACGTCCCGCCGCGCGAGGCGACGAGCTCGGCGTCGAGGTGCGCGCTCAGCTCACCCGCCGCCACGCCCAACGCGCTCGCCAAGCGCTCGAGCAGCGGCGCGTCCTCGGTGATCGTCGCGGCCGCGTAGATCTCGGTCGCCGCGACCGCGCGCAGGTAGCGCGCCTCCGCATCGCCGCGTCCCGCCATGGGCCCCAGATCCCTCAGCGCCGCGAGCGTGCGCCCGCCCGGCTCCACTTGGTACGTGGTGAGCGCGGTGCGCGCGTCCGCGATCGACTGCGCAGCGGCGCTCGACGCACACAGCGAGAGCAGGAGCGGGAGGAGGAAGGGCGAGAGGTGCGTGCGGGACCAGCGCATGGCGGCAGGGTGCGCTCTCGGGATGCGGAAAGAAACTGGTCTCGTTCTTCGCGCGGACCTTGCCCCGCACGCGCGGTTGCTCGCATGCTGCGCGCCCCGTGTTCCAAGGACCTCTCTCGCTCCCGCGCCACGCGTTCTCTCCCCGCGAGACGGCGCGCGCGGGCGATCTCTGGCGGGCCTGCCAAGAGGTCGCGGTGATGGCCT
>CAYZQM010000018.1:28366-42493 GCA_964480175.1 uncultured Sandaracinaceae bacterium
ATGCACCCGCAGACGCTGCGGGTGTACGAGCGCCGCGGGCTGGCCGCCGAGCCGTTATCGCGACGAAGGCAACGGCTTCATCGTGCGCGCCATGTCGGTGGTCCACCATCGCGAGACGTTCTATGGCGACCCGCTCATCGGGCGCTCGTGGGTCTCGCGCTTCCGACGTGAGATGTTGTCGACCCGGCAGGTGCGGCTCGACGACGCGCACGGCGATCCGGTGCTCACCGCGACCCAAGAGTGGGCGCACGTCTCCGCGACGCTCGAGCCGACGCGCGCGCCCAAGACGCTGAGCGACGTGTTCCCCGAGGAGACGATCGACGAGGGCGGCCGCGCGGCGACCCTTCCTGCGCTCGATGCGGCGACCGACGCCGCGCCGTTCTCGTGCACGCTCGCCGTGTGGAACGTGTGGATGGATCCGCTCGGTCACGCGAACCACCCGCTCTACGTCGACTTCTGCGACGAGGCGATCGCGCGCTCGCTGCGCGCTCGCCAGATTGAGCCCGCGCGCGTCGTCCCGATCGCCGAGGAGGTCAGCTTCAAGGGCGGGGTCGGGCCGACGGACGTCGTCGAAGTCCACTGCGAGCCCAAGGGCTGGACCGAGCGCGGCGCCGCCATCTTCCGACATCGCGTGCTCGTCGGCGACCGCGTGGCCGCGACGGCGACGACCGTGCGTGCGCTCTTCGGCGAAGCAGGTCGGAGCTCGATCATCGGCTGACGCCTCCCCGGGCGCCGCGATCTCGAGCGTGCTGCGCGGCGCAATTCCACAGGACGTGCGCCACCGCGCACCGCTCCATGCGAATTCGCGCGGGGTTCGCGCACGAGGACGGATTCACGCGCCGGCACGAGCCGTGCGCAGCGGTGCGCACACGCGGGGCCTCCCCGCATCCCCACCGCTTTCACGGAGAGTCCACGTGTCCAAGACCTTTCTTCCTGCCGCCGTCCTCGCCCTCGCCACGTCGTTCGCGCTTCCCGCGACGAGCTTCGCGCACGACCCGATGCTGCCCAAGATCGGGTTCCACTTCCGCCTCGCGCTCGGCGGTGATCTCGAGCCCGTCGACGATGGGCCGGTGCGCCGCTACGGGATGGAGCCGGGCTACGGCGGTGGTGTGGAGGTCGAGGTGCCCCTCACCCTCAACTTCTCCATGGGCGGGATGTTCGAGGCCTATGCGTGGACGGTCGATCCGGTGGGCGGGACGTACAACACCAACCTCGATTTCCTCGTGCAGCCTCGCGTGCGCATCCCGTTCGGCGATCACCCCGGTCACTACGAGGTCTACTTCAGCTTCCCGATCGGCCCGAGCGTCGGCATCCCGAGCACCGAGTTCGCGCAGGTCGTCGGTGCCGGAGCCATCGACACCGGGATCGGCGTGACGGGCGGCGCGCGCGTCGGCTTCCGCGTGAACATCGACGAGGTCATCGGCTTCCACGTCGATGCGGGGCCGATGGTGAACTACATGAACTACCCCTCGGTGGGCCGCGACTTCGACGCGTGGCAGTACCAGTTCGTGCTGCGCGCGGGCGCTTCGTTCGGGATCCCGGGCGCGGCCGTCGCGTCCGCCGAGTGATCCGAGATCGACGGCGGTGTGCGGCGCGCTGCTCGCTCGAGCGGCGCGCCGTTCAACTCCCCAGCGTCGGGCGCACGATGCGGTAGGTGCGCGAGACGTCGTAGCTCCGCTCGCGACCGGTCGTCGCTGCGCCCCAGCCCGGATGCTCGATCACCCGCGCGTAGCCGGAGCTCCGATCCTCCCAGCCGACGAAGAGCACGCTGTGCGTGCCGACCGGCGTCGATTCGGGATGGTTCACGATGTAGAGCCAGTCGCCGGGGCGGATCTGATCGAGGTTCGCGTAGGGGCCCGCGGTGCCCGAGCGATGCACGATGGTGCGGTTGCGCCAGCCGTTGTGACCCGCGCGCGAGAACACCTCCGAGAGGAACGCGTAGCAGGAGCCGCGGAACGACTCGTTGAGCATCGCGCGCGCGGTGAGGATCACGTGGCGGCCCGGGTCGGGGTGAAGGCGCGGGATCGGCGCGGCAGGGGTGCGCGTTCGTGCGCGGCGAACCGTCGCTCGCGCGGCCATGGGCTCGTCGTCTTCGGCGACCTCGTCTTCGTCTTCGGCTCCGTCGACGACGTCGGCGTCGTTGGACTCGGCCGCGTCCGCGGCGCGAACGACGAGCGGTCCCATGCGCAGCCCCGTCTCCTCGTCGATGATCTCCTCGCCGTTCGCGTCGGCCGCGCGGCGCACCGCGAGCGGCCCCATGCGCAGCCCGGTGTCCGAGTCGAGCACGGCGACGTCGTTCGCTTCGTCCGCGACCCGATCGAGCAGCGCGGGGCGACCGACGATCACCAAGTCGAAGTCGGGCTCGGCGCTCGTCCCCCCGCCCTCCGGCCGCTCCGCCCGCGCCGACCCCGCTGCCACGTAGAGCCCACCCACCATGGCCGCGCCGATCGAAGCTGCGAAGACGAAGAGCCGAAACACGCGGCGCCCCTTCGCACATCGCGTGCCGCGCGAAGATCAGCGAGACGACCGCAGATTCTCCGCATCGCGAGCGCACCCTGTCGCGCGCAGTTCACGCCCCACCCGGATCGAGTTCGCGCGATCTTCGTAAAGCCACGTGAAGATCAGAGCTGCCTTG
The DNA here is from genome assembly GCA_964480175.1 of uncultured Sandaracinaceae bacterium. Lineage (GTDB taxonomy): Bacteria > Myxococcota_A > Polyangia > Polyangiales > Sandaracinaceae > CAYZQM01. The sequence continues at coordinate 31,002 of CAYZQM010000018.1, forward strand.
CCGCTGTGCATGATGACGGACACCCTCCGGTCCATGAGCCGGATGTGGTGGCTGATCGTCTGTAGTTCGATGGTGCTCATCGACGGGTGTGCCAGCCGAGCAGAGATGGTCCGTCGTCGCGCGGCTGAGCAGTACGGCTGCCCCATCGACGAGCTTCATGTGACGCCGATACCGGGAGGTGCGTACGCAGCACGGGGATGCGGGCGAACGGTCACCTACATCTGCAACGGCAACCTCTGCGTAGTCGACACCGCGGTGGATACCCCCGACGCCGCGTCGCGCGAACCGGACCCCGTCGCCGCGGAGTGGCCCGAGTCCAGCATCCGTGCCCTCGTCGCGTCGCTGCGGTCCGAGCTTCAGCGTTGCTTTCACGATGGGCCGATACGCTTCGACCTCCGGGTGATGGCCGCGACCGACGGACGGATCACCCACGCAGGAGTACTCGGCGGCGTCGCCAACGAAGTGCAGCAACAGTGCGTGAACCGTCTGTTCGCCCGTGCCCACCTCGATGGGCGAGCCCGCCGCAACACCATGCTCGTGCTGGGCGTGGACCTCACGGACGAGGTGACGAGCGGCGGCACGGGGCCCGTGCAAGATCTCGTGGCGGTGCCTGTTGTCGACGATGAGGCTAGCGCGTCGGTGCGGTTGGCACTGGAGGCTCACCGGGCCGCTATCCTCGCCTGCGTCGACGCGGAGGCGGTCGCCGTCACAGCGTACTGGGGCGTAGACGGCGCGGTGACGTTCTCTCTTCGGGGCGCGAGCGCGGGGACCGCGGACGACGCCTGCGTGCGTGCCGCGATCGGCGCGATGACGATCGACCCCGCGCCCGGGACCGCAGGATCGATCGTTCACGCACTCGCGCGCTGACCTGTACCCTTCAGACCGATGCGGGACGCCGCGGGACTCGACGACCTGTCAGGGTGGCGAGTGTGCGGATCAGCTTGTCGAAGCTCGCCGAGCGCGCCCACACCCTCTCGAGGTCGATGGCGCGCACCTCGTTCTTCTGGTGGGTCGTGGGCGCGTAGCCAGACACCAAGCGCGCGAGCTGCTTCTTCGCATCCCGGGGTCCCCTCTCTGGGTCGAGCAGCTTCAGCTGCCGAAGCTCGGCGTCGGAGCGAGCGTGAAGCAGCCAACTCTCGAACTCACGACACGCCATCACTCCAGCGTGTGGGGTGCCCTGCATGAGTCCGAGGGGCCTCGCCATCGCTGGCCCCCACGTCGCAGGACAATCGTCGTCCTGATCGCAGATCACCAGGACAGCATCTGGTTCGCGGGTGAGCGCGAGGCGCAGCGCCTTCTCCACGCCGATGCTCGGCTGGCTCTGCACGTCCACGAGTTTGCTTCGCGGCATCCGCACCGGGTCTTCGTCGACGTACCAGTTCCCGCCAAGGACGTTGCGGATGATCCGGTGGCAGAGGATGGGCACGGCATCCACCTCCCCGTGCCCTTCGACGACGCAGACGAGGCGCTTCAATCGGCTACGAGCCTCGGCTGTGCGCCTTGGCGCCGGAGCTCGTCGGAGCGCATTAGCTCAGCGACGGTGAACAGACCTTCGCGAACAAGCGCGCGCTGCTTGGTCGCGAGAGGACCGATCTTGGTGACCCCGCCCGTGTACTCGCAGACGAGGATGTCGGCGTCCGCAGCGTGATCGAGGAGCTCCGGGCTGTGGGTGGTGACGACGACGGCGGCGAACCTCGAGGCGCGCACGAGCACGTCATAGAGCACGGCGGCCGCCCCTGGGTGCAGATGGCCCTCGGGCTCCTCGACGATGAGCAGGTCGTGGCGAGTCACCTGCTGCGCCGCGACGATCACTGCCAGGGCGTGCAGCGCACCCTCGGACATCTCGCTGGCGGAGAAGGTCGTGGCCGTGTCGGCTGGGCCTCGCTGGCGAAAGGAGACCGTGAGGTAGCGACCCGCTCGCTGTGTCTCGATGCCGATGAGACCGGGAACGATCTTCTGCATCGCGGTCACCACCAACTCGCGCTCCTTTGGGTCCATGCGCTCCAATGCCGTGGCGACATTGCGGCCGTCGGGCTCGAGCACCGGCGAGTCCGTGGCCCGCTGGGGCTTGCGCATCTCGTCGGGGGCCGGCCTGACCGCGAGCACGCGGGGTAGGGGCACCGGCTTTCTCCCGCGCGGTCCGGCGACCAGCTGTCGCGTCCAAAGCATGGCGCTCGTCGTGGCTGCCGTGGGCAACACCTGGCGCCGCCCCGTGAGGAACTCGACCTCGTCGCGGCTCCGCCGGATCTCGACCACAGGTTTGCCCGCGTGAGCAAGCTCGATGCGCTCTCGCTTGAAGCGCCACTCGCTGGTCTTCGCCCCGGCGAGCACCATCTCGTGCTCCGCGTAGTGAGTATCCAGATCCTGTGCGGACGAGGCCGAGCGCACCCGCAGCGTGACGTCGTGGGGCTTGTTTCGCGACCAGCGACGGATGCTCTCAATGCCTCCGCGCCGCGCGACTGCCGTCGCGGCGTCCACCGAGACCTCCTCCATGAATTTCAGCGCATCGACGAAGTTCGACTTCCCGCTCGAGTTGCGGCCCACCACGATCGTGAATGGGCTGAGCTCGACCTCAGCGCTCTCGATCGATCTCCAGTTCTTGATCGCGACGCGGAGCCACATCGGCCTGACGGTACCACGCCGTTCCCCGCGGTCCTCTGAGCCCTTCCTACTCGAACGTGACGCTCGCGCTGTCGGCGCTCGCGCCGCCGCGCACGTCGAGGTGAAGGACGGCTGCCGGCGTGCCGCGCGGGATCTCGGCTTCGATCAGGTAGGGCGTCGCGTTGCGGACCCGGATGCGCACGCGCGAGCCCGCGATGCTCAGGCGGCTGGTGGCGCGGGTGCCGAGGCCGTAGCCGCGGATGGTGAGGCGGCAGGTGCGGCCCGACCGATCGGGGCGCCGAGGATCGGCGCAGTTCACCGCGACGCTCGTCATCGCCGCGCCCTCGGGCGTGGGCGCGAGCTCGAAGGGCGTGGTGGCCTCGCGACCGTCGTCGACCCGCACCGTCAGCGGACCGCTCACCGCGCCTTCAGGCACGAACGCGCGCAGCTCGGTCGCCGAGATGACGCTCGCCGTCGCGGGCACCTCGACGCCCGGGAAGCGCACGCTCGTCTCGGCGCCGAAGCCGGTGCCGCGTACGGTGACCTGCTGGCCGGGGTACGCGCTCGCGGGGCTCGCGGCGCTCACGCCGAAGACCGGCAGCACCCGGAACGGCGTGCTCGACGTGCTCGATCCTTGGAGGCGCACGGTCACCACGATCGGCCCGGTCACTCCCGCCGTCGGCACGACGGTGTCGATGCCGGTCGCGGTCACCGCGCGCACCTCGGCGCGCACGCCGCCGAACGTCACCTCGACCAGCGAGCGGTTGCTCCCGAACGCGGTTCCGTCGATGTGCACCGCGGTGCCCGGGAGGCCCTGCGCAGGCGCGAAGGTGCTGATGACCGGCGGCGTCGTCACGACGAACGGCTGGCTGGTGCGCGCGCTGCCCGCGTTCAGCACCGTCACCGCGAGGGGACCGCTGGTGGTCTCGGGGACGGCGACGTGCAGCTCGGTCGGCGTGGCCGACACGATGGTGCACGGCAGCCCGGCGAGCGTGACCTGGTTCTCCGTCAGCGTGGTCGAGAAGCCCGCGCCGCGGATCGTCACCTCGGTGCCCGCGGGCCCGCTCTGCGGCGCGAAGCCCGCGAGCGAGAGCGGCACCAGCACCGTGAGCGGCGCGCTCGACTCGACGGGCGGCAGCCCACCCACGACGAGCGCGACGTTGCCGGTGCTCGCGCCGCTCGGGATCTCCACCGTGAGATCGGTGTCGGTGATCGCGCGCAGCGTCAGCGGGGTGCCGCCGATCGTCGCGGTCACCGCGCGGATGTCGGTGCCGAAGTTCGTGCCGCGCACGTGCACGCTCGCGCCGACGACGCCCGAGATCGGATCGACTGCGGTGATCGTCGGCATCGCGCGCACCGTGAGCGGGCTGCTGCTGGTGACCCGACCGACCCGCGCGATCTCGACCAAGAGGTTGCCCGTGGTCCCGTGCGCGGGCACCTCGACGACGAGCTCGGTCGCCGACGCGCTCACCACGCGCATCCGCTCGCTCCCGAGGAAGACCCGGTTGTTGCTCGCGCGCGTCGCGAAGTTGGTGCCCGTGATCGTCACCTGCATCCCGGGCGCGGCGACCGTCGGCGCGAACGACGCGATGGTCAGGCCGACGACGATCGTGACCGGCGGCGAGCTCACTTCGCCCGAGCCCGCGACGCGCACCACGAAGGGACCATTGGCTGCGCCGGTCGGCACGAGCACGGTCAGCTCGGTGGGCGAGGCGCTCCGCACCACCACCGGCAGCCCGTTCAACGTGACCGTGTTGTCCGTCGCGCGCGGCGAGAAGTTCTCCCCCCGGATGTGCACCTCGCTCCCGACCGTCGCGCTGGTCGGCTCGATCGCGGTCACCGTGGGCGGCGGCGCGGCGGCGGTCACCCGGAACTCGGGGCCCGTGATCGCGGCACCGCTGGCCAAACGGATCTCGATGCGTCCGCTCCGCGCGCCCTCGGGGATCACGAAGCTCCACCGGTTGGGCAGCCGCGAGCGCACCTCGAGCGTCGCGCCTCCGAGCGTGAGCGTCTGATCGCTCCGGAAGTTGCGGCCGATCATCTGCACCACGGTGCCCGGCGGTCCCGAGGTGGGCTCGAGGCGCTCGACCACCGGGTTCGGGGTGCTCACTTGCGCGCTCGCGCTCGAAGCGAAGAAGGTGAAGGTCAGCGCGGCGAGGGCGAGGAGGGGAAGGGCACGCATGGCCGGGAGGATAGGCGCCTCTGCGAAGGGGCGCGAGCGAACGCGGTCCGCGGAACTTGACCCGCGGCGCCCGACTGTGCGGTGATCCGCCCCGAGGAGCCGCCGCATGTTCAAGGATATTCTGAAGGACGCCGTTCACCGCACCGAGGGAGGCATGGCGGCGCTGGTGATGGGGTTCGATGGCATCGCGGTCGACTCGTACGTGCGCGAGGACAGCACGCTCGGCGTCGAGGTCGAGACCGTCGGCATGGAATACAGCGTGATCCTCAAGGAGATCCGCAAGGCCGCGCAGCTGCTCGACGCGGGCACCGCGCGTGAGGTCTCCATCCAAGCAGAGAAGCTCATCACCGTGATCCACATGATCTCGGACGAGTACTTCGTCGCGATGGCGATCGAGCCGAACGGCAACCAAGGCAAGGCGCGCTGGCTGCTGAAGAACGGCGCGAGCAAGCTCGCCGTCGAGCTCGGCGGATGACGTCGCCCGGGGCGAGCGCGCCCCCGCTCTCGATCCTGGTGCTGCACGGCCCGAACCTCGCGCTGCTCGGCAAGCGCGAGCCGGAGGTGTACGGGCACACGACGCTCGCGGAGGTGAACGAGGGGCTGCGCGCGCTCGCGAGCGAGCTGGGCGCGACGCTCGTCATCCGCACCAGCAACCACGAGGGGCAGCTGGTCGACTGGCTGCACGAGCTGATGAGCGACGAGGTGTCGCTGCACCACGACGGCGTGCTGATCAACCCAGGGGGGCTGACCCACACCTCGGTCGTGCTGCGCGACGCCATCGCGTCCGTGAGCGCGCCCTGCGTCGAGGTGCACCTCACGAACACGGCGGCGCGCGAGCCGTTCCGTCATCGCTCGCTCGTGGCGCCCGTCTGCGTGGGCACCATCGCGGGCTTCGGGGTGGCGAGTTACGCACTTGGCTTGCGCGCGCTCGTAGGGTATCTCCGGGCCCCCTGAGTCGCGCTCTCTGTGACGCCGCGCGTCAAGAGGCCGACCGGCTACGTACGAGGAACATGGAGATCGATCTCAAGCAGCTCCGCGAGCTCATGCGCTCGCTCAAGCAGTTCGACGTCACCGAGCTCGAGCTCGAGAAGGAAGGCGAGCGCATCTACCTGCGTCGCGGTCCGGACGGCGCACAGCCCACGATGGTCGCCGCGCCGATGATGGCGAGCATCGCGCCCACCACGGGCAGCATCCCGCCGCCTGCGCCCGTGCCCGACGTGGCGTCGAGCAAGGCCGCGCCGGCCAGCGATCCGTCGCTCACCACGATCACCTCGCCCTTCGTCGGCACGTTCTATCGTTCGCCTTCGCCGGACGCGTCGCCCTTCGTCGACGTCGGCAGCGAGATCCGCGTGGGTCAGGTGCTGTGCATCGTCGAGGCGATGAAGCTCATGAACGAGATCGAGTCGGAGATCGGCGGCGTGATCGTCGAGGTCGCCGTCGAGAACGGCAAGCCCGTCGAGTACGGCGACGTGCTCTTCCGCGTCAAGAAGAGCTGACGCGCGGCATGTTCAAGAAGCTGCTCATCGCCAACCGCGGCGAGATCGCGCTCCGGGTGGTGCGGGCGTGCCGCGAGCTCGGCATCCCCACCGTCGCGGTGCACAGCACGGCGGACACCGCCGCACTGCACGTGCGCTTCGCCGACGAGGCCGTGTGCATCGGCCCGCCGCGCAGCACCTCGAGCTACCTGAACATCCCTGCGATCATGGCGGCCGCCGAGATCAGTGGGGCCGACGCGGTGCACCCGGGCTACGGCTTCCTCTCGGAGAACGCCGAGTTCGCGGACATCTGCGGGCAGTGCGGGCTCACGTTCGTCGGGCCCAGCCCGGACGACATGAAGAAGTGGGGCGGCAAGGTCCCCGCGCGCGCGCTGGCCAAGGAGCTGGGGATCCCGCTGTTGCCCGGCACCGGCGTGCTCGCCGACGAGGACGAGGCGGTGCGCGAGGCCGAGAAGATCGGCTTCCCGGTGATCCTCAAGGCCTCGGCAGGCGGCGGTGGTCGCGGGATGAAGATCATCCGCACGGCCGAAGAGCTGCACCGGGTCTTTCCTCAGGCGCGCGCCGAGGCGATCGCGGGCTTCAAGAACGGCGACCTCTACCTCGAGCGCTACGTCGAGGAGCCGCGGCACATCGAGTTCCAGGTGCTCTGCGATCCCAAGACCGACATGGTCTTGGTGCTCGGCGAGCGCGAGTGCTCCATCCAGCGGCGGCACCAGAAGGTCATCGAGGAGGCGCCGAGCGTCGCGATGACCGACGAGCTGCGCGCCGACATGGCCCGCACCATCACCCGCGCGATGAAGTCGACCGGCTACAGCAGCGCGGGCACGCTCGAGTTCATCATGGATGAGAAGGGCAACCTCTACTTCATGGAGATGAACACGCGGGTGCAGGTGGAGCACCCGGTGACCGAGCTGGTCACGGGCTGCGACATCGTCGCCGAGCAGCTCCGCATGGCGGCGGGCGTGCCCATCACGTACCCGACCGATCCGGTGAAGCCGCAGGGCCACGCGATCGAGTGCCGCATCAACGCGGAAGACCCCGAGAGCTTCGCGCCGTGGCCGGGCCTCATCACCGAGTACATCCCGCCGGGTGGACCCGGCGTCCGGGTCGACGGCGGCATCTTCTCCGGCTGGCGCGTCCCGGGTGACTACGACTCGCTGCTCGTGAAGCTGCTCACCTACGGGCGCACCCGTGACGAGGCCATCGTTCGGATGCGCCGCGCGCTCTCCGAGATGGTGATCGCGGGCATCCGCACCAACATCCCGCTGCATCAGCGCATCCTCGCGGACGACGACTTCGCCAAGGGCAACCTCTCGACGAAGTTCCTCGAGAAGCTCGCCGCCAAGCGCGCCGTCGCCGGCTGACGCACCCGAGGGCAGAAGACACGTAGAAGTGTTGAGTGCGCGCCGCGCACCTTGTGCCTTCGCGCTCAGGGCCGAAGGATTGCCGGCGTGCTGCGGCTCGCGCTCTTTCTGTCGGTGGTCTCGGCCGTGCTGCTGGTCGCGATCATCTACGTGGTGCGGCGCACGTTCACGGTGCTGGGGATCGAGCGCGGTCGCGCGGTGCCCCGGCGCTTGGTGATCGGCGGCCTGTTCCTCGCCCTCTTGCTCCCGTGGCTGAGCCGCTTTCACTCGGTGATGCACATGCCGATCAGCGAGCGGCTCTCGGCGTTCGGCTACGTGGTCGGGCTGGCGGTGGTGTTCTCCGCTGCGTTGATGGTACCGATCGATCTGGTGCGCTGGGTGACTCCGCGCGGGCGTCAGGCGAAGGGGGCGGAAGCGGGGACGGCGACGGCCGCGGGCGCGGACCCCCCTGAGTCGGGCACGGGCACGGGCACGGGCCCTGAGTCGGGCACGGGCACGGACCCTGAGTCGGGCGCGGGCACGGTTCCCGACGCGGACGCGGACCCTGAGTCGGGCACGGGCACGGTTCCCAACGCGGGCGCGGGCCCTGAGTCGGGCACGGGCACGGGCACGGGACCTGGGTCGGGCGCGGACGCTTCGCTCGGGCGGCGTTCGTTTCTCACGCGGGCCGCGTACGGCACCGCGCTCGCCACCGGGGTGGGCCACTCGGTCTACGCGTTCGCGCGCGGGCGCCACGACTACGTGATCGAGGAGGTCGTCGTGCGCATCCGCGATCTGCCGCCGCAGCTCGAGGGGCTGACCATCGCGCAGATCTCCGACATCCACGTCGGCACCTTTGTTGGCGAGCGCGAGCTGCGGAGCGGCCTCGAGCTCATCGAGCGCGCGCGGCCCGATCTGATCGCGCTGACGGGCGATCTGATCGATCACGATCCCAGCCGCGCGCCGACGCTCGGTCGCTTCACCCGGCAGCTCACCGAGCTGAACCCTCGCTTCGGCGTCGTCGGCATCCCCGGCAACCACGACTACTACACCGACGTCGAGACCGTGCTCTCCACCTTGCGCGAGAGCGGCGTGACGGTGCTGCGCAACTCCGCGATCGAGCTGCGCGACGGCGACGCGCGCCTCGGTCTGCTCGGCACCGACGATCTCTGGGCCGAGCGCGACAACTGGGGCACCCGCTACGATCTTCCGGCGACGCTCGCCGCCGCGCCCCGCGACTGCCCGCGCATTCTCTTGTGCCACAACCCCGACGCGTTCGAGGAGGCGGCGCCGCACGTCGATCTGCAGCTCTCCGGGCACACCCACGGTGGGCAGGTGAACTTCGTGGTGCGGCCGATCGATCTCGTGGGCCACCACCCCTTCGTCGCGGGCCACTACACCCGTGGCGACGGACAGCTGTACGTGAACCGAGGCTTCGGCACCGTCGGCCCGCCCGCGCGCCTCTACGCTCCACCGGAGATCACCAAGATCGTCCTGACTCGCGCCTGAGCCCTCGCTCGCGTGGATCGCCGGCGTTCCCCCTGGTAGCTTGGCAGCCCGCTCGTCCCCGAAGCCCCAGCAGCGAGAGCACCGAATGACCGAACGCGAAGTCAGCACCGAGAGCCCCGCGACCAAGAGCCCCGGGGGCACCATCACGCACCAGAAGCAGAGCCCGGCGGCGCGTCCGGATCCGACGCTGCAGCGCAAGGCGGCGATCGCGCACGGCGCGGCCCTCGATCATCGAGGCGAGGTGCTCGTCGCGCCGATCCCGAACTTCGATCTGAACCGCACCATCTTCAACACGCTCGAGGGGACGATGCCGCGCTTCGTGATGCGCACCCGCATCGCGAAGGAGCCGCACTGGAGCGAGAAGGCCGCGCACGAGATCGGCGCGGCCTACGCCAAGAAGAACATCGGGCAGATCCTCCCCAAGATCGATCCGGCGCTCTTGCGCTTCCTGATCGAGGAGTGCGACTTCGACGTGGAGCACGCCGACGGTTCGTTCCTCGACCACCTCTACTTCGGCTTCGAGTACTGCACGCTGCACTACCCGGAGCGCTCGCCGCTGGTGATGCTGCTTCATTCGATCCTGGGGACCGGCACCAACACGTTCGCGATGCCCAAGGAGAAGATCCCCGCGCTGAAGGCGCTCCTGAGCGACTTCGACTGGCGCCACGTCGAGGCGTTCCCCTCCGTGCTGCGTATCCTCTACGACCTGCCGCTCCGCGCGGAGCTGCGCGAGAACCTCTCGCGCCTCGGCAGCCTCAAGTCGATCCGCATGCACCGCGTGATCGACAACGAGCCGATCACCTTGAGCGCCGAGGACTTCTTCGTGCAGCTCAACTACCAGCTGATCCACCTCGTGGACTTCCTGCCGGTGGCGAACTGGCCGATCCACAGCAACGACACGTCGTTCATCCTCTTCCGCGATCTGTACGACCTGATGGAGCGCGCCGGAAAGCGCGTCGCCAAGATCGACTACACGCCCTCGCGGGGTCGCGGCTCGCTGCGCAGCGAGACCCCGAGCCTCGGCGGCCTGTTCACCGCGCTCATCCCCGACGGCCTCAGCGAGAAGATGGCCGCGCGCTCGGTGCGCACGTTCTCGGAGCGCATCGGGCACAGCATGAGCTACCAGCTCGTGTGGTGAGCGGGCGGCATCGCGTCGCCCCGGCAACCCGCAGCCCAGGTCAGTCCTGAGCGGGTCCTCAGTAGATGTCGCGGATGATCTTGGTGCCTCGCCGACCGCCTTCGCCTCTCGGCGGGCTCGGCTCGTCGTCTTCCGGCTCGGGCCGGGATGGACGCACCCGCACCCGGGCGCGCGGCGTCTCCACTTCGGCGACGGGAGCCGCGGACGTCTCGTCGGTGTCGGCGCGCTCGGGGGGCGCCGGAGCGGGCGGCGTCGGGACGACCGCGACCGGCGGCTCGGGGGCGGGCGGTGCTTCGGGGGCCTCGACGACCTCGGGCTCGGGCGCGGCTGGGCTCGGGGTCCACACGCCCGATGCGTATGCGACGCCGCCTGCGATCAGCACGAGCCCGCCGATCACGAGCGGGATGACGTAAGGGCTGCGATTGGACGGCCTCGCGGCGAGCGTGCGCGCTGCCGCGTCGATCTGCGGCTTGGGCCTGCTCGGCAGCGGCGCCGGCATCGGGGCGATCGGTCCCTCGTTCGGGACCTGTCGCAGCGTCTGGAGCGACGACGTGTAGTTCGACTCGGCGTGCGGGAGCAGCGCCGCCAGGAGCTCGCGCGCGCTCGGGAAGCGCAGCGCGGCGTCGCGGTGCATCGCGCGCGCGACGACCTCCGCGAGCTCCGGCGAGACGTGCGGCGCGATCTCGATCAGCGATCGGTACTCGCCCGCGTGAATCTTGATGACCAGCTGCGCCATGTTCTGCGCATCGAAGGGACGTTCGCCCGCGAGCCCCTCGTAGAGCATCACGCCGATCGAATAGAGGTCGCTCCGCTCGTCGACCAGCTTCGCGCCCGTCGCTTGCTCGGGCGACATGTAGTAGGGCGTGCCCATCACGGTGTGGTCGCTGGTGAGCGTTCCGTCGAAGCCCGCGCCCGTGAAGCTGTTGCGCTCGGTGTCGGCGAACTTGCTGATGCCGAAGTCCAGGATCCGCACCCGCTCGCGGCCGCGGTCGTCCAGCGTGACGAACACGTTGTCGGGCTTGATGTCGCGGTGGACGATCCCCGCGTCGTGCGCGACGGCGAGGCCCTCGAGCACCTGACAGACGATGCCCACCACGCGCCCCGCGGTCAGGCGCGGACCGTCGTCGACCAGCGCGGCGAACGTCGTGCCTTGCAAGAGCTCCATCAGCACGTACGGCGAGCCGTCGTCGAGCTGACCGGCGTCATACGTCTCGACCACGTGC
>CAYZQM010000019.1:0-307 GCA_964480175.1 uncultured Sandaracinaceae bacterium
GTGGCGCCGAGCGAGTGACCGACGAGCGCGACCTCGCGACCGGGGTTCTCGGTGATGACCGCGCGGATGAGCGACTGGAGCAGCGGGACCATCCAGCCGTGGTCGACGTTGCGGAACGCGTTGCCGGTCGAGCTGGACGAGTTGAAGTCCGTGAGCGTGTTCACCAGGTCGGTGCGACCGTCGAACGCGATGACGCGGTAGCCGTCGTCGACCAGCGCAGAGGCGAGCTGCTCGCGCGCGGTCGCATCGACGGTGAAGGTGAGGCCGCCGACGCTGCTGATGTCGGTGCCGGCGCGGGAGGCGACGC
>CAYZQM010000019.1:317-8184 GCA_964480175.1 uncultured Sandaracinaceae bacterium
TCCTCGAAGGAGGTCACGCTCGAGCTGTTGCCGTGCACCAAGATCACGATCGGCAGGTCGGTGTTCTCGGCGTCCTGGGTGTACTCCTTGGCCGCGCAGGGGTAGCCCGTGATGCTGGCCGGGGCGCCCGGCGCGACGGCGGCCTCGTTGTCCGTCACCAAGAACTCGACGTTGTCGCCGTACGAGTCGCGCGGCACGCAGCCCGGGTGGCTGTCGAGATCGTCGCGGTAGCGACCGGCGTAGTCGGCTTCGAGTGCCTGGTCGCCGCCGGTGCGGACCATCTCGGTCGCGTCGCTGATCGGCCACGGCAACATGCCCGCGACGGTCTCCGCGCGCGCTTCGGTCGCCGCGCGGCAGGCCGCCACTCGGGGATCGACGCCGCCATCGACGCCGCCGCCGTCGGTCGGCGGTGCGTCGAGCTCCGGCGTGTCGCTGCCGCCCGTGTCGGTCGAGCCCGCGTCGGTGCCCGCGTCGGTGCTCGTGTCGTTGTTGCAGGCGCTCGCTCCGAAGAGGAGCAAACCCACCAAGGCCCAGTGCGTGTGTCGTCGCATCACATCCTCGTCGAAAGAGAGAGGCGCGATGATGCGGCGCAACATCTGGTGTTGCAACGCATCAACGCCAGAAATTCCAATGACGCGGTGCGCAAGGCCGATGATCATTGAGGACTTCGGGACCAATGCGTCCTCGGTCAGTGTTGCGTTGCGAAACGAACCACCCGCGATCGACCGGCCCATGCCTTGTGCGTCGCCGCATCCCGAGGGCGTCGCGGCGCGCACATCGCGTGATTCGTGTCGTGTGGGGTTCGCTGCGCTGCGGGATACGAGCGCTCAGGCGGCGATGCCCGGCGCGCGATCGACGCAGGTCTGCCAGAGCTTCACGACGGCCTCGGCGGAGCGAAACACGGGCTCGACGCGATCCCAGCCGCCCCGCTGGATCGCGATGTCGACCAAGAAGTCCGGCACCATCCCGTAGTGCGCGAGGCCATCGACGTTGAGGTCGTAGCTGCGCTTGCCCACGAGCGCGCGCTCGATCGCCCGGCTCATGCGCGGCAGGATGTCTTTGCCGTACTCGATGGGTCGCGCGTCGCCTGCGATGGACACCAAGCGATCGGCGAAGTGCGCGGCGAGCGCATCGTGACCGGTCGCCTCTGCGAGATGACGGATGAGCCCCGCGCCCGGGATGTGCCTCTCCGAGAAGCGCGGGCCGGGCTGACCATAGAAGCCGTTGAAGTCGGTGCCCAAGCCCACGCCCGGCAGGCCGAGGTGATCGACCACGTAGGTGTACGCCGTCGCCCACGACTCGCTGGTGTCGTAGCTGCGGGTCCGCGGCGCGCCGCCCGCGTCGCTCCCGCCCAAGCCGCGCACCGGACCCAGGTGGGTGATGATGCCGATCACCGCGCCGAGCGATTTCAGGCGCGCGAGCTGCCGATCGCTCTTCATCCCTTCGTCCGCTTGGCCGCGCACCCACGACACGTTCGCCGGTCGCTCGACCGCGATGCCTCGCACCCGCATGTGCGAGCTGACGAGCGGGTAGTCGTTCGCTTCCGCGAGATCGAGCGCGCCGTCGCACGTGTGCATCGACATGTGGTCCACGTCGATCAGCATCCCTCGCTTCATCATGCCCTTGAGGAAGTGCTGGCCGCCCGCGCTCAGGCCGCGCACGTTCGCGTGCCCGTCCTTGCGAAGACCTCGGTAGTCCGGGAAGCCGCGTCCGTAGAGCGCGATCAAGTTCGAGGCTTCGGCCCATCCGCCAGACAGGAACTGCACGCCGTCCAGCTCGGCGGTGGTGCTCGTCTCGTCGATGCGCAGCCACTTGTCCTGAGACGCCATCGACGGCGCGTACACGTCGTTCAGGTAGTGCGCCGAGAGCGCGAAGCGGTCGTCGAACATGGCGCAGCCGCCGATCGCGTTGTCCGCGAGGTGCAGCGGCGTGATCATCCGGACGCCCTTGCGAAAGAGCGCGTCGATGCGCGCGAGCGCGCTCGCCTCGTCGTAGTCGGCGGCGCTGCGCGCTTTGCCGCCGAGGATGCTGTCGACCTCGATCCCGAGCAGCACCGCGAGCTTGCCCGACGCGATCGCGGTGCGCGCCTCCGCGGGCGTGGTCGCGAGCGCCATCCAGCTCGCGTTGGCGCGGATCATCGCCTTGATGCCGTCGATCTGCCGCTCCATCGCGGGGCCGTCGCTCACGTCGGTGCCCGGTCCGCAGAAGAGCGCGCCGAGCTGCTCGTTGTTCACGGCGGTGGCGACCATCAAGCGCAGGCCGCTCTTGTGCGCGCGCGCGATCCAGTCGACGTACATCTGCTGGTGGATCTGGGTCTCGTGGCTGGGCCAGCTCTCGAACGTGGGATAGCCGTCGTCGCCCGCGTGCGCGTGATCGAGGAACTTCGGCAGGATCGATCCCGAGCTCAGCACCCCGTGCGCGTGGGTGCAGCAGGGCAGCGCCTGATCGAGCGGGCCGGTCGCGCGACCGAAGATCAGCGCGCCGTGGCCCACCTCCCCGCCGAAGCCGAGGTTGGCCATGGGATGGCAGTGCAGATCGGCGTAGCCCCAGAGGTCGGTCATGCCCGCGGAGAGTACGCGGGCGCGCGCAGGAGGATCGTCGCGTTTTTGTCCCGACGCGACACGAACGCGCCGATCCCAGAACGCTGCCAGCGCGCAATTGCGGAGGTTGTGCGTGCGGCCGCGGTGGCACGAGGAGTGCTCAGCGGTGCGCATGCCGAGTATCGCTCCCCGCCGCCGCTTCCACAGCGTGTTGCCGATCTCCGGCCGCCTCGACGTCCTGGTCGCGGAGGACGACGAGGCGCTCCGGCGCATGCTCGTGGTCGCGCTCGAGGCGTGCGGCCTCCGGGTGGACGCGGTCGAGGATGGACGCCGGCTCAGCACCGAGCTCGGGACCGCCCGCGCGCTCGGTCGGACACCGACGGTGGTGCTCACCGATCTGGCCATGCCTTCGCTGACCGGCATCGACGTGATCGCGGAGTGCGCCGCTCACTCCGATCGCCCCGCGTTCGTGGTGATCACCGGCACCCCCAGCCCTGGGCTGCGAGACCTCGCGCGCTCCCTCGGCGCGGTCGATCTCTTCCCCAAGCCCTTCGACATCGCGCTCCTGTGTCGCCGGATCCAAGGGCTCGTCCAGCGAGCCGAGCAAGGGCGCGAGCTGCTCGCGTGAACCGCCGCGCGACGCGCTCGCGTGGCCGACACGGTGCCGGTCGCCGAGTGCGTGGTCGTCGATCGCTCCGGGCGTCGTGCGGCTCGCGATGCGAGCCTCCGTTCGTGCATCACGCGCAGAGGGCGCAGGGCGTGGCAGAGTCCTGCGGTGCGTCGTGCCCGGATCGCAGCGCTGCTCGCTTTCGTCGAGGTCGCCGGGTGTGGGGCTCGAACCGGCCTGTTTGTGGATGAGCCGATCGACGCGGCGTCACCGGACGCATGTGCTCCTTCGGCACCGCTCGCCGAGATCGACGGCTGTCGCACGGACGCGCCCAGCGCCTCGGTGCGCGGCAGCACTCCGTTCGGCCCGGTGGACGAGCTGTACGCGTTCGCGGGGTTCCTCGACGCGTGCGGGGTGACGTCGGTGATCTTGGCGCCCGAGTCTGCGCTGCGCGGCGTCGCCGGCCTGCCCGTCGCGCGCTATCCGGCGATCAGCGTTCATGGGATCCCGGGCGGCGCGGTGGGGACGTTCACCGTCGCCGTGGTCGTCGAGGACGGGTGCACGCGTCACGAGGCAGAGGGGACCGTCGTGATCACGCGGCACGATCTGCCGCGCGATGATCCGCGCGGCCCGCTGCCGCCGGGCGGCTTCTGCACCTGCGATCCCCGCGTGGCCGACTGCACCGATCCCGTCGATGCGGTGATCGAAGGGGAGCTCACGCTCGACGCGCCTGGATTCACGGTGCGCGGTCGGTTCGCGTCGACTTTCTGCCACGCCATGCACGGCGTCTGCTTCTGAAGTTCGTCTCCCGCGGCAGGGCCCACGACACGCATCCGGAGAAGCCTTCGACAGCGAAGGCCGAGATCGCCTAGCCTGCTCGCCGCGGCGCGCGCTGCGTCGCGGCAAGGAGAACGCGATGGACGTCGGAATGGTGGGCCTGGGCCGAATGGGCGCGAACATGGCGAGGCGCCTGATGCGCGGCGGCCATCGCTGCGTGGTGTTCGACGTGCACTCCGCGGCGGTCGCCGAGGTGGTGAAGGACGGCGCCGAGGGCGCGAGCTCGCTCGCGGAGCTCGTCAGCAAGCTGCCGGCGCCGCGGGCGATCTGCTTGATGCTGCCCGCGGCCATCACGGACGCGGTGGCGAGCGATCTCGCGCAGCACCTCGAGAAGGACGACATCCTCATCGACGGCGGCAACTCGCACTACCAAGACGACATCGCGCGCAGCAAGCGGCTCGCCGAGCGCGGCATCCACGCGGTCGACATGGGCACCAGCGGCGGCGTGTGGGGCCTCGAGCGCGGCTACTGCTTGATGGTCGGTGGAGACGAGGCCGCGGTGAAGCGCCTCGAGCCGATGCTGAAGACGCTCGCGCCCGGCCGCGGCGACATCCCGCGCACCCCGGGTCGCGAGGCGCTCGGGGGCAGCGCCGAGGACGGCTACCTGCACTGCGGTCCGCCCGGCGCCGGTCACTTCGTGAAGATGATCCACAACGGGATCGAGTACGGGATGATGGCCGCCCTCGGCGAGGGCCTGAACATCCTGGCGAGCGCCAACCTGGGCAACGCCAGCCACGAGAAGGACGCGGAGACCTCACCGCTCAGGCACCCGGAGCACTACCAGTACGACTTCGATCTTCCGGCGATCACCGAGCTCTGGCGGCGCGGCAGCGTGATCACCTCGTGGCTCTTGGATCTGACGGCGCAGGCGCTCGTCACGGATCCGAAGCTCGATGGCTTCAGCGGTCACGTGTCCGACTCGGGCGAGGGACGCTGGACGGTCGCGGCCGCCAACGATCTCGGCGTGCCGGCCCACGTGCTCACCGCGTCGCTCTTCGAGCGCTTCGCCTCGCGCGGGCTCGACTCGTTCCAGAACAAGGCGCTCTCGGCGATGCGCCTCGGCTTCGGAGGGCACCTCGAGAAGAAGGCGGCCAAATCGAAGGCGGAGAAGTGATGCCGACCGCGAACAAGATCCGCTCGGGCGCGCTCTCGTTCTTCGGCGCGAGCGGCGACCTCGCCTACAAGAAGATCTTCCCCGCGCTCCAGGCGATGGCCAAGCGCGGCGTGCTCGACTTCCCCGTGATCGGCGTCGCGCGCTCCGGCTGGACGCTGGATCAGCTGATCGAGCGCGCCCGCGCGAGCTGCACCGCGTACGGTGGGGTCGACGAGCGCGCGTTCGCCATCCTCGCCAAGCAGCTGCGCTACGTGGACGGCGACTACAACGCGCTGAGCACGTTCGAGAAGCTGAAGAAGGAGCTGGGAGACGCGCAGCGACCCGCGCACTACCTCGCGATCCCCCCGAGCATGTTCGGGCCCGTCGTCGAGAAGCTCGGCGCGTCCGGCTGCGCAGAAGAGGGGAGGGTGATCGTCGAGAAGCCGTTCGGTCGCAGCCTGCAGTCGGCGCGCGAGCTCAACGCGATCCTTCACCGCGTCTTCCCCGAAGAGCGTGTCTTTCGGATCGATCACTACCTCGGCAAGGAGGCGATGCAGAACGTCCTCTACTTCCGCTTCGCCAACGCGTTCTTGGAGCCGATCTGGAACCGGCACTACGTCGAGAACGTGCAGATCACGATGGCCGAGGAGTTCGGCGTGCGGGGCCGCGGCAAGTTCTACGAGGAGACCGGCGTCATCCGCGACGTGATCCAGAACCACCTCCTGCAGGTCGTGAGCTACCTGGCGATGGAGGCGCCGTCGTCCGCGATCCCCGAGGCGATCCGCGACGAGCAGGCGAAGGTGCTGCGGACGATTCGCCCGCTCACGGCGGCGGACGTGGTGCGGGGCCAGTTCAACGGCTACCGCGACGAGGCGGGCGTGGCGAAGGACTCGAAGGTGCCGACGTACGCCGCGCTGCAGCTCCACGTGGACTCGTGGCGCTGGGCCGGCGTGCCGTTCTTCGTGCGCAGCGGCAAGGCGATGGCGACCACCACGACCGAGGTCATCGTCGAGCTCAACAAGGCGCCGCCCGTCGTCTTCACCGACGCTGTGCCGCCCATCGGCAACACGCTGCGCTTCCGCTTCAGCCCCGAGGTGCAGATCGCGATCGGCGCGCGCGCCAAGCGTCCGGGCGAGGGGATGGTGGGACGCGAGGTCGAGCTCTCGGTCGTCGACCTGAAGGAAGTGACGCCGGGCGGCCAGCGCCTCGGCGACTACGAGCGGCTCTTGGGCGACGCGATGGAGGGCGACGGAACGCTCTTCGCGCGCCAAGACGTCGTGGAGGCCGCGTGGGCCATCGTCGATCCGGCGCTGGAGGACGACGTGGAGCCGCACCTCTACGAGCAGGGCACGTGGGGACCGAAGGAAGCCGACGTGCTGCCGGCGAACGTGGGCGGCTGGAACACCCCGAAGTGAGGAGAACGCGATGCCGAAGCTGAACGTCCGCAACCAGAGCCGCACCCCGAGCACGTTGGTGATCGACGTCGGGGGCAACAACGTGAAGGTCGCGCTCGGCGATCACGAAGCGCCCGTGAAGGTCCCGTCGGGACGCGAGATGACCGCCGAGCAGATGGTCGCGGGGGTGAAGGAGGCGAGCAAGGGCTGGCGCTACGATCGGGTCAGCCTCGGCTTCCCGGGACCCGTGAAGCAGGGTCAGCCCGCGCGGGAGCCCGCGAACCTCTCGACCGGCTGGGTCGCGATGGACTGCGCGAGGGCGTTCGGTAAGCCCGTGCGCATCGTGAACGACGCCGCGCTGCAGGCGATCAGGATGCACGAGGACGGGCGGATGCTCTTTCTCGGGCTCGGCACCGGCCTGGGCTCCGCGATGGTCGACGACCACTCCCTCGATCCGCTCGAGCTGGCGCACCTGCCCTACCGCAAGGGCAAGACGTTCGAGGACTACGTGGGTGAGCGCGGGCTGAAGCGGCTCGGTAAGAAGAAGTGGACCAAGCACGTCGCCGAGGTCGTCGCGCTCTTGCGCGACGCGATGCAGGCCGACTACGTGATGCTCGGCGGCGGGCAGACCAAGCGCCTCGCTGAGCTGCCCCCCGACGTGAGGGTCGGGCGCGACGACGCGGCGATCGTCGGCGGCGTGCGCCTCTGGTCGCGGTGAGCGGGTGCGTGAGCTGATCGTCGAGCAGCGTCCGGCCGAAGCCGTCGTCGAGCGGGTGCTCGCGGCGTGGCGCGCACGCGCGCGCGATCGCTGGTCGCTGGCCCTGCCCGGAGGATCGGTCGCGAGCGCGGTGTTCCCCCTGCTCGCTGCGGCGCCGATCGAGTGGGCGAGCGTCGATCTCTTCTGGGGCGACGAGCGCGCGGTGCCGCCCGATCACCCGGACGCGAACTACGCGCTCGCCGCGCAGCACATGCCGGCGGTGCTGAAGACGTCGCGCGTGCATCGCATGCCCGCGGACGCGCCCGATCTGACGAGCGCGGCCCAGGCGTACGAGCGGACCTTGCGCGAGGTGACCGAGGAGCGCGGCCTCGACTTCGTCCTCGCAGGGCTCGGCCCCGACGGGCACCTCTGCTCGCTCTTCGTCGGCCATGCGCTCTTGGAGGAGCGCTCGCGGTGGGTCGCGGCGATCACCGACTCACCCAAGCCGCCGCCCGCGCGGCTCACGCTCACGATGCCCGCGCTCGCGGCCGCGCGCGAGCTGGTGGTGATGGCGGTGGGCGCGAGCAAGGCCGACGTGGTGTCTCGCTGCATGCGCGGCGAGGACTTGCCCGCGGTGCGCGCCCTCGATCGCGATCACGCCGTGCTGCTCGTCGATCGCGCGGCGGCGCTGGGGAGCTG
>CAYZQM010000019.1:8194-32547 GCA_964480175.1 uncultured Sandaracinaceae bacterium
CTGAGCTCAGGCCTCGACGGACGGATCTTCGCGCACCAGCACGAAGGGCTGCACCACCAGCGCGGTCCACATCGAGCGCTCGGCCTTGCTCCAGCGCTCGATCGTCTCGAGCGACGGCTTGCCGATCTGACCGCCCTCGATCCACGCGGCGACGCGGGCCTCGTCGTCGCGGGCGACGGCCTCGCCCACCTCGAGCAGATCGAGCGTCGCGTCCACCACGATCACCGCGCCGCGCACCAGGTGCGCCCGCAGGTCGGAGAATTCGATCGGACCCATGGACTTGCTGAGCGCGTCACGCATCGCGCGGACGTGTACGCGAGCGAGCTGCCGCGCGCCATCCGCGGGGTGCGGCTATCATCGCGCGATGGTGTCCCGACTCCTTCTCTCCGCAGGCATCTCGATCGTCCTCGGTCTCGCGGGCTGCAGCTGCTCGACCTCGACGATCGACGGGCCATGCGAGGTCAACGCCGACTGCGATCGGGGGCAGGTCTGCCTCGATGATCGCTGCCAGCTCGCGGTCGACGCGGCGATGGGCGATGGCGGCGGGATCGATGCCCCTTCGAGCGACGTCCCGCCCGCGACCGACGTACCGACGGATGGCATGTGCGGGGGCGGCGACGTGCCCATCACGCTGAACCCGCCGAACGTGCTCGTGGTGATCGATCGCTCGTGCTCGATGCGGCGCACCGTCACCGACGGCGGCTTCGGGACCGGCCCCGAAGATCCGACGACGCGGTGGAACATCGCGCGCGAGGCGGTGCGGCGGCTGACCGAGCGCTTCCCCACGCGGGTGCGCTGGGGCTTGATGGCGTTCCCCAACGCGCTCGAGGGCTGCGGCGACGTGCCCGCGGCGCAGGTCGCGCCCGCTGCAGGAACCGCCGCGGCGGTCTACGCAGCGCTGCTCACGTCCGACGTCGAGCCCTTCCACTGGTGCGACATGGGCGACATCCAACCGCACCAGACGCCGACGGACGAGGCGCTCGAGGCGTCGCTGCTCTTGCCCGAGCTGGGTGACGCGGGCCGTGAGCGGTTCGTGATCTTGCTGACCGACGGCGCCGCGAGCTGCGGCGCGAACGACGCGAGCATGACGGACGTCGGGATGCGCCTCGCCGCCGCGGGCATCCGCACGGCGGCGATCGGCTTCGGATCGGAGACGACCAGCGGCGCTGCGGCGAGCAACCTCGAAGCGCTCGCCATCGCGGGTGGCCTGGCGAACCCCGCGGGCCCGCCCTCGTACTACCTCGCCGCCGACGGCGCGTCGTTGGACAGCGTGCTCGACGCGATCGTGTTTCCTTCGATCTCTTGCACCATCACGCTGGACAGCGTGCCGCCCGATCCCTCGGAGCTGCACGTGTTCGCGAACGACGCCGAGCTCCCCCGCGACGGGGCCGATGGCTGGAGCTACGACGCCGTCAGCAACACCATCACGCTCGAGGGCGCGGCCTGCGACGATCTGCGCCGCGGCGTGATCACGCGGCTCTCGGTCGCGTACGGCTGCGCCGTCCCCACGTGCACGCCGCACGGCGAGGTGTGCAACGGCCTCGATGACGACTGCGACGACGAGGTCGACGAAGACTGCCTCGATTGAGTTGCTGTCGATGAATCGCTGGCGCGTCAGGGGCGCAGCAGCTCGCGTAGCCACGCTTCGGCGCGGGCGTCGTTCGCGGCGCGCTCGGCGATCGCGAGGAGCTCGACGCGCGCCTCGCGCACCGCGAGCTCGCGGAGGCCCCAGATCTGCAGCGCCTCGCCGACCGAGCGCCCTGCTTGCGCCGCGACGAACGCGCTCACCTCGGCACGCAGCATCTCGGCGAGCTCGGGGCGGCGCACGCCGAACGCGATCGCGTGCGCGACGAGCCGATCGAGCTTGGCCGCAGGCAAGCTGTCGAGATCGCGAGCGAGCTCGGCCGCGGGCGCCGCGAGGATCGTGCGGACGGCGCGCTGCCGCATTCGGAGCAGGATCGCCTGGCCCTCGTCCGAGCGCAGACGTGCGATGAAGGTGGCCTCGAGCGGCTCGAAGGCGCCGTGGGTGAAGTCGCGCGCGGCGCTGGCCACGCGCTTCTCCATCTCGCCGCCGATCCCTCCGAGCACGCCGCGCCCGAGATCGGCGAGCTTGCCCGCGCGCTCACCGGCGTTCTGCGCGATGCCCTTGGCCAGGCCGAAGAGCTTGCCGGCGGCCTTGCCCGCCTTGCTGTCCTCGTCCACCGCGCCGACCGCGCTCACGAGCGGGATCTTCTGCGCGAACGCGAGCAGCGTCTCTTGCAGGACCGGCGCGAGCAGCTCCTTCACCTCGCCGGCATCGACGATCTTCTTGGCCCACGCGCCCTTGGGCACCTGCGCGTCGGCGAGTAGTTCGTCGAGCAGCGCGCGACCCTCGTCGGGCAGCCAGTCTTCGACGCGGTCGCCGCGCTTCTCCACGAGCGCGCGCTGCCGGTCCCACGCCGGCCGGACGAGCTCGCCCAACGCGCGCGCGATGCGCTCGGCCTCGAGCACCTCGATGCTCGCGGCCACCACGCGCTCGGCGTCGATGGCGCCATCGATCGGGCGCGCGAGCGCTGCGTCGATCAAGAGATCGACGAGCGCGCCGAGCTCGGCGCTCGCTGGGCTCCGAAGGCGCGCCATCGCGCGGTTCACGATCACGTCGAGGTCGGATTGGTCGCTCACGCGCGTGACCTACCGGGCGCTCCGTCGTTCGTCGAGCACGCGCGCGGTCCGGAGCCTCGTCTTCTGGCACGCTCTGCGGATGCGCCCCTCGAAGGTCCTTCGTTCGCTGCTCTTGCTCACCGTCCTCGCGTCGCCTGGCATCGCCGCCGCGGACGTCGTCACCGGCGAGCCTGCGCGCCCGATGGACTGTCCGCTCGGCGCCACGCCGGCGCGCCCGATGCGAGGACACGGCTTCTACTGTGCGGTCGCCCCCACGTGCACCACCGACGCCGACTGCGCCGCCGGGGGCAGCTGCCAAGACACCGCGGTGTGTGTGCTGCCGGGCACCGACACCGCGCCGTACGAGTGCGGCGCAGACGGGAGCTGCTTCTCCGGGGAGTGCGCGAGGGCGCGGCGCTGTGTTCCGCCCCCGATCGGGACGATCCCCGCGCCTGCGCCGCCCCCGCCGCCGGCTCCACCTGCGCCGGCCCCGTCGCCTGCTCCGCCCTCGAACGCCGACGATGGCGGTGGGCGCTGCACGGCCCAGCACGGCGGAGCGTCGTCGCCAGCGCGGTGGGCGATCGCATCGCTCGCGCTCGTGATCGCGCTGCGCCGCGCGCGTCGTCGTGCCCCGGCGTGTTCGACCGGGACGAACCCTACGCAGTGAGGTTTCCGACCTCACGCACGGGACGCCGCGCGCTCTTCTTCGCGCTCTATGCCTGCGAGGGCGCGCCGATCGGGTTTCTCTGGTGGACCTTGCCGACCGAGCTGCGCGCGCGCGGCGTCGAGGTGGGCGAGATCACGTCGCTCACCGCGCTCCTCGTCTTGCCGTGGGCGCTCAAGTTCCTGTGGGCGCCGCCCATCGATGCGCTGACCACGAAGCCTCGTGCCCTGTCGTGGGTGATCGCGATCTCGCAGCTCGGCATGTTGCTCACGCTCTTGCCGCTGCTCTGGCTCGATCCCTCCGCGTCGCTCCCGACGCTGCGCTGGCTGCTCGTGGTGCACGCGATGTGCGGCGCGACCCAAGACGTGGGCATCGACGCGCTCGCGATCCGCAGCGTGCCCGAGGCCGAGCTCGGGCGGCTGAACGGCTGGATGCAGGCGGGGATGCTCCTCGGTCGATCGGTCTTCGGCGCGGGCGCGCTGCTCGTCCTGAGCAGCGTGGGCCTCGATGCCGTGGTCTTCGGCATCGCCGCGTGGCTGATCGTCTTCGGCTCGCTCGCGATCGTCGTCCAGCCTCCGGAGCACGCGACCCGACCCCCACGCGGGCCGCTCGGCCGCGAGCTGTGGCGCGTGCTCACCCTGCGCACCACGTGGCTGGGCTTGGGGATCGCGCTCACCGCGGGCGCCGCGTTCGAGGCGGTCGGAGCGCTCGCGGGCGTGCTGCTGATCGACGCGGGCTACACGGAGGCTGAAGTCGGCACGCTCCTCTTCTTGCCCGCCGTGTTCGCGATGGTGATCGGCTCGCTCGCGGGCGGGGCGCTCACCGATCGCCTCGGGGCGCGGCGCGCGACGGCGCTCGGCGTCGTCGTCGTGGCGCTCACCGTGCTGCTGCTCGCGCTCACGATCCCCCATCCCCTGCCGTGTCTGATCGCGACGTACTTCGGCCTCGGCGCGCTCACGGCCTCGTCGTACGCGCTCTTCATGTCGCTCACGTCGCCTGCGCTCGCGGCGACCCAGTTCTCGGCGTTCATGGGCGCGACCAACGGCTGCGAGTCGTGGTCCGCGCTCGTCGCTGGGAGGCTGGTGCAGAGCAGCGGCTATCCGCTCGCGTTCGCCGTGCTCGCGGGCGCATCGCTGCTCTCGCTGCCGCTCTTGTTCTGGGTGCGGCCTAGGCATGACCCATCGCCACGCTCCGCGCCGTGAGCGAGAGGTGTGTTTGTCATTCGGCGTGCCTGAGCAGATGCTTGCGGCGTGACAGAGCCCAAGAGCAAGGTCTTCTACGCGCCGCAGCTCGATGGCGCGATGGCCGACGCCACGCGACGAGCCCGTCGCTCCTTCAAGTACCTCTGGCGTGAGCTGACGTGGGAGTACCGACGGATCATCCCCGGGCTCGAGCTCTCGGCGATCAAGGCGCCCTTCGCCGACGCCGACGGGAACACAGAACACATGTGGCTCGGCGACATTGCGTTCGATGGTGATCTCCTCTCAGCGACCCTTCTCAACGAGCCCAACCACGTTCGCTCCGTGAAGGCGGGCGACGTCGTGACCCTCACGCCGGCGGAGATCGACGACTGGATGTACGTGCAACGGGGGAAGGTGTACGGCGGGTTCACGATCCAAGCGCTGCGCAAGAACATGGCGCCGAGTCAACGCTCGAGTCACGACACGGCGTGGGGCTTCGACTTCGGCGACCCCGATGTCGTGCCGCTCGTGCCCGACTCGAGCGCAAAGCGGCCGGGCTTGGTGGCGCGGTGGCTTGGCACCGCGGTACCGCCGGCTGACCCGGAGGCGGAGCATCCGATGAGCGAGAACGTGGCGGCCGAGTTCGCCCGTGAGATCGCCCGGAACCGCCAGGGCTACCTCGAGGACGTGGGCCCTGACGGTCTGACTACGCTGCACAGTCTCGCGCTCGGAGGCAGCGCTGGCTGCGTCCGCGTGCTCTTGGAGGAAGGGGCGGATGCGAGCCGACGGACCAGGAGCGGCAAGACGGCGCTCGACCTTGCGGTGCAGATGGACTGGCCCCGCGTCGTCGCCCTGCTGCAGACGACGTTTCATTGATGGCGTTCCGCGCCCGCGAGCGCGAACACCCGGGCAAGGAGACCGCGCCTCGAGAAGAGGCCCGCGACGGGACGACTCTTCTTGCCTTGCACGACCCGGCCGCCACGAGGTGGCGCGCTGGTCGTGCGACGAGTGCTGGGTAGGGTGCGACCCCGAGGAAGCCTCGGAGTGCTCTCGCGATCGAGAGCGGCTCGTGCCCGTCGCGGGCCCAGCGACGCTATCATCCGCGCCGATGATGGGTCGAGCACAGCGCCATCGAGACGCGCTCGCCACGGCGCTGGCGTTTCGTTGGCTCGCCAATTGGTCCGAGCGCGCGATGAAGGCGGCGGCGCTCGAGGTGCTCGAGCTCACGCCGCGCGCGTCCGTGACGGTGTGGGTGCGGTCCGTGCGCACCGCGTTCGTGAGGCCGCCCCACCACGCGCCGGCGCTGCTCGTCGCGGCGATCATCAAGAGCGGGGTGCTCGGCGCGAGCCTCCGCGCCAAGGCGGTCCGGGCGACGCAGGGGCGAGGCCTGGTCCCGCGTTGGCCCGTCGCGGCCGCGCAGCCGCCCGAGCGCGCGCGCGCGCTCGATCTCCCCGCGACCGTCGGCACGCT
This sequence comes from uncultured Sandaracinaceae bacterium, assembly GCA_964480175.1. Lineage (GTDB taxonomy): Bacteria > Myxococcota_A > Polyangia > Polyangiales > Sandaracinaceae > CAYZQM01. The sequence continues at coordinate 14,150 of CAYZQM010000019.1, forward strand.
GATCGCGCACCTGGACCTCGATGCTGCCCACTTCGATGCGCTCGTCGATCGCCGCGGGATGAGCGCGCGCGCCGATCCGCGCCAGGGGCACTACGCGTTCACTTGGATCGCCAAGGCGAGCGGCGGCGCGCGCCTGCTCGAGTCGCCCAAGCCCCGGCTGAAGGCGGCGCAGCGGCGGGTGCTCGATCGGCTGCTCGCGCTCGTGTCGACGCACCCGAGCGCGCACGGCTTCGTGCGCGGGCACTCGATCGAGACGTTCGTCGCGCCACACGTCGCGCGGCCGCTCGTGGTGCGCCTCGACCTGGAGGACTTCTTCGGCTCGATCCACGCCGGTCGGGTGCAGGGGATCTTCCGCCAGCTCGGCGGCTCGGACGAGGTCGCGCGCGCGCTCGCGGGCTTGTGCACGACGCGCACTCCGTCGTGCGTGATCCGGCGCCGTCCCCGCGACCCTCGCGAGCCAGAAGGGCGGCTGATCCGCGAGGGCATGCGCCTTCGGGCGCCGCACCTGCCGCAGGGCGCGCCGACCTCGCCCGCGCTCGCGAACCTCGCCGCGTTCCGCCTCGATCTACGGCTCGCCGGCTTGGCCGAGGCGCTCGGCGCTCGCTACACCCGCTACGCGGACGATCTCGCGTTCTCGTTCGATCGCGCGGATCACCAGCGCTCGCGCTTCGAAGACACGGTCTCCGTCATCGCGCGCGAGGAGGGCTTCGCCATCGCGACGCACAAGACCCGCTGGATGCGCCCCCACCAGCGCCAGCTGCTCGGCGGCCTGGTGATCAATCACGAGGCGCAGATCCCGCGGCGCGACTACGAGCACATCCGCGCGCTCCTCCACCGCGCGAGCCGCGATGGATTGGCCGCGCTGGACGTCGACGTGATCGCGAGTCGTCGCGCTGCGCACCTGCTGGGCAAGGCCACGTGGGCCGGTACGGGCAGCTCTGCGCGCACCCGCCGTGTTCGGGCTGCGCTGTGCCTGCTGCATGGCAGGACAGATCGGTGACCGAACGGGCGTACCCTGCGCCATGCTCCGCCGCGCGCTCGGACTCCTGTTGTGCACCGCGCTGATCGGCTGCGGACGGGGTGCGAGCGAGGTCGAGACCGAAGCGGCCGCCGTGGAGGACACGCCCGGCCGAGATCGCGCATCGGACGCGAACACGATCAGCGACACGCTCGCGGAGGCCGAGACCGTCGACCCCGGCGCGATGGAGGCCCTCCCGACCGGGCCCTATGGGCACGACAGCACGCTGTGCACCGACGCGACCGAAGCGCTCCGCGCGCTCATGCCCGAGCAGCTCGAGGGAGCCGAGCCCAGCGAAGGCGTGGCGCCTCGCGCGACCGACGAGGACGTCGACGTCCCCTCGTCCCGCGAGTGACCACGCAGCACGCTCAGTGACGGCAGAGCACGACGGTCGAGGTCGGGTTGCCGTCGCCCCAGCCGAGGCCACCGCCACCGACGGGCACGTAGCCCGCGGGCACCAGCACGGCGTGGCTGAGATCGACGCGCTCGGTGATGCCCGAGCCGTTCGTGTCGACGGACTCCTGTCGCGCGACGAAGCAGTCGCGCCACGCACCCGTCGTCTGCGCCGTGGCCGGCTGCGCTCCGAAGAGCCCCGCGCCCACCGCCATTCCCGCGAGCGCGATCGCGCCGCCCGCCAACACCAGCTTCCAACCTTCCATGGATGACCTCCGCGCGAGAGCGTGCCTCAGGCCCCGCTCGAAAGGCGAGCGGCGAGTCGCCCATGCGGACCGAATGCGTCGCTCTGACGGCGCAGCGTGCGCGTCGTGACGCACGAGGCGGGTTGCCACCCGTTTCGTCGCACGGTCCGCTGGGCACGAGACCTGCTCTGCGTCTCCGAGTGCCCCGTGTGCTCATCGCGTCGCTGATCTCGCTCGTGGTCGCGGGCTGCGCCCCTGATCCACGCACCTGCCTGTGTGGGGCGTCCGCGCCGACGCTCTACGCGAAGTCGTTCCTCGAAGGCGACTTCTTCCATCGCGTCGCGTCGGTCTCCGTGATCGATGGGACCTACGTCGCTTCTCCGCTCGACGACGCTCGCGTCGCGACGGAGCTGACGTTCTCCGAGGGACATCTGCTAGGAGCGATTGGAGAGGGGGTGTTCGCCTTGCGGGTACACGCTCACGTCGAGCTCGCGGAAGAGGATCCGTCCGTCTGTCGGTGCGGGCCTGCGCTGGTGACCCCGGCGCCACCTTGGGCCGAGTGCCACCACGCGGCGATCGACGTGTCGAGCGAGCTGGGCGGCTACCCGCTCTCCGAGGACGACGGGCTCTCCGCGGTCGAGCCGTTGCCATCGTGGGATGTCGCGTCCGATCTGCCCTTCGCGCTCGACGACGACCGCGCCGGATTCACCCTCCGTGCCCGCTACCTGGTCACACCCGAGGGCTGCGACGCGACGTCCTGTCGCTCGGTGGTGGAAGTGGTCCACCACTTTCGCCGCGCGTGAGTCGACTGACGCCGGCTCACTCGCCGTCGTCGACCGCGACGAAGTCCCTCGGCAGGAAGAGGCGGCCGACGGGGATCTCGACCGCCTCGAACGGTGCGATCCGCGCGAGGTCGTCCTCGCCGTACACCCCGGTCTCCATCCATGCCCCGTCGCGTAGCGTCATCGCTTCGATCGATCGAGCTACGGGATCCACGATCCAGTAGTGGGCGACGCCGGACCGCGCGTAGAGGCGGCGCTTGATGACTCGGTCGCGGCTCGCGGTGCTGGGAGACGCGATCTCACACACCCAGTCGGGCACCACCGTCAGCGGTCGGACGTCGGGCTGCGAGAGGCGGTCGCGGCGCCAACCGGACAGGTCGGGGCGCACGACGTCGCCCGGTGTGAGCGAGACGTCGACTTCCAAGAAGATCCACCACCCCCCCGGTCCGCCGAAGCCGTCGTCGTCGTGAAACGGCCCGCCGACGAAGCGTCCGAGCGCCCGCTGCACGTTGGCGTGTCTCGGGCGGGGTGCGGGCAGCACTTCGACGACGCCCGCTATCAACTCCGCGCGCACGCCCTCTGGAAGCGCGAGGAGGTCGGCGTAGGTCGCGAGCTTCGGAGCCGCCGTCACCGGAGGAGTGTGCCTCGGCAGAGGCGTCCAGAACAGGTCGCGATCACCCCGCGTGCTCAGGTCGGCGGGGTCGCTGCGGCCTTGGCCTTCGCTGCGGCCTTCGCCTTCTGATCTCGGGAGCCCTGCACGATGCCGACGATGAACACGATCACGCTCGCGAGCAGCGCGAGGGCGGCCATGCGCGAGTCCTCGTGGTCGAATGCGTCGTCGATGCCGCGCATGAACTGGCCGAACCCATCGTCGCCGCCGCATGTGATGTACAGCGCGGCGCCGCTGCCCAGGATCCCGAGTAGACCACCGACCTGAAAGAGCCCTGCGAGCATGCGGACCTCCGTGCCTCGGTACGCCGCGATTCTCTCTGCGCCCGTCGACCGACACAAGACCCCCGGAACGTGAACGCGACGCGGGTGTCGAAGGGACCCAGGAGGTTCCCATGATGCAGGCACTCGAGTCCGGTGGCTGGGGCATGTTCCCCACCCTCTTCTTCGGCGTTCTCTCGCTCGCGGCGGCGGCGCTCTTCTCCGTGCGGCCCGAGCGCCGCTTCATTCCGTTGGTCGTGTCGAGCACGCTGCTGACGCTCGCGGCCGGCGCGCTCGGCTTCGTGATGGGCGTCATCCGCAGCTTCGAGGCGATCCTCGGCGCGCCCGATCGCGCGATGGCGATGGTCGGCGTCGCCGAGTCCGGCTACTGCCTCGCGCTCGCGCTGGTCTTCGCGGTGCTCACGCTGATCGCCACGACGCTGGGCTCCGCCCGCATCGCGAATACCGCCTGACCCGCCGTCTGCGAGCGCTCGGCGCTGAGTGAGCACCGGCATCCGTCGCGCGGCCTCGGATGGTCTCACCGTGAAGGCGTCGCACACCGTGATCGCGCTGTCTCGGTCCGCTGCCAGCCGACATCCCGATGCGGTGTATGCACGGCATGGCACGGTGCTCGCTTGTGCCCATCGCACCGACAGTGGGTCGGGGATGGAGGAAGCGATGCGAACGGAGCGTGGGAGAAGGCACTTGCGACGCGTCGTCGTGCAAGCGGTCGGCGCGGTCGGTCTGCTGTGGATGTGCGGGATCCTCGGCATCGGATGCGAGGGGTGCGGATGTGGAACGCCCACGCCTCGCCGTTGCGATCCGGCGCCCATGAGCTGCATCTCGTGCGCCCGACCGGAGCCTTGCGACGCGGGGCCGTCCGACGTCGGCGCTCCGCTTCCGGACTTCGACGCCGACGCGAGGGTGCTGGTTGACGCGCCCATGTGCGTTGGAGGGTTGCTCGGCGTGCCCTGTGTCGAGGAGGTCTGCGACCCGACGACGGCGCTACTGTGCCTGCCCGCCCCCGAAGCCGTGTTGAGCGACGGTGCGACCGTCGCGCTCGGTGAGGCGTCGTGCAGCCGCGAGTGTGACCCGGAGGCCGACACGTGCGGCCCGTGCGCTGGATGCAGCACCGAGCTGCCCTTCGGAAGTGGCCGCGTGTACACCCGTCCGGTCTGTCGCCCACGCTGCGCTCCCTCGTTCGGGACACCGGGCGACTGCCCATCAGGTCTCACCTGCGACCCTCGGACCGCGCTCTGTGTACCGAGCTGCGACGACGACGCGGACTGCCAATACGCGCCACTGAGCGACGGGACGTTTGCGCCGAGCACCGCTGGCGGGCTGCGGTGCGATCGCGCGACGGGCCGCTGCGCGCACGACACGCCGGACACCCTCCCGACCACCGGCGATGGGTGTCTGGCCGACACGGACTGCGCAGCCGGGCACGAGTGCTCCGCTGCCGGCGTCTGCACTCGCTTTGCGTGCGAGCCGCCGATGCGCGCATGTCCACCGGAGGAGCGTTGTGTACCAACCGAGGGCAGCACCAGCTGTCGCCTCGCATGCAACACGACAGGGGACTGCCCAGGGCGTACGGCGTGCGACCCCAATTCGAACACCTGTTGGGCGACCTGCTCCTACGACCGAGACTGCACCGCGTCGGAGCAATGCCTCACCCCGACGGGCCGCCCGTGCGATGGGCCGCCGTGCTTCTGCGCGGTCGACGTCGGGCTCTGAGCCCGAGGCGCGCATCGATAACGCCGCCTGAGCGTCAGCCGATCTTGCCTTCGAAGTCGGCGGCGCTGTGGCGCTCGAGGAGCTGCTCGCCGTCTCCCCACGCCTTGTTGACGATGCGGCCGCGCTTCACCGCGGGGCGCGCTGCGATCTGATCGGTCCAGCGGATGACGTGGGGGTACTCGTGCACGGAGAGGAACTCTCCGGCGCCGTAGACCAAGCCCTTCACCACGGCGCCGTACCAGGGCCAGATGGCCATGTCGGCGATCGAGTATTCGCTGCCCGCCATGAACTCGCGCTCGCTCAGGTTGCGGTTCAGCACGTCGAGCTGGCGCTTGGTCTCCATCGCGAAGCGATCGATCGCGTACTCGATCTTGATCGGCGCGTAGGCGTAGAAGTGTCCGAAGCCGCCGCCGAGGTACGGCGCGCTGCCCATCTGCCAGAAGAGCCAGTTGAGCGCTTCGGTGCGCTGCGCCGGATCCTTCGGCAAGAACGCGCCGAACTTCTCCGCGAGGTAGAGCAGGATCGAGCCCGACTCGAAGACCCGCGTCGGGGGCGAGGTGGTGTGATCCACCATCACCGGGATCTTCGAGTTGGGGTTCGCTGCCACGTAGCCGCTCGTGAACTGATCGCCCTCGTTGATCTTGATCAGCCACGCGTCGTACTCGGCGCCCGTGTGCCCGGCCTCGAGCAGCTCCTCGAGCATCACGGTCACCTTCACCCCGTTCGGCGTCGCGAGCGAGTAGAGCTGCAGCGGGTGCTTGCCGACGGGGAGCTCGCCGTCCTTGGTCGGGCCCGCGACCGGTCGGTTGATGTTGGCGAACTGGCCGCCGTTGTTCTTGTTCCAGGTCCAGACCTTGGGGGGCGTGTAGCTGCTCTCGTCGCTCATCGTGGGGTCTCCGGGCGCCTCGTTGTCGGGCCGAATGCGCCGGTGTCCAGCCCGCGCGCGTCGAGACTACACCGCGCGCGACGTCAGCGAGGGGGCGCGGCGTCCGCTTCGTCGATGCGCAGGCCCGCGAGCGACTCGGCGAGCGCGACGCGCAGCGCCGTGACCTGTGCGCTCACGGTCGCGATCTGCGACGAGAGACGCTCGCTGGTCGCCGCGGCCTCGCGCAGCCGCTCGGCCAGCGCCCGCCGCAGGTCCGCCGAGGTCACGCTGCGCAGGTTCGCGCGCAGCTCGGCGGTGCGGCTCCCGGCGTCGGCGAGCTCGCTGCGCAGCGCATCGAGGGACGTCTGCGCGGTCTCCAGCGCCTCGCGATGACGCAGCGCGCCGCGGAGCACGCCAGCGATCGCGGGATCGATCGCGCTGCCGTCGAGGTAGGCCGTCAGCATCGCGACGTCGGTCCGCAGCACCGAGACCACCCGGATGGTGCTGCTCGTCTCCGCGACCTCGAACGTGCTGGCGGTCCCGGCGGTGATCGGCACCCCCAGCACCAAGAGGTTCGCGCGGAGCTCGGCGCGCGGCGGCAGATCGCGCGGCTCGGTCCCCGGCTGCCGCGGGTGGTGCAAGACGAGCAGGCTCGGCGCGTCGCCGCCGGGATCGATCGCGTACGTCGTGGTGCGCACCCGACGATCCTCCACACGCAGCGAGTCGCCTGCAGCGGACACGATGCGAACGGGCTCGGTGGCGTCCTGTGCGCGCACCTCGATCGTCGTGGTCTCGTCGAGGCCGAACGGGATCGTCGAGCGCTCGCCCGGCTCCGCGTGATCGATGAGGCCCTCTCCGACGAACGTGCCGCGCGCGTAGACCGCGGCGGTGCCCGCGATGAGCGTGAGCTCGCTCGGGATCGTGATCTCCGCGGCGCGGTAGGGATGCAGCGCGCTGCCGAACGCGGAGGCGTCCGGGCGATAGAGCAGCACCTCGCTGCCGTCGACCGGTGTCGAGAAGAGCGTCACCAGCGCGCTGGAGTGGGCGGGCACCGTGACGGGCGCGCTCAGCTCGAAGCGCACGTCGCCCTCGGGGCCTCGGACCGCCGCGTCGCTCGCGGTGGACGAAAGCGCAGCGCCCGCGGTGATGGCGCCGCCCGCGGGCGCCTCGGCTTCGAGGTGGAACTCGACCCGCCGGTTGCGCTCCAGCGCATCCGCCGTGGCGCGCGGGTCGATGGGCTGGGTCGCGGCGAACGCCTCGGCGACGAGCCGGCTCGAGTCCACCCCGCTCGCGATCAGCGCCGCCCGCACCGCGCCCGCGCGCTCGGCGGACAACGCCCAGGCGTCGGGCTCGCCCGGCGCCGTGTGCCCCGCGATGCGGACGCCGGTGATCTGGGGGTTGCCGATCAGCGTCGCGGCGACGGCGTCGATCACGGGCTGGCTGCGTTCGTCGATCTCCGCCGAGCGATCGGCGAAGTAGATCTGCTCGAGGATCTGGATCGCGTCTTCGCTGATCACGACGCGGCCTCGATCCGGACAGCCGTCTTCGTCCTCGGTCCCGTTGTAGGTCTCGGGCTCGCGGGGGCACCGATCGTCGCGGTCCGCGATGCGGTCGCCGTCGTCGTCGGGATCGGGGCAGCCGTCTTCGTCCTCGAAGCCGTCGCGATCTTCCGGCGCGGCGGGGCACACGTCGCGCACGTCGGCGACGCCGTCTCCGTCTTCGTCGCCCCCCGCGCCACGGTCCGCGTGCACCGCGCCGGAGAGCACGGGCGTCACCATGTGACCCGTCACGTCGGGCCGCGGGACGAACTGCGGCGTGCGGAGATCGACGGCGAACGAGAACGGCGCGCGCGTCGCGAGCGAGAGCGCCACGCGCTCCCACGGCTCGGCGGAGGCGTTGTGCACCAAGGCCCAGGCCTGGAAGGTCGCGCGCTCGCCCGGATGCTCCGGCAAGACGATGCGGTAGGCCGCGCGCCACGCGGGCGTGGGGACCGCGTAGCTCACGATCAGCGATCGCGATCGCTGATCGACGAAGCGCAGATCGAGGCGGACGTCGCCCTCGCCGTCGGCGCGCGCAGGCACCGACGCCGAGCCGACGGTCTCGCCTCCCGCGGCGTCGAGCACCGTGAGGGTCGAGAGCACGTCGTCGACCTCGTGCGACGCGAAGGTCATCGACAGCGCGCCCTCGGTCGTGGTGCCGCGCCGCTCGAAGTAGCCGACGCCGTTCTGGTAGAGCACCACCCGACGCAGCGAGAGGGCGCCGCCGCTGCACGCGGTGGCGAGACAAAGAAGTCCGACGAGCGCGGGGCGGAGCATCGCGGGACCGTATCCCTTGCTCGCGGTGGGGGCGAGGCCGGCGTCCGGCGACCTCGCCCCCGCGTCATCCGTCATCGCGTCGCCGTCACGCCATGCGGACGCGCTCGTGCTGCCCGTCGCTCGGCTTGGGAGGCTCGCCGGTGAGGAGCGCCTTGCCCGTCTCGAGCAAGAAGCGCAGCCCCTTGGTGCCGGAGACGTCCCACAGCTCGGCGACGCTCGGATGGAACTTCAGCACGGCGACGCGCGGATCGGACTTGCCCTCGGGGAACCACGCGTCGGCCATCTTCGACCACGCCTTGTCGATGTCGGCGCGATCGCGCGACTCCTCGATGCGACCCGACAGCGAGATGAACCGGGTGCTCGACTGGCCGGTGACGTGGCCCAGGCCCGAGGTGCGGGCGTCTTCGGTGCGCTCGCTCTCGTGGCCGGTGATGAACCACAGCGAGCCGTCGTCCTCGCGGTGCGCGATGCTCATCGGCCGCGCGAGCGCGCTGCGGAGATCCTTCCCCATGCCGCCGGTGAGCAACATGACGGTGGAGAACTCGCCGAGGACGTCGCGCACGTGCGCGCGCTCCTGCTCGCTGCCAGGGGCCTCGGTGGGGGTGGTCTTTCCGTGGTGCTTCGTCATCGCTGAGAGTCTCCTTCGTGCCGGGCGACGTCGCCGCGGGACGAGGCACGTCGCAAGCGGCGCGCCGCGCGCACATGGGCGAACTCGTGCGCGACGTGTGGCGCCCGTGCCGCGCCTGCTTGTTGCCGCCCCACGCAAGCCGCGCGCGTCTCGGCTTCGTTCGCGCGGCGCACGACGGCCCGGACGGCGATCAGATCCCGCGCATGCCGCGCTTGAGGATCAGGTTGGCCACCAAGCCGGTCCATCCGGTCTGGTGGCTCGCGCCCTCGCCGCGTCCGGTGTCGCCGTGGAAGTACTCGTGGAAGTGCAGGTGATCCTTGAAGTGGGGGTCGAGCGCGTACGCGGGCATGTGCGCGTGGAACGGGCGGGCGCCATCGGGACCGGGCAAGAAGATCGACACCAGGCGCCTGCTGACCTCGTCGGCGGCTTCGGCGATCGAGACGAAGTGGCCGCTGCCGGTGGGGCACTCGATCCGGAAGTCGTCGCCGTAGTAGCGGTGGAACTCGTGCATGGCGTCGATGAGCAGGAAGTTCACCGGGAACCAGACCGGACCGCGCCAGTTCGAGTTGCCGCCGAAGAGGCGACCATTGGCCTCTGCGGGCTCGTAGCGCACCTCCACCCGGCCTCCTTGGTAGCTGAGCACGTAGGGCTGATCGTGGTGCGCGCGGCTCATCGCGCGGATGCCGTGCGGCGAGAGGAACTCGGTCTCGTCGAGCATCCGCCGAAAGAGGCGCTTCATCCGGCTGCCGCGCAGGAGCGAGAGCAAGCGCCGCTCCCCGCGACCCGGCTCGCTCCAGCGGGACACCAGCCCCGCGAGATCGGGGCGGTGCGCGAAGAGCCAGTCGAGCCGCTGCGCGAACGCAGGCGCGGCCTCGAGCATCTCGGGCTCGAGCACCTCGACCGCAAAGAGCGGCAAGAGCCCCACCATCGAGCGCAGCTTCAGCGGCTTCACCTGCCCGTTCGGGAGGTGCAGCGCGTCGTAGAAGAAGCCATCGGTCTCGTCCCACAGGCCGTGATCGTGGCCGCCGAGCGCCGTCATCGCCTGCGCGATGCGCAAGAAGTGCTCGAAGAACTTGGTGGCGAGCTCTTCGTACACCGGGTTGTCACGCGAGAGCTCGAGCGCGATGCGCATCAGCTGCAAGCAGTACGCGGCCATCCACGCGGTGCCGTCGGACTGATCGAGGTGGCCTCCGGTGGGCAGCGGCGAGGAGCGATCGAAGACACCGATGTTGTCCAGGCCGAGGAAGCCCCCTTGGAAGATGTTGCGCCCGGCGGCGTCCTTGCGGTTCACCCACCAGGTGAAGTTGAGCAGGAGCTTGTGAAAGAGCGCCTCGAGGAACACGCGATCGCCCGCGCCGCGCGCGTGCTCCTCCATCTTGTAGATCTTCCATCCGGCCCACGCGTGCACCGGAGGGTTCACGTCCTCGAACTTCCACTCGTACGCCGGGAGCTGTCCGTTCGGGTGCAGGTACCACTCGCGCGTGAGCACCAGGAGCTGCTCCTTGGCGAACGACAGATCCATCAGCCCGAAGGGCAGCGCTTGGAACGCGAGGTCCCACGCCGCGAACCAGGGGTACTCCCACTTGTCGGGCATCGAGAGGACGTCGCTCGCATGCAGGTGCTCCCACGCGCCGTTGCGCAGGTCCGCTCGCTCCTTCGGCGGAGGCGGCTGCGCGGAGTCGCCCTCCATCCAGCGCCGCACGTCGTAGCGGTAGCGCTGCTTGCCCCAGATCATCCCAGCGAGCGACTGACGCAGGACGCGCGCTCGCTCGCCGTCGAGGTCCGCGCCCAGGCCCGCGTAGAACGCGTCGGCCTCGGCGCGCCGCGCCTCGAGCACGGCGTCGGAGGAGTCGACCGGTGACGCGTCCGACTCGGTCAGCCGGTAGGTGAGGCTGACGCTCCCGCGCGCGGGCACGTTGCTGCGATCCCAGAAGCACGCCTTGGTGCCGCGATGCAGCGCGCTCACCGCGTCGAGGCGTCCGTCGATCACCCGATCGTGGAACGCGTCCTTGGCGCACAGCACGTCGGGCGCGCCCCAGAGCCGGGCGGCGTTGCTGTCGTTGTCGGTGAAGAGCGCCTCGCGCTCGGGCTGCTCGCTGCGAAAGGTGAAGCGTCCGACGTCGGGGTGCTCCGCGGCGATCGCGCCTTCGTGCAGGTGCACGCTCGGGCGCGCGCTGCCATCCCAGCTCCAGGTGTTGCGAAACCAGAGGTGCGGCAGCACGTGCAGCGGCGCGTCGTCGGGCCCGCGGTTGTGCGCGGTGATGCGCAGCACGATGTCGCTCGGTCCCGCCTTGGCCCACTCGACGAAGACGTCGAAGTAGCGGTCGTCCAGGAACGCGTCGGTGTCCTCGAGCTCGACCTCGCGGACGGCGAGGCCCGCGCGCGCGTTGCGCTCGAGCAGCTCGGCGTAGGGGTAGGCGCGCTGCGGGTACTTGTAGAGGTACTTCAGGTACGCGTGGCTCGGGGTCGCGTCGAGGTAGTAGTAGACCTCCTTCACGTCCTCACCGTGGTTGCCCTCCGCGTTGGTGAGCCCGAAGAGGCGCTCCTTGAGGATCGGGTCACGCTCGTTCCACACCGCGATCGACAGACACATCAGCTGGCGCAGGTCGCTGATGCCCGCGAGGCCGTCCTCGCCCCAGCGGTACGCACGCGAGCGCGCGTGCTCGTGCGGGAAGTAGCCCCACGCGTCCCCGCCGGCGCTGTAGTCCTCGCGCACGGTCCCCCACTGGCGCTCGCTGAGGTAGGGACCGAAGCGCCGGTAGGCCGCCGCCTCGTGCTCGATCCGTCGCTGCTCCGCGTTGCCTTCCGTGTCGCTCGCGGTGTTCGATCGATCGCTCATCGTCGCTCCAGTCGTGCCCCTGGGTGGGCAGGGTAGTCGCACGCGCGCCGCCGCGTCGACGCTCGTGAGCCGCTCGACGTTGACGCGTCGACCGATCGTGGACTACGCCCCGGCCCATGGCGTCCTCGCACTTCAAGAAGCTCGACGAGGAGAGCCGCGCGCTCGCAGAGCGCTGGGACGACATCGCGCGGGTCATCGCGATCGTCGCGGCCGTCGCGGTGGTGGTGTGGGGGGTGTGCGCCGCGGTCCGCGCCGCCGTCCACTTCGCGAGCGAGCAGGTGATCGATCGGGCGGCCGACGGCTGGACCGGCGCGGGCATCTTGCTCGGCGCGCTGCTCCTCGGCGCGCTGGTGCGCACGTTCCTCTACCGGCGGCCCGAGTGGCGCGCGGCGGCGGGCGACGGGATGCAGGGCGCGATCACCAACTACCAGATCACGTACGTGCACGACGGAGACGATCCGGATCCTCGCTACGTGCTCCCGACGTTCAGCGCGGCCGCGCGCAAGGCCGTGGCCACGGTGCTGACGTTGGGCAGCGGCGCCTCGGGGGGGATGGAGGCGCCGGCCGTCGTGATGGGCGAGGCGCTCGCCGCGGGCGTCTCCCGGGTGTTTCGCATCCGCTCGGAGGTCGAGCTGCGCACCTACCAGCTCGCGGGGATCGCGGCGGCCGTGGCGACGTTGCTGGGCGCGCCGTTCACCGCGGCGCTCTTCGCCGCCGAGGTCGCGTACGGCGATCGGATCATCTACCGCAAGCTCGCGTACGGCCTGTGGGCCGGGGTCGTCGCGTTCTGGTGCGACACCTGGCTCCACGGCAGCTACGAGCCGCTCTTTCACAGCCCGGCGCACGAGCCGCTCTATTCGGTCGCGGAGTACTCGGGCGCGGCGATCGTCGCCGTCTTCGTCTCCGGGCCGCTCGCGTTCGGCTTCGGCCGCGCGATCTTGATGCTGCGCGGGCTGGTCGAGCGCGCGGGCCCCGAGTGGCTGGGCTCGGCGAGCGTGGTGTTCACCGGCCTGCTCGCGCTCGCGCTCTACCACGGCGCCGGGATCGCTCCGCACCACGTGCTCGGCGTGGGCGAGGAGACGATCGACGCGATCCTGGGACACACCTCCGATCTCGACGGCGTGCTTCTGTTGCTCGTCGTGCTGCTCGCGAAGACCGTGACCACCGGTCTCACGATCACGACCGGCGGCTCCGCGGGCCTGCTCGTTCCTTCGATGGTGCTCGGCGGCCTCGGCGGCGCGTTGACGGCGCACGGCATCAACGCGACCGAGATCGCGCACCTCGATCCAGCGCTCTTCGCGGTCGTCGGCATCGCGTCGTCGCTGGTGGCCGTCGTCGGCGTGCCGCTGGCTGCCATCGCGCTGGTCTTCGAGGTCTTCGGCCGGGTGTTCGGTCCACCCGCGATCCTGGCGTGCGGGCTGACCTACTTGGTGACCCTGAAGTTCAAGGTGTACGAAGCGCGGCGCGCGCTGCCGATCGAGAACGATCCGAACGTGCGCGAGCTGACCTCGAACGAGCCTCGCGAGCGCCGCGCGAGCGAGCCGCCCGAGGTCCTCTCGCCCTCGCCGTCGGTCCCGCCGGAGGCGTCCGTCCCCGTAGGGTCGAACGGCGAAGCGCGGAGCGACGAGGCGCCGCCCGACGACGGCGAGCCGCCCGTCGGTTGACCGCCCGCTTTCGTTCCCTCTACGCTTTGCAGTCGATGCGATTGCACTTGGCTTCTTCGATCGGGGCGGGCTCATCGGGGAGAACGTCGCGACGGTCCGTCGCGCTCGCGGCGCTCTTCGTGTCGCTCGTCGCGCCCTCGCTCGTCTCGGGATGCACGGTGGGCACGTCCGAGCCCGACGTGGGTCGCCCCGACGTCCCGCTGAGCGACGTGGGCCGCGACGCTCCTCCCGTCAGCTGCGCGACGGCCGCCGACTGCGACGACGGCGTCGCGTGCACCTTCGACGACTGCGTGATCGGGAACGTGTGCAGCCACATGCCGCTCGACTCGCTCTGCGAGGACGGCGAGCGCTGCGACGCGACGCGAGGCTGCAACACGGGCTGCGCCACGGCGCTCGATTGCAACGTCGATCGCAACTACTGCGAGGGCATGTTCGCGTGCGCCGGAGGCACCTGCGTTCCCTCGATGGCGCGGAGCTGCGACGACGGCAACGCGTGCACGGACGACAGCTGCGATCCCAGCGCGATGGAGGGCGCGGGCGGCTGCGTGTACGCGACCGCGAGCGGCTGCGACGGCGGCGTCGGCATGCCGGACGCGGGCGGGCCCGTCTGTGATCCCTTCGATCCGGCGACCGGCTACACCGGGACGTTCCGGGTCGCGCCCGTGCTGTCGCTCGACTGTCTCGAGGACTACCGCGTCGAGACGTTCGCGTTCTCGGTGAGCGGCTCGACCCTCACCGTGCGCGGCGCGCCGCTCTTCGGCGCCACGCTCACGGGCGCCACGCCCAGCGACGCGAGCTTCACCGTCTCGGGGAGCTCCGGCTGCGGCACCTACACCCTCACCGGCACCTTCGCGTGCGCGAACCGTTTCAGCGGCACGTTCACCTCGAGCTTCTCGGGGGCGTGCGCGGCGTGCGGCGGCGGCTCGATGTCGGTGGTCGGTCGCCTCTGATGCTCGAGGTCCTGCTCTCAAGGAGTCGCCCCATGCGCTTCGCTTCCTCGTTCGTGCTGACCGCGTCGCTGTCGCTGCTGCTCGCCGTCGCGGGCTGCGAGACCCGCATGGGCGTGCCCGACGGCGGCGGAGGCGGCTGCTCCACGGATCTCGATTGCGACGATGGCCTGCCGTGCACCGTCGAGACCTGCGGGGTCGGCGGGCGCTGCGACTTCACCCCGCTCGATGCGCGCTGCGAGGCCGGCGAGACGTGCGTGGTGGGCCGCGGGTGCGTGAGCGGCACCACCTGCACCAGCAGCGCCGAGTGCGACGACGAGATCGCGTGCACCGTCGACAGCTGCGGCGTCGGCGGCACTTGCCGTCACATGGCGCTCGACGAGCTGTGCACCGATCCCGCGCTCCCCGAGTGCGACGAGGTGATGGGCTGCGTTCGGGGGAGCGGCTGCGCGAGCGCGGCCGACTGCGACGACGAAATCGCCTGCACCATCGACAGCTGCAGCGCCGATCGGATGTGTCGCCACACGCCGATGGACTCGCTCTGCGAGGACGGCGAGACGTGCAACACCGCGACCGGTTGCTTCGAGTCGATGGACTGCACCACGTCGGACGAGTGCGACGACGGTGACTTCTGCAACGGCACGGAGACCTGCGACGCGAAGTTCGGCTGCATGCCGGGCGCGCCGCCCGCGTGCAACGACTCGGACACCTGCACCATCGACACGTGCGACAGCGCGCTCGGGCGCTGCGTGTTCACCTGCGATCGCAGCATGCCGGCGTGCGCCGACGAGCCCGGCTGCGAGACCGCGTCGACGAGCTGCACGGGCGCGTTCACGGTGACGCCCGCCTCGCCCGCGCGCTGCGTCGCGGGCGCCGCCCCGAACCTGAGCACCACGACCTTCAGCTTCGACGGCGTCGTGCTCACGGTGACCGACAGCGCGGCCGCGTTCCCCGACCTCACCGACGTCGTCGAGCCCGCGTGCCCGAGCTTCGTCGCCACGGTCACGGTCGAGGGCGGCTGCCGCGAGATCTACACGCTGACCGGCACCTTCAGCGACGACGACCACTTCACCGGCGAGTTCCAGGCGGAGTACGTCAACGTCGACGGGATCTCGTGCCTGCTCGGCGGCTGCTCGGCGCTCTACACGACGCCGGTCAGCGGCACCCGCATGTGAGGAGCGACCCCGCGCTCAGCGGATGGGCGCGCGGCGCTTCTTCTTGAGCGGCAGCCGGTCCCGCAGGCGCTCGACGCCGTCGAGCACGGCCAGCGCGCGGCTGCCGTAGCCCTTCACGAGCTTCATCACCATGCCCTCGTCCTCGCCACCGGCGAGCGGATCGCCGCTGTCCTCGAGCGCCTTGGGCCCGTACATCTTCTCCAGCACGTCGAGCACGCTGGTCTTCACCATCCCGCGGAAGGGGATCTTCGCCATCATCCCGTACATCGCCGCGTTGCCCCGGCTCTCGAGCTCGGGGTGGGCTTTGACGAAGTCGACGGCGCCCCGCAGGTCCGCGACGTAGTCGTCGGCGACGCGCAGGTGGTTGCTGGTGACCGTGCAGTGGATGCACGCGGGGTGATGCTGACGATCGACGAGCCAGTCGCGGTCGGTCAGCTGATCGGCGATCACGTAGGTGTCGAGCCCCGAGTCGGGACGCGCGCGCCAGGCGACGATGGTCGCTTGCGGCTCGACGAGCACCTCGAGCTCGGGGATCGAGCGCACTCCGTCGGCGATCTTCTTCGTCGCCTCGAGCGCGTCCTTCGTGTGCTTCAGGAAGCCCTCTTCACCGAGCGCGTTGAGCGAGGCCCACGCCGCGGCGATGGCGCCCCCCGGCCTCGTGCCGGCGATGGTGGGCGAGGCGTAGATCCCCCCGGGGAAATCGGTGGAGACGAAGAACTGATGGCGCAGGTAGCTGACGTCCTTGTAGAGGACCACCGACGCGCCCTTCGTCGTGAAGCCGTACTTGTGGACGTCGGCGGACATCGAGGTGACGCCCTTCACCCGGAAGTCCCAGCGCGGAAGGGGATGGCCCAGCTTCTCGATCCACGGGAGCACGAAGCCGCCGACGCAGGCATCGACGTGCATCGGGATCCCTCGGCGCATCGCGAGCTCGGCGAGGTCCTCGATCGGATCGATGACGCCGTGCGGGTACTGCGGCGCGGAGCCCGCGACGAGCACGGTGTTCGCGTCGATCAGCGACTCCAGATCCCGCACGTCGCACCGGTAGTCGGGCCTCAGACGCGAGTAGCGCATCTCGAGGCCGAAGTACTGCGCGGCCTTGTCGAACGCGGGGTGGATGGTCTCGGGCGCCACCACGTTGGGCTTGCCGCGGCTCGGATCGTTCAGGCGCTTGTGCTTGCTGCGCGCGCGGTCCCGCGCCGACTTCACCGCGAGCAGGATCGACTCCGTGCCGTCGCTCGTCATCGTGCCGACGACGTCGGGGCCGCCGCTCACTATGTTCGCGGTCATGCGCACCACCTCGGCGTCCATCCGCTTGAGGCTCTGGAACGCCATCGGGTTGAGGCCGTTCTCGGAGAAGAAGAGGTCGTAGGCCTTCTTGAGCGTCTCCTCGTGCTCTTCCCCCGCGTAGTAGACGAGGCTGAAGGTGCGACCCTCGCGCCAGTCCGCGTCGTGTGCGCGGAACGACTTCATGCGCTCGATCAGCTCGGACTGGGGCACGCCGCGGGCAGGAATCTGGACGGTCATGGGCCGCGGTCATAGCACGGGCGATTCCGCGATCGGACGCGGGTGAGGGAGCCGACGGAATCGTTGCTTGATCCTCGCCGTGCCCCGCTTCTACGCTGGCCGGCCGATGTCCGAAGCCCTGCTCGACCTGCGTCCCGAAGAGGCCACGCGCCGCCTCGCGATCGGCCTCATCGACGACGCGCTCGAGGCCATGACGCGGCTGAAGGCGGGCGAGGATCCCGAGGCGCTGCACGACGTGCGGGTCGCGCTGCGGCGGCTGCGCTCGACGCTCCGCGCGTACGACGGCGTGCTCTCGGGCAAGACGCTCCGCAAGCGCAAGAAGGCGCTCGCCGCGCTGACCAAGGACACGGGCGAGGGTCGGGACGCCGAGGTGCAGCTCGCGTGGGCCGAGCAGCTGCCCGACGCTGCGAGCGAAGGACGCGCCGTGCTCGTCGAGCACCTCGCCGAGCGCAAGCGCCGGGGCTACGCGCAGGTGCACGAGGACGTGCTGCCGGGGCTGACGGTGCTGCTGCCCAAGCTGCGCGAGGACCTGCGCCACTACCGGCTCGATCACGTGGTCTTCGAGCCCGCGTCCGAGCACGCCTTCCGGGCGTTGCTCGCGCGTCTGCTGCGCGACGAAGTCACCGCGCTCGAGACCACGCTGCGCGGCGTTCGCTCGATCGAGGACGAGGCGCTCGCGCACCGAGGTCGCATCCACGGCAAGCGCATCCGCTACCTGCTCGAGCCCTTCAAGGACGCGATCGAGCGCGGCCCGCGCGCCGTCAAGACGCTGCGCGGTCTGCAGGATCTCTTGGGCCACCTCAACGACCTCGCGGTCCGCACGGAGAGCCTGCGCGTCGCGCTGGAGCACACGGCGCAAGAGCGCGCGCGGCGCCTCGTCGACGACGCGGTGCGCTCCGAGGCGGCGCACCGGCGCTCGTCGAGCGGGGCGCTCTCGGCGCCGACCGACGACGACGACGCTGCGGCGCGCGCGCACTACGAGCGCGCGCAGGAGGGCTTGCTCGCGCTCCTGCGCGACGTGCTCGCCGACAAGCAGTCGACGTTCGATCAGCTGACCCAGACCTGGCTCCACGGGGCCCAGCTGGGGACGCTCGTCGCGGAGCTCGCGGGCATCTGCGACGCGCTCGAGGTCGCGAGCGCCCCCAAGGAGATCGAGCGCAAGTACCTGCTCTCGTCGCTCCCGCCGCACTTGATCGGCAAGACTCCGTCGCGGCTCGATCAGGGCTACCTGCCCGGTGAGCAGCTCATCGAGCGCATCCGGCGGGTGCAGGGCGCCGACGGCGAGCGCTACTTCCGCACCGTGAAATTGGGGCGGAGCGTCGCGCGCATCGAGGTC
>CAYZQM010000019.1:32557-34805 GCA_964480175.1 uncultured Sandaracinaceae bacterium
GTGTTCGACAAGCTCTGGTCGCTCACCGTCGGCCGTCGGGTGCAGAAGGAGCGCTACGCGGTGCCCGAGGGCGAGCGCGTGTGGGAGGTCGACGCGTTCCTCGATCGCGAGCTCTTCCTCGCCGAGATCGAGCTCGCCTCGGAGGACGAGGCGGTGCAGTTTCCGTCGTGGCTCGCGCCGTACGTGGTGCGAGACGTCACCGACGAGAGCGCCTACGTGAACAGCAAGCTGGCCCGATGAGCGAGAAGACCACCCCGCCTCCCAGCACCCTCGGGCGCTGGAAGGTGCGCGATGCGGACGGCGTGTGGCTCGGCACGGACTCGGTGGGTGAGCGCCGGGCGGAGATCGTGCGCCGCTCCTTCGACGACGCGGCCGCGCGCGACGCAGCGATCGCGACCTGGCGCGCGCGGACCTCGGTCAGCCACCCCGCGCTGCGCGCGGTGCTCGACGCGGGGCCTTGGGAGGAGGACGCGTTCCTCGCGCTCGAGGCCATCGAAGCGCCCCAGCGAAGCGTCGAGGCGTTCCTCGCCGACGCACCCGATGCCGCCGCGCGCGCGCGTGTCGCGAGCGAGCTCTTGGGTGCGACGAGCACGCTCGCGCACCACGGCCTGCGTCTCGGTCGGCTCGAGGTCGTGATCGATGGCTACGGGCAGCCGAAGGTGCTCGGCCTCGAGGACGCGAGCGCGGACGAGGCGTCGGTGGACACGCGCCTCCTCGAGCTCGCCGCGACGATCGACGACGATCCTGCGCGCGCCGAGCGGATCCGATCGGCCGACGCCGCCGCGCTCGAGGGGCTCGGCGCCGAGCTGTCGCGCGCGGGAAAGGTCAGCCCGAGCTCGTTCGCGAGCGACGCGGCGCGCGGTGAGGCTGCGCTCGCGCCGGCCGCGCGCAGCCGGCAGATGCAGGTCGCGCTCGCGGTGATCGCGGTCAGCCTGCTGGTGGTCGCCGCCGTCGTGTTCGCCGCGACCCGCTGACGGCGGTCGTCGACTTCGCCCGCACCCTCGGCGTACCCTTCACGCCCCATGAGTCGCGTCCTCGGCTGGTTGTTCGTCGTGTGCCTTCTCTGCCTCGGCCTCCTCGCGCCCGCGCGCGTCGGGGCGCAGGAAGCCGACCGGGTGAGCGGCGCCGAGGTGCTCCCGCCGATCGAGGCGAACGAGTCGCTGCTGCTCGCGCTCGCGGGCAACGGGGCGCAGCTCGTCCGAGCCGAGGATGGGACGCTGCGCATGATCTACGGCGCGCACTTCGAGGTCGACGGTCGCGTCGCGCGCGCGACGCAGCTGATCGAGCGCTTCGCGCCGCTCTTCGGCCTCGCGCCGGACGTGCAGCTCGAGGTGGACCGCGAGGAGGACGTCCACGGCCTGCACGTCGTGCGCTACGTGCGTCGCCTCGGTGGCCTCGTCGTCCTCGGCGCCGTCGCCGTCGTGCGCTTCGGTGCCGACGGCACGATCGATCTCGTCGAGGTCGCGCCGGGGCCGAGCGTGATCGCCTCGGGCGAGCGGCGCCTCACGGACGAGGCCGTCGCCATGCAGGTCGCGCAGGCCGCGCTGGGGCCGCACGCCGAGCTGCTCGGCGCGCGCGCGCTGCTCTTCCCGATCGACGACGCGCTGGTGCCTGCGTGGGCGATCGATGCGCGTGATGGCGCCGTCGATAGCTCGCTCGAGCGCGTCTTCTTCGACGCCCGCACGGGCGAGTCGATCGTTCGGGTGCCGCTGGCGGTGCACGCGCTCGGCACCGTCTATCCGCGCAACCGCGTCAGCGACATGGACGTGACCAGCGACGTCGAGCTGACCGAGATGACCGGCACCGGGCTCACCGGACGCTTCGTCCGCGTGACCTCGTGCAACGCGCAGGGCGGCCGCGCGGGCTGCGCCCCGGTGGCCAACGCGGTCGCGAACGGCGACGGCGACTTTCTCTTCGCGCCCGAGCTCGGCGTCTACGACGACGCGTTCGCCGAGGTGAACGCCTACCACCACGTGAACCTCGCCGCGCAGTACTTCCGCGACGTCCACGGCTACACCTGGCGCTGCGGCGCCTCGAGCACGCTCGACGTGCTGGTGAACTACAGCGAGGCGCCGAGCACGCCGTACGACAACGCCGCGTACTCGCCGGGCGGCGGCGGTGGGTGCGGCTTCTTGCTCTTCGGCCAAGGCGCGACCGGCGACTTCGCCTGGGACGCGGACGTCGTCTACCACGAGTACGGCCACGCGATGACGGACGCGCAGACGAGCATCCTCGGCTTCCGCGTGGA
>CAYZQM010000019.1:34815-35689 GCA_964480175.1 uncultured Sandaracinaceae bacterium
GCTCGTGCAGCGCTTGACCTACCCTCGGCAGCGCCTGAGCTACGAGCCCCTCGCGATCAACGAGGGGATCAGCGACTACTGGGCCGGCACACTGCAAGGCGACGGCTCGATCGCGGAGTCGTTCAACGATCCCGCGCTCGGCGGCGGACACGCCTCGCTGCGGGTGATCGACAACGATCTCACCTGTCCCAGCGATCTCGTCGGTGAGGGGCACTACGACGGCCGCCTGTTCTCCGCGATGGTGTGGGACGTCCGCGAGGCAGCGGGCGCAGAGGCCGCCGATGCGATCCTCTTCGCCGCGGTGCCGACGTACCTGAGCGACGTGTCGCTGGCGACCGCTCCCGCGCTCTACCGCGCCGCGGCGATGGCGCTGATCGACGCGGGCACCGTGGAGGCGAGCGTGCTCGGTCACGTGGACGCGGCGATGGCAGCGCACCAGCTCACGGACTGCCGCCGGGTCGTCCCGCTCGACGACGGCGAGGTGCGCCGCGCCTACTCGGGCAACGAGATGCTCACCGGCAGCCTCGGCCGGAGCATCGCGCCGGTGCACTTCTCGGTGGAGGTCCCTGTCGACGCGACGTCGCTGACCCTGCGCATGAGCCGGGTCACGGTGGCCGGCAACTACTCGCTGCACTTGCGCGCGGGCACCGCGGTGCGGGTGTCGAACACGCGCATCGTGTCTTCGTTCGAAGCGCACGTCGGCCCGGGCGGGGACTTGGTCTTGACCGAAGGGAGCGAGTTCTCGCTGCCGCGCTGCCAGACGCTCTACGTCGCGGTGCAGGTCGACGATCTCAACACGGCGGGGCAGAGCCTCTTCGGGATGCAGGCGCTGATCGAGCGGAGCGGCGATCCCTCCGCGAGCTGTCCCGCCCTG
>CAYZQM010000019.1:35780-36145 GCA_964480175.1 uncultured Sandaracinaceae bacterium
CCCGCCCTGCCCGACGCGGGCCCGCCGCCCGGCACGGACGCGGGCGTGGGCGACGCGGGCGCGCCGATGGACAGCAGCGGCTGCGCGTGTCGCGCGGCGTCGGGCGCCGAGCCGCCGATGTGGGCGATGCTGCTCGTGCTCGGGGCGGTCCTGACGCGTCGCGCGCGCCGCTGAGCTCTCAGCCGCGATCGCGGCGCATGTCGAGGTCGATGCGCCGCGCGGGCACGTCGAAGAGCACGGTCGTCTCGGTGGTCTGAAAGCCCGCGAGCACCGCGCGCACCTGACCGAAGGGCGTCTCGGACTCGATCTGCATCCGATAGCGGCCGTCCGCGCCGGTCGTGGTCGTCATGGACATGCCCGTGTCC
>CAYZQM010000019.1:36155-42442 GCA_964480175.1 uncultured Sandaracinaceae bacterium
ACGTGAAGGTCACCTGCACGTCCGCGAGTGGGCTGAGGTTCATCCCCGACTCGAAGCGCTCGGACACGATGCCGCTGAGCTCGTAGGTGGAGGTCACCGGACCGCTGCCGTCGCAGGCGGACGAGCCGACGAGCACGAGCACGGGAACCCCGGCGAGGAACGAGCGTCGAAGCATCCGTGGAGCATACCAAGAGCCGGGCCGATCGAGGCAAGCACGAGGCGACCGCCTCCGATCGCGCAGAGGCGCGGGGGCGACCCCAGCTGCGGGTGCTCGAAGGAGGTCGAGGCGCGCGCGTGGCGGTCGCGCAGGGGCCGGAGCACGATGCGCCCGTCATGGGCGCCCTCCGTGTCGAGCCAACGGCTGTCGCCGCACCTTCGCTCCGCCGCCACGCGCTCTTGCCGCTCGCGATGCTGCTCTGTGCGGGCGCCTACTACGGCGCGGGCTGGTCGCTCTCGGTGGTGATCGGGCTCGCGTGCGCGCTCATGCTCGCGCAGTCGTGGGTGGGTCCATGGATCCGCACCTCGCGCGAGCGCCTCGATCGCGACCTGCTCACGCTCATCGCCAAAGGGGACAAGCGGCGGCTCGCCCCCCGTCTCGCGGCCGCGTGGGGCTTTCGTCTCTTCGGTGCGCCCGGCGAGGTCGACGAGCGCCGAGGTCGGGTGCTCGCCGAGTCGGGCGACGCGGTAGGCACGCAGCGCGCGTACGCCGCGGCGGCCGAGGGCTACGGGCAGGCGGCGCCGCTCGCCGTGGTCATGGGGCTGGGGAGCGCGGCCTACCGCGCGGGCGACGATGCCGTGGCGATCGAGTCGCTGCGCGCCGCGCTCGACGCCGCGCCGCACCTCGCCGAAGCGCGCCTCCAGCTCGGGCACGCGATCGCGCGCTCGGGTGGGCTGCTCGCCGAGGCCGAGGCGCTCTACCCAGAGGGCGCGAACGAGCGCGCGCTGTTGCGCGCCGCGTCTGCCCTCGCGTCGTCCGACATCAGGAAGGCCAAGAAGCTCCTCGCTGGCTCGTCCCCGAGCCCCGGCGCCTGGCTCCGCGAGGAACTCGTTCGCGAGTCGGGCCTCGTCGAGAAGCGCGCCCGTTCGAATTGATCACTTCTTCGGGGGCGGCGGGGGCTTGCTCACGAAGGCGGCGCGCAGGTCTTCCATCTCGAAGTCGACCGCGAGGTCCGCGTAGTCCGCGTCCTTCAAGCCGACCGCCTTGCCGACCTTGCGGAGGTACTCGTCCTCCGCGAGATCGATCTCCTCGTCGGCGTCGCGCACGCTCGCGATGAGCTCGACGAGCTTGCGCGGGGTGATCTTCGGGTCCTCGAGGAACGCCTTGGCGCTCGCGTCCACGTCGAACTTCTGCGGGGAGAACGCGGCGATGCGCTTCTCGAGATCCTCGGGGAGCTTGTCGCCCACGATCTCGCGCAGGAGATCGCGGACGGCGAGGATCTCGGTGCCGTCGCCGGTGCCGTCGGCATACGCGGCTCCGAGCAAGAGGTCAGCGACGACGAGCAGGTTGGGATCGGCCATGGTCAGGTTCCTCCGGAGGCGCGCAGGGTACTTGGATCGGTGTGCCCAAAGGAAGGGGCGAGCGCGCGATGCGTGTCGAGCGCGTGGCGCGCCTGCGACATCGCGCCGCATCTCGGTCCGTCGCTGCCACTGACTGATGGACCTACTTCGATGAAATATGTGAAGGGTGCGTGTTCGTCGTAGCGCGACCCGGTCAACGGGGGGAACCTTCGGGCTCCTGACGAGAAGAGGGCGTCATGCGAATCCGACTTGTCTTCCCATTCATCCCCGCACTGTTCGCCGCGTTCGCCGCGGTCGCGCTCAACGTCCCTGCCGCGTCGCCCGCGCGCGCCCAGGCAGGCCAACGGCTCACGTTCGTGATCACCGGACTGCGCGCCGACACCGGCACGGTGCGCGGCGGCATCTACGCGTCGGCCGACGTGTGGACCGAGGTCGGCGGACAGGTCGCCGTATGCACGTCGCGCGTCAGCGGCGGCACCTCGCGCTGCACGCTCACTTCGCCGGGCCCGGGCCGCTTCGCGTTCGCGTTCTATCACGACGCCGACGACGACAATCAGCTCGACCGAGACATGGTGGGCATCCCGCAGGAGGCCTACGGCTTCTCGAACAACGTGCGCCCCGGTATGGGCGCGCCGTCGTTCGAGAGCGCGGCGTTCGACGTCGCGAGCGCGCCCTACACCGGCCGCATCACCGCCCTCTATGGTTGGAGCCTGTAGGCCGCCGCGGGCGCTGGCCCCACGGGCGGCCGAACCGGCGCGCAATCAGGGTCGCGGTGTGCCCGGTGGGAAGTCGCGCACCCAAAACAGCGTCGTGGTGTTGGCGAAGCGGCTGTCGTAGGCAGCGACCGAAGCGTCGCCGAACAAGGGGTAGGTGACGTCACCCATGCCGCTCATGGAGATGATGAGATACCCGATGTCGCTGCACGTCCCGCTCGTGCACGTGCTGTAGAACTCGCGGCCGACGGTGCCCGCGGTCGGGGCACCCGTGGACGCGATGACGATCGCATCGGGAGGACCAAACGAGGGCGTGCTCGTGCCGGGCGCGCCAGCTCGGCCAGCGATGATGTGGAAGGCCGCCTGCCATTGGGTCATGCGAACGTCGAGCTGCGTTCCTCCGGCTGGCGTGAGCACGGTGGTTCGAAGCTCGACGAAGCGCTCGTATGCGCCGATGCTGGCCCAGAACTGAGCGCGTACGTCGCGCAGAGGGCCGCGGAAGTGGGTGCCCGCCGGGAGCGGGTCCGGCTCCGTGACCATCGCGGTCCCGCTGCCCAGGCCCACCATCCCAAACCACGGATCGCTGATGTCGGGGATGTCGTTGCGGATGGCATACATGAGCGTCCAACCGCCGCCCGCGGTGGTCATGTCGCAGTAGACATCGGTGGGGAGCAGCGGCCCGGATCCGTCTGGGTCCACCACGTACACCCCGTCGGGCGCCCCAGAAAGTCTCTCGAGGGCTGCCGAGCACGAGTCGTAGACGCAGTGCCCGTCGGCGCACCACGTGCCGCCGCAGTCCACGCCAGCGGCGGCGCCGGTGCATGTCCCGCTCGCGCCGCAGTACTCGGGATCGTGGTCGGGATCGATGCACGTGCCATCGCAAGCGACGAGGGGAGCGGGGCACGTCGAGGGCACGCCGCCGGTGTCGGTCCCCGGCGGGCCGCCGTCGGTACCGGGTGGAACGTCGACGACCGGAATCGGTGCGTCGCCGATCGGCAGCGGCGCGTCGATCCCCGCGTCCACGTCTCCGCATGCGCACGGCTCGTACGTCCCGTCATCGGCGCAGGCCTGCACCCCGCTCGCTCCGCCCGGGCAAAGACACGCTTGTGTCGCGCCAGGAATGCACGTGCTCACGGATGTCGTCGTGCATCCCGTCACCAGTACCGCGCAGCACGCCCACCACCGGATGAAGCTCATGACCACCTCGCGCCTCCATCGTATCCGATCTCAGCACCAAGGAGACGGGCCTCCTGAGCTCCTCGGCCCGTTCTCGAGGAGATCGTCCCGCAGTTCCGTGTGCACCTCGCGCGTCAGCGGCTGCACCTCTCCCTGCACGCTCACCGCGCCGGGCCCTCTATGGTTGGAGCCTGTAGGCCGCTGCGGGCGCTGGCCCCACGGGCCGGCCGACACGGCCCGTGAATTGACGGACGCGGGTGCTACATCCGCGGCCTATGGCGCTTTCCCTGTACGAGACGTGCTCTTCTCAGGTGGCCGCGGTGCGGCCCCGCTCCGGCGACGAGCTGAAGCTCTACGTCTGCGGTCCCACCGTCTACGACTACGCGCACGTCGGCCACGCGCGCTGCTACGTGATCTACGACGTGCTGGTGCGGCACCTGCGGAGCACCGGTCAGAAGGTGCGCTACGTCCGCAACGTCACCGACGTCGACGACAAGATCCTCAAGCGCGCCTCGGAGAACGGCGAGACCCCGACCGCGCTCGCCGAGCGCTTCTTGACCGAGTTCCACGCGGACATGGCGTCGCTCGGCAACCTCTCGCCCGATCTCGAGCCCAAGGTCACCGAGCACCTGCCGGAGATCATCGCGCTCGTCGAGCGCCTGATCGAAGGCGGCAAGGCGTACGTCGTCGGGAGCGACGTGTACTTCTCGGTGCCCAGCTTCGAGGGCTACGGCAAGCTCTCGCACCGCACCGCCGACTCGCTGCAGCAGGGTGCGAGCGGGCGCATCGGCGACGACGAGGCGATGGTGAAGAAGCACCCCGCCGACTTCGCGCTGTGGAAGAGCGCCGAGGAGGGCGCGTGGGGCTGGCCTTCGCCGTGGGGACACGGGCGTCCCGGCTGGCACATCGAGTGCTCGGCGATGGCCATGAAGCACCTCGGTGAGACCGTCGATCTACACGGCGGCGGGCTCGATCTCGTCTTCCCTCACCACGAGAACGAGATCGCGCAGAGCGAGGCCGCGACCGGCAAGACCTTCTCTTGCCACTGGATGCACAACGGCTTCGTCGAGGTGAACAAGGAGAAGATGGGCAAGAGCCTCGGCAACTTCTTCACCGCGCGCGACATCTTCGCGCGCTACGAGGCCGAGGCCGTGCGCTGGGGCATGCTGACCGTGCACTACCGCTCGCCGCTCGGCTTCGACTGGACGCTCGACGAGGCGGGCCACGTGATCGGCTTTCCGCTCTTCGAGGAGACCGAGCGCAAGGTCGAGTACCTCTACACCACGCACCAGCGGCTCTCCGCGATCGATCCCGCGCGCGTCGTCGATGCGGGGGAGATCCCGGACGCGATCGCGAAGTTCCCATCGGCGCTCTCGGCGGCGCTCGACGACGATCTGAACTTCCCGATCTCGATCGCGCTCGCCGGCGAGATGCTCGCGCAGATCAACGAGCTGGTGGAGAGCACCAAGCGCAAGAAGGGGACCGTGAGTTCGTCTGCGGTCGCGGCGAGCAAGGCGGCGCTCGCGGCGCTCAGCGGACAGCTCGGGCTCGGCGCGCAGGACGCGAGCACCGTCCTCCTTCGGATCCGCGATCGCCGCGCGAAGGCCAAGGGCATCACCCAAGCGGATGTCGAGGCGAAGATCGCCGCCCGCAAGGCCGCGCGCGACGGCAAGGACTTCGCGAAGGCCGACGCGCTGCGCGACGAGCTCACCCAGCTGGGGGTCGAGCTGATGGACGGCACCAGCGGGACGACCTGGCGTATCCCCTGATCGGGGATGGTCGCACCACCTGCGGGTGACGTGATGAGCGACGGGTCGACGTCTGCTGCGCGCGGCGACGGAGAGTTCGTTCACGACCACGACCACGACCACGTAAGACCTCGTGGCCGGGGCTCGTTCTCGTGCGGAACAACGCGCGCTCGTTCGCCGTTGAGCGCGCCGTGCGTTGGATCCACTTCTGGCGTTGGCTCGCGGTGCTCGCGTCGATCGACGCGATCGTGCTGGGCATGTGGACCGTGCTGAGCTGGGGTTTGCGAGGGATGGCCTACGAAGAAGGGCGTCCGACGCCGGAGGACGAGCTCTCGCAGCTGCTCATCGCGGTCGGCTTCGTCGTCGCGCTCGCGGCCCACGTCGGCGCGGCGGCCTACGGCGTGATGCAGGGCAAGCGCGAGCCGTGGGCGGCGAGCCTCGGGGCTGCGGTGATGGTGCCGGTGACGCTGCCCGTTGGGGTGATCCTCGTCGGCGCGGCGGCGCGGCTCTACTTCGGCTGACCTACTTCGGCTGACCTACTTCGGCTGACCTACTTCGGCTGAGCCTCTACGTAGGCTCAGTGTCGCGACCGAGAGCGAGGACTACTCGCTCGGCGGCAGGCCCGCGTCCTCGTCGAAGCGGATGATGAACTCTTCGCCGAGGGGCACGTGCCGCACCTCTTCGGTCTCGGCGGCGGCAGGTTCCGGTGACGGCGCTTCGGTTGCGCTCGGGGGCGCGGCGGTCGGCGTCGCGGCGGGCTCCGCGCTCGGGATGAGGAACGAGCCGGCCGCGCCGAGGATCCCCGCGAGCACGACGACAGCCACGATCGCGATCACGCTGGGGCGTCGGTACGGGAGTGGCGGCGGTGCGCGCCCCGGCGAAGCACTCGGGAGCGCCTCGCCTTCGCTCGAGTCGGCGTCCTGATCGAGGAGCTCGACGTCGGACAGCGCATCGACCTGCATGGTCCGGTTGGGATCGCGCGCCTCGGGATCGTCCACGACCGAGACGGTACCAGAAGGTCGGGCGCGCAAACGAATCAGCGCGTTAGTCGCCCTGATCGCGGCGCTTCATCCAACCCACGACGCTGGCCGCGCTCAGCTTGAAGTCGGAGCGCACCCTTCCGGATCGGAGG
>CAYZQM010000020.1:0-41804 GCA_964480175.1 uncultured Sandaracinaceae bacterium
CGGCGGCGAACGAAACGGTCGAGGCGACCAGCGACGAGGCGACCAGCGACGAGGCGACCAGCGACGAGGTGGTCCTGCCCACCGGCAGCGCGCCGTACGAGGTGCACGAGTGGGGCGTGATCGACGTGCAAGAGGACGGACGCGCGGAGATCGCCGCGGGCGCAGGTCGACCCGGCGCAGCGCCGCCCCCGCGGCCGCATCCACGGCCCGATCGCCCGATGCCGGTGCGCAAGCCCGTCCTCTACTTCCACCTCGATCCGGGCGCCGGACCGTACGCGATCAGCGCGTCGGCGCGCTTGGTGGCCGGGACCATCTACGAGACCTATCCCGCGGACAGCCGGCCGAGCCCGGACGTCGCGGCGTGGGCTGCGACCCTCACGGAGGGCACGTGTCGCACGCTCCCCGACGGAGATCCGAGCGCGCGCGACGCGCGTCGATCGGCGCCCGCGTGCCGCACGCCGGATGGGATCTGCGAGGTCCGCGAGCTGCCGCGCTACGACGCCTCGAGCGCGTCGTGCGTGACGGTCGACGGGGTCTCGGCCGGGATGCTGTTCTACCGGGGCAGCTCGAGCGCGAGCCTGCCGCTCACCATCACCCGCGGCGACGACTTCGTGGTGCACGTCCACAACGATGGCCTGCGCGCCGCGCCGGGCACCGTCATGCGGGTCTCGACGAACCTGAGCGGCCCTTGGCCCGCGGGGCACGTGGTGATCTCGCGCGTCGCGATGCCCGCGGTCGGCGCGAGCGCGGACTTGCCCGTCGGCACGATCGCGGTGGATCGCAGCGCGACCCGCGCGGAGCTCGACGCCGCGCTCGCGACGCTCGGGCTCGACGAGGCCGAGCGCAACGCGTTCTTGGGCGAGTGGATGACGCCGTTCTTCGGGCCCCAGCCCGGCGCATCGGGCCGCGCGTCGGAGGGCTCGCCGCCGGTCCCCCAGGACGCCGTCCTCTACTTCCTGGCGGAGTCGAGTGTGAGCGACATCGCGGTCCTCGAGCTCACGCCTGCGCCGCGTCGGGTGCGCCGCGCGTTCATGGTGCGGGTGATCTTCCCGCCTTCTCCGACAGGCTGAGCGATCGGGTGTAGGCTCCGGGATCTCGGGTGGTTCAGCCTGGCGACAACATCGGCTCCTACGTCATCGACGCGCTCTTGGCCGAGGGCGGGATGGGCGCGGTGTACCGCGCGCGCAACCGGGTCACCGGGCAGCTGAGGGCGATCAAGATCATCAAGCCCGAGCTCGCCAAGCGGCCCGACTTCGTCGAGCGCTTCGTGCGCGAGGCCACCATCGCCTCGCAGGTGCGCCACCCGCACTTGGTCCACACGTACGAGCCGGGCATCGACGGCGAGACGATCTACCTGCCGATGGAGCTGCTCGAGGGCGAGACGCTGCACGCGCGCCTGCGGCGCGACAAGCGCCTGAGCCCCAAGGACACCGCCGCGATCTTGGAGCCCGTCGCGCAGGGCGTGCACGCGCTGCACGAGCAGCGCTTGGTGCACCGCGACCTGAAGCCGATGAACGTGTTCCTCACGCACGGTCCCTCGGGCGAGGTGATCCCCAAAGTGCTCGACTTCGGGACCGCGCGGCTCGAGCAAGACGAGGAGCACACGACCACAGGGATGGTGGTCGGCTCGCCGTTCTACATGGCGCCCGAGCAGGCCGAAGGACGGCGCGACATCGATGGGCGCGTCGATCAGTACGCGCTCGGGGTGATGGCCTACCAGATGGTGACCGGCCAGCGTCCCTACGAGTCGGACGACACCCGCAGCGCGCTCGCGAAGCTCTTGCGCGGCGACCCCTACGAGCTGCCGCGGCGGCTCTTCGCGGGGATGCCCGACGTGTTCGAGCAGGTGATCGTGCGGATGCTCGCGCGCGAGCGCGAGGAGCGCTTCCGGACGATCGTGGACGCGGGCCGAGCGCTGCAGGCCGCAGCGGACGCGCCCGTGCCCGCGCTCGGCTTCGCGTCAGTGCCTCCCCCGCCGTCGCTGCACGCCGCGCCGACCGCGATCCGCCACAGCGTGCCTCCGAGCGTGCCGCCACCGCGCATGGAGGCGGCGGGCGTGCCCGCGCACTTCACCCCGGGTCCGACGCCGCCTTCGATCCCTGCGCCAGCTCCCTCGAAGCCGCTCGGGTGGGTCGTGGCGGCGACCGCGCTCCTCA
The DNA here is from genome assembly GCA_964480175.1 of uncultured Sandaracinaceae bacterium. GTDB lineage: Bacteria > Myxococcota_A > Polyangia > Polyangiales > Sandaracinaceae > CAYZQM01. Next base: position 2,157 of record CAYZQM010000020.1, read on the forward strand.
CCCTGGGGATGATCACGAGCGTGGTGGTCTGGCAGCTCACCCAGCCGCCGGAGGTGACGACCACGGAGCTCGCGCCGCGCGCCCGGCCCGCGACCATCGCGCCCGCGATCGGCGTCGCCCCGGTCGCCGCGCCCACGTCGGTGCCGACGACGCCGATCGCACCGACGCTCGAAGCCGTCCCTTCGCCCGATGAAGCGCCGATCGAAGCACCGGGCCCGACACCCGACGAAGCCGCGAGCCCGGCGGCGGACGAGCCGCGCGAGCGCGAAGAGAACGAAGAGGACGGGAGCGATGCGCGGCGCGGATCGCGCGAGACGCCGGAGCGAAGCGCGAGCAGCACGTCGAGCGCAGAGCGCGGCGCGAGCAGCAGCTCCTCGGGTTCGCGCGAGCGCCCGACGCGCTCGTCCGGCAGCGCGAGCGATCCCGCGCCCTGCGGCGCCGCCACGGGCATCCCCTGCCTCGAGTGATGCGCGCTCGCGCTGGAGCGGGCGTCGGATCCGTTGCCCGCGGCACGCCTTTCGTGCGACTCCTTCGCGGTCATGTCGCGCCTGCCCCCCGCACTGCTCGTCCTCGCGATCGCGCTGCTCGCACCGACGGCCTCGGCCCAGGTGCCGACGTGCAGTGGTAGCGACACGCGCGGCGCCGCCGACGCGTTCGAAGAGGGCAACCGCCTCATGCAAGAGGCCGCGGCGGAGGCGCGCGCGCGCGACCGAGAGCGCGCCGCCGAGCTCGCGGCCGAGGCGCTCACCCACTTCGACCGCCAGTGCACGCTGGGCGACGACAGCGCCCTGGCGGAGCGCGGCGCGGCGCTGATGCTCATGGGCGAGCCGCTGCGATCGGCGCAGAGCTACGACGCCTACCTCGCGGCGCACCCGCTCGATGCGCTCGATGCCCGGAGCCGCCGCCGCATCGAGGCCAACCTCCAGCCCGGCGCGCTCACGCTGATCGCCAACGATCCGTCCGGCGCCGCCACGCTCTTCGTCGACGAGCTCGACTTCGGCGCCGTGCCCCGCGAGACGGACGTGCGGCTGCCCTACGGCGAGCACCGCATCGAAGTGCGGCGCGCCGACGGAACGATCGCCATCCACGACGTCATCACCTTGAGCGAAGCGAGCCCGAGCGCGGTGGTCGAGGGCTCGCTCGGCGAGCGGCGGGGCCCCACCCGGGTGAGCGTGCCCGCCGTGTCGCGCACTGCGCCCGTCGCTCCCGAAGCGCCCGGTCCGCGGATCGACTACCTCCCGCTCGAGCTGGCGTTCGGGATCGGCGCAGGCGTCTTTCTGCTGACCGGCATCTTCATGCAGCTCGGCGCCGACGGTCGCGCGCAGGCCTTCAACCAGGTGTGCGTCCCGCTCGACGACAGCACGGTCGGCTGCGAGGCGGTGCTCGCGGAGTACGACGGGCTCTTCGGCGGGGCGATCGCGAGCTACGTGATCGCAGGGCTCGCGGCGGTCGGCCTCGGGGTGGTGCTCGGCCTCGATCTCTCGCAGGACGGCGAGCGCGAGTCCGTCTCGCTCACCTGCGCGCCCGGCCTGGGCGGCGTCGGCTGCAGCGGGCGCTTCTGATCGATCGGACGTCTCGCGCGGGGCATCAAGCGCGGCGTCGGCGCGCAGCGATCAGCACGCCGAGGATCGCGATCGGCAGCAGCGGCGCGCTCGCGCGGCCGCCCAGACGACAGCTGCAGCCGCCGTCTTCGGGCGGGCTGGTGCCGGCGTCCATGCTCGGGTCGCTCCCCGCGTCCGCGCCGCTCGCGCCCGCGTCCCCGGCGCTGCCGCCGCCGTCGCGGGTCCCTGCGTCGCGCGGCATCGGCATGGGCGCGACCTCGACGCGGATCGCCCAGTCGCCTCCGAGCCCGACGGTCTCGTTCCAGCGCCACCCGATGCCGTTGCCGTAGATGTGCGAGCGCATGGGCGAGATCACTCCGTCGTTGTCGCGGAGCGGAAAGCCCGTGGGCACCTCGACGGGATCGGCGCAGATGCTGTTGTGCTCGCCGCCGCCCGGCAGCTGCACCGCGACCCGGAGGTAGCCGTTACCGAAGGGCACGACGATCGGCATCTCCTCCTCGTCGCGCGGCATGTACGCGTTGAACTGGAGATCGAAGCGCGAGTCACCGTCGACGGTCGCGGTGCTCAGCGTGAGGGGCACGACGTCGCTGGCCCAGAGCAAGGTCTCCTCGTCCGACCACGGCATGCCGAAGGTCACGGTCTCGGCGGGCAGCGCGTCGGGCGGCGTGACGCCCGCCCAGATCTCGACCGCGGCCTCCACGATACCGCCGTCCATCAGCGAGTTGCAGCTCGCGCCGTCGGTGCTCGCCGAGGCCAGCGCGATCTGCACGCTGGTCAGGCCCATCGGAAAGTCGCTCGCGCGGATCCCCGCGGTGCCCGGCAGCTCGCGAAAGACGACGCCGATCACCTCGCCCGCGCAGAAGCCGCACGAGACCACGCTCGGGGTGTCGCGCGAGAGCGTGTCGTGCGCGAGCAAGCGCTGCGCGCTCGCGGTGGTGGGGAGCAGGAGCGCGAGCGAAGCGAGGAGGAGCGTGTTGCGAAGCATGAGCGCGAGGCTGCCAGAGACCCGCGCGCCGCGATAGCGGCCCTCGGCGCTTGAGCGTCCCGCGCCCCTAGTGATATGGCTGGCCTCCTACCGGAGGCATCCATGAGTCAGGCCGTCGAGAACATCCTTCAGAACTACGTGGGCGAGAGCCCCGCGGTCATCGGCAACCTTCGCCGCATGCTCAACACCGGCACGCTCGCTGGCACCGGCAAGATGGTGATCCTCCCGGTCGATCAGGGCTTCGAGCACGGCCCGGGTCGCACCTTCGAGCCCAACCCCGGCGGCTACGATCCCAGCTACCACCCGTCGCTCGCGGTCGAGTCGGGCTGCAACGCGTACGCGGCGCCCTTGGGCTTCTTGAACGCGGTCGCCTACCAGTACGCGGGCACGCTGCCGCTCATCTTGAAGGTGAACAACAGCGATCTGCTCGGCGATCCCGGCGCCCCCGCGTCCGCGCTCACCTCGAGCGTGAAGGACGCCGTGCGCCTCGGCTGCTCCGCGATCGGCTTCACGATCTATCCCGGCAGCAGCAGCCGCAACGAGACCTACCGCCAGCTGCGCGATCTGATCCAGGAGGCGCGCGAGGCGGGTCTGCCGACGGTGCTCTGGAGCTACGCCCGCGGCGGCATGAGCAAGCAGGGCGAGACCGGCCTCGAGGTGATCGCGTACGCGGCGCACATCGCCTGTCAGCTCGGCGCGCACATCGTGAAGGTGAAGCCCCCGACGGCGCACCTCGAGCGCGCCGACAGCATGAAGTACTACGAGAAGATCCCGCGCGAGACCCTCGCCGAGCGGATCCAGCACATCGTCAAGAGCTGCTTCGATGGCAAGCGCATCGTCATCTTCTCGGGCGGCGAGGCGAAGGGCACCGACGCGGTGCTCGAGGAGATCCGCGGGATCCACGCCGGCGGCGGCTTCGGCTCGATCATGGGCCGCAACGCGTTCCAGCGTCCGCGCGCCGAGGCGGTGCAGCTGCTCCGCGACACGATGGCGATCTACCAAGGCAAGTGATCGCAGGCGCGGTTCCGCGCCGGATCGAGTGCTGGTAGTGTCCGGGCCCATGAGCGTACGCGCATGGGCCCTGTCGCTTTCGTTGCTCTCGATCGGTGTCGTCTCGAGCGCGCGCGCCGACGTGGTCGAGCCGCCGCCCGACGACTGCCCCGCGGGCACCAACCCGGGCTCGTCGCACAGCGGGCCCATCTGCTCGCCGCGCCCTGCGTGCACGAGCGACGTGATGTGCGGCGGCGGCGAGGCCTGCGAAGAGGTGCGCCTCTGCGTGGTGCAGCGCCCCTGCGGAGGGCTGATGCCGCCCGACGCGGGGCCCTGCTTCATCGATCATGCGGTCGGCTTCTGCGGCGAAGGCGGCAGCTGCGGCGAAGGGACCTGCGTCACCCGCGACGTGTGCGCGAGCCCGGGATCCACCTCGGGCGGAGGTTGCGGGTGCAGCGTGACCCACGCGCCCAGCGCTGCCGCGATCGCCGCGACGCTCGGTCTCTTGTCGCTCGTGCTCGGGCGCCGTATGCGCTATCTCGCGCGCCGCTGATGCGCGCGAACCTCGACACCTGCGGCTGCTTTCCTACCGGGCGCCACTACCCGGGGATCGCAGATCGCCTCGCCCGCTACGCGCGCAAGGTCGCGGGCATGGCGCAGGGCTTCGCGCCCGATCACAGCTGGGCCCGCGGCGCGTTCGTGGTCATCGACTTCGAGACCACCGGCATCGATCCGGAGCAGGACCGCATCGTCGAGGTGGGCGTCGCGATCTTCCGCGACGGCGTGCACGAGCGCAGCGAGAACTGGATGGTCGATCCGGGCCGCCCGATCGGCGAAGAGGCGACCGCGGTGCACGGCATCACCGACGAGATGGTGAAGGACGCGCCGAGCTTCCTCGAGGTGTGGCCGCTGGTGCGCCAAGCGCTCGAGGGACGGCTGCCCGTCGCGTACAACCACCGCTTCGACAGCCGCTTTCTGTGGGCGGAGCTGCGCCGCAACGGCTACTCGACCACCGCGGCCGCCGAGATCCCGCCCGCGGCCGCCGACGACGGCGTGTGGATCGATCCCTTCGTGTGGGCGCGCGAGATCTACAAGGCGGAGAAGGGCTTCACGCTGTCGGCGATGTGCGAGCGCCTGGGGGTTCCGCTGGAGAACGCGCACCGCGCGTCGCACGACGCCGAGGCGACGGGCAAGGTGCTGCTCGCGCTCGCGCGGCAGATGCCCGAGACCTACGCCGAGCTGCTCCGGGTGCAGCAGCGCTACGCCGCCACCCAGGACGTCGAGATCGTCTGGCGTCGCCGCTGACGCGGGCCGCTGGGCGTCGCTGCGCTGATCGTTGACCCTCGCACGCGGCGGGCGATACCCTCGCGCGCGATGCGGCTATTTTCCACTTCTGGGTGGCGGCGCGGGGCGCCCGTCCTGCTCGCGATGCTCGCGCTCGTGAGCGCCTCGACGGCGCTCGCGGGCGATGTGCGGGGCTCGCTGACGGTGCCCGGTGATCTGAGCTCGATGAGCCCGACCCCCGACGCCGACGCGATGCGTCGCCTGCGCTACTGGGAGGAGTGGAACGGCTTTCTCGAGGCCCGGCCGCGGCGCCTCGACGTGCCGGGCGAGATCGCGGTCGTGCTCACCGGAGGCCCTGCCTCCGCGGGTGAGCAGCCGCCCTACCGGATCCACAACGGCAGCCTCGCGCCGGCCACCATCGTCGCGCGCGCGGGCACGGGCATCCAGATCCGCAACGACGACGGCACGCCCTACGAGCTCTTCGCCGAGGGCCTGAGCGACTTCGCCGCGATCCAGACCGCGCCCGGCAACGCGCGGCCCATCACGGTGAGCGGTGAGGGGCATTGGGTGATCCGCGATCGCCTGCACCCGCACCTCGTGGGTCACCTCCACGCGGTGCCGGATCTCGTGGCCCGCGCCTACGTCGAGCCGTCCGGTGCGTTCGTGTTCCGAGGCGTCGAGCCCGGCACCTACACCCTCCGAGCGTTCCACGGCGCGGGCGAAGTGATCGCGCCGACCTCGGTGACCGTGGCGGGCAGCGGCGAGCTCGTCGTGCCCGCGATCGCGGTCACCGCGCCCGCACCCGCCGCGCCTGCTGCGCCCGCAGCGCCTGCTGCGCCGTGATGGTCTCGCTCTCCTTCGCCCCGCATCGCTCCCGTCCGAAGAACCGAGGTTAGGTCCCCCGATGCTCCTCTCTCGCTTCTGGTTTCTCCTCCTCGCGGTCCTGGCCGGCGCAGGCATCTCGGTCGCCGCCGTCGCGACCAGCCTCTACAACGAGCGCGAGGACGACAGCGTCCGCGCCATGCTCGGTCGTGATCGCTTCGAGCTCGAGATGGCGCTGCGCATCGAAGCGCGCGCGCAGATCGACTCGATCGCGCCGCTCGCGGCGCACGGCGACGTCCGCAGCGCGCTGCGCGAGGCGAGCGGTCGCGCCGCCGGGGCCGACGTGCCCGAGGCGGTCGCCACCCGCCTTCGCACCCGCCTCGGCGAGCTCAACACCCAGCTCCGGGGCGCCGCGGGCGATCTGGTGTTCGGCGTCGATCGCAACGGCATCATCGTCGCGCAGGTCGGCGGCGCGACGCCGCCACACGGCGCGGGCCTGGGAGGCTTTCCCCTGGTGCGCGCGGCGCTCGAAGGCAGCCTGCGCGACGACGTCTGGATCTACGGCGGCGAGGTCTACCGCATGGCCGCGCGGCCCGTCGCCGACAACGGCCAGTTCGTCGGCGCGATCGTGCACGGCAAGCGCATCGACGACGCGTTCTGCCAGGCGCTGGTCGACGGCCGCATCGTCGGCGCGAGCTTGGCCTTCTACTTCCGCGATCAGCTGATCGCGAGCGCGATGCCCGCGACCGGCGGCGTGCGACGCGAGGACTTCGGAGCGCCGCTCGGGGCGATCCTCGAGAGCGAGTCGTTCGCCGCGGGCGAGGCGAGCGCGCCCGAGGTGGTCGCCGGCAACTCGCTCGCGATCTACTCGGCCGTCGTCGGTGAAGCCGCGGGCGCACAGGTCGGCTACGCCATCGGTCGCCCCGTGCCCGCGCTCTCGGGTCCGCTCGCGATCGTCGAGCTCGCCTCCGGCGAGGACTGGGCGACCGTGCCGTGGATCCCGATCGCCGCCGCCGCGCTCGTGCTCTTCTTGCTCGGCCTCCTCTTCAGCTTCTTCGAGCACACCCGCCCGCTCCTCAAGTTCAAGGAGGCGTCCGCGCGCCTGGCTCGTCGCGATCTCGATCGCTACGTGCCGCCCGAGTTCGGTGGCGCGCTGCGCGCTGCGGCCCAGAGCGTGAACGAGGCGCTCGACAAGGTGCAGACGAGCTCGTCGCACGCGCCGCGGCGCCGCGCGGAGAACCTCGACGAGATCCTGGGTAAGGCGAGCGACGCCGGTCCGTCGTCCGCCTTCTTTGGCTTTTCCGGCGACGCAGCGCAGAGCGCGCCGTCCATCGATCTGCCGTCCGTGCCTCCTGCTGGGGGCGCGCCTCCTGCCGGCGGCAAGCCCGCGGCCGCGGCGCCGAGCCCGCCGGCCGCGCCGAGCCCGCCGCCCAAGCCGGGCGTGCCGCCGCCGCCGGCCAAGCCTGCTGCGCCGCCACCGCCCGCGGCGCCTCCCGCACCTGCGCGCCCGGGTCTCGATCAGGGCGGCCTCGGCTCGACGATGATCGGCGTCGGCGCTGGCGGCGAAGGCGGCGGCATGGTGCAGGCGAGCGCGAAGAAGCCCGCGCCGCCCGCGCCCTTCGGGGGCCCCGATGGCGAGGAAGAAGACGACGGCGCGACGATGGTCGCCCGCGTGCCCGACGAGCTGCTCCGCAAGAGCCAGAGCGACGCAGGCGCCGAGGAGACCCACTTCAAGGAGGTCTTCTCGCAGTTCCTCGAGACCAAGCGCAGCTGCGGCGAGTCGGTGGTCGGGCTGACCTACGAGAAGTTCGTCGTCACCCTCCGGAAGAACAAAGAGCAGATCGTCGCCAAGCACGGCGCCGCCAAGGTCCGCTTCACGGTCTACGTGAAGGAGGGCAAGGCGGCCCTGAAGGCCACGCCGCTCAAGGAGTAGGGCCCCAGGGCCCAGCGGTCGCCGACCGATGCGCCGCAGCGCAAGCTCGCGCGCATGTACGTGCCCGCCGAGTTCGTAGCCGACGATCCGCTCGAGACGATCGAGGCCCATCCCTTCGCGACGCTCGTCGCGCTGCCCGAAGGGCACGCCGCGCACGTTCCGCTCGTCTTGCGCGCCAGGGAGCAGGTGCTCGTCGGCCACGTCGCGCGCGTCTCGCCGCTGGGGCACGCGATCGAGGCGGGCGCCGAGCTGCTCGCGATCTTTCGAGGCGCGCACGCCTACGTCTCTCCCTTCGACTACGACCCGCACGGTGTCGATCCGGGGCGCCAGGTGCCGACGTGGAACTACGTCGCGACCCACGTGAGGGGGCGTGCGCGCGTCCTCGGCGCGCCCGAGGCCCGCGACGTCCTCGCCGAGCTCGCGCGCCGCTTCGACGAGCGCGGCTGGACCGACGCCGCGCTGCCCGACGGCTACCGCGACGGACTGCTGCGCGCGATCGTGGCGTTCGAGCTCCCGCTCACCGAGGTGATCGGCAAGGCCAAGCTGGGACAGAACCGCAGCGACGCCCATCGCCTCGCGGCAGCGGACGCGCTCGAGCGGAGGGAAGATCTCAGCGCGCGCGACGTCGGCCGCCGAATGCGACAGGTCCGCTGACGCATTCGGCGACCGCGCGAACTCACCTGTTTTCGCGGGGCTTTACAGACCCTTGCAGATGAATGGGTCATGTTGGGGTGTCGTCGCTGGAGCCCGTATGCCTCGTATCCTCCTCGCTCTCTCGCTGATCCTCACCCTCGCATCGCAGACCGGCTGCTACCGCACGGTGCGCGCGCGAGGCGCGTATGGTGCGCGGACCGTCGCGCGTCCCGCGCCGATCCAGAGCGGCACGTACTGGACGGCCGAGGGCGAGGGCGCTGCGGGCGGCAGCGCGACGGTGGTCGCAGACGGCAGCGCCTCCGGAAGCATCGACGCGAGCGGCGCGGTGATCGCGCCCGCCGCGCCCGCGAGCTACGGCGGCGCGTCGGACGGAACCGCCGACATCACGCTCGCGGGCGGGAGCTCGGACGTGAGCGGCCCCGTCGCGGGCACCTGGAGCGCGGGCGGTGGCTGGGCGGTCGCCGCGCCAGCCGAGGGGGAGGCGCGCTTCGGTGCGGACGTCGCGCTCACCGTTCCCGGCTTGGCCGTCGAGCTGAGCGGCGCGGGCACGCGCCTGAGCGCGATCGCGAACGTGGGCGTGACCATCGACTGCGATGGCTGCGCGCTGGACGGAGAGATCGCCGCGCTCTCGCGCCTCGGCCCGCTGGGGGACGGCGCGCTCAGCGGCTCGGCGCGCGTCGGTGGCGACGCGCACGTCGTCATCGAAGCCGAGCTGGCGCACGAGGGCCTGCCCCCCGCGGGCGGCGCGAGCGAGGTGCTGGTGCGGGTGCGCGGCGGCGAGGCGCCGGACGTCGCGCCTCCGTTGCGCATCCACCTGGTGATCGACGCGAGCACCTCGATGGAGACCCGCTGGCCCAGCGTGAAGAACGCGGCGATCGCGCTCATCGGCACCCTGCGCGCCGAGGACGAGCTGCAGATCGTGGTGTACGGCGACGGCGCGCGGATCGCGCTGCCCTCGAGCCGCGTCGGCGATGGGAGCCGCGCCCGCAGCGTCGTGCGCGGCCTTCGGGTCGGCGGCCGCACCAACATCGAGGCCGGCCTGCGCGCCGCGTACGGTGACGTGTCACCCGATGGAGGATCGGTCGTGGTGTTGCTCTCGGACGGAGTGCCGCAAGGCGGGGCCGCGACGCCGGACGAGCTGTCGCGGCTCGCGGCCGACGCGTATGCCGCCGAAGCGACGACGACGGTCGCGATCGGCCTGGGCGTCGAGTTCCACGCGGGGATCCTCCGCGCGGTGGCGACCGAGGGTCACGGTGACTTCCGCATCGCCCCGCGGGTGAGCGAGCTGCCGGCGCTGCTCGAGGCCGAGATCCGCGCGCACGGTCAGATCGTGGCGCGCGAGGTCGGGGTGAACTTCACCCTCGGCGAGGGCGTGCAGATCACGGCGGGCGCAGAGCTCCCGAGCGGCGTGACGATCGTCGATGGCGGCGCGCGCATCGTGGTCCCTGCGGTGAGCGCGGGCGAGGAGCTGACGTTTGCGCTGCCCGTGACCGTCGGCCGCGCCGCGGTCGGGGGCACCGTCGCGTCCGCGCACGCGGAGTGGACGAGCGCCGCGGGCGCGGGCCGCGGCGACAAGGATCTTCGGGTGGTGCGCAGCAGCGGTCCCATGCCCTCGGGCAGCATGCGCGCGTCGCTCGATCTGGAGCTCAAGACGGTGCTCGAGCTCGCGGCCGGCGCGCTCGAGAACGGTGAGGCCGAGCGCGCAGCGAGCCTGCTCGAGGCCCACGCGGTCGAGGTGGAGGCGGTGCTCGCGGTGCACAGCGACGCGCTTCTCGTCGAGCGCGCCACCGCGAGCCGCGCCCTCGCGTACACGCTGCGGACCATGGTGCCCGACGCGAGCTGGCCCGAGCGCCGCAGCACCGCCGCCGCGATGCTCGAGTGGTCCGTGCACCTCGGTCGCTGAAGCTGGCGCGAGCATCGCGCCGCGAAGCGAGAACGGGCCTCCGAGGAGGGCAGGACTGACTCGACCTCGTCGAGGTAGGTCACACTGGACGCGAGCATCGCGCCGCGAAGGCGCGAAGCGAGAAGGGCCGCCGAGGAAGGCAGGTAGGCAGGAACGAGAGGTCTGCCTGCTCAGCGTTCCTCCGAGTCGCGTGGCTTCACAGCACGCCGAGCGCGCCGCCTCGCTCGACCGCGCGCTGGTACGCGGGCCGCGCGTGGATGCGCTCGAGGAACGCGCGCAGATGAGGCAGCTGCAAGTCCTTGGGCGCGCGCGCGATCAGCGCCTCGATCGGGAAGCTCATCGCGATGTCCGCGGCGGTGAACGTGCCGCCGACGAGGAACGCGTGCTTGGACAGCGCGCCGTCGAGGTAGTGCCCGTGCAGCTTCAGCTGCCCGTTCACGTAGCGCTGCGCGGGCCAACCGAGCGGCCCCATCTTGCTGAGCACCAGCTTGAGCAGCAGCGGCGCCATCGCCGAGCCCTCGGCGTAGTGCAGCCAGTAGAGGTACTGCTCCCACGCCTCGCTCCCGCGCTCGGGGGCGAGCGTCCCTTGCCCGTGTCGGTCGGCCAAGATCTCGATGATCGCGCCGGACTCGGCGAGCACCTTGCCGTCCACCTCGACGACGGGCGACTTGCCCAGCGGGTGGATGTGCCGAAGCGCGGGCGGGGCGAGCATCGTCTTGGGATCGCGCTGGTAGGGCACGATCTCGTACGTCAGGCCGAGCTCCTCGAGCAGCCACAGGATCCGATGCGAGCGTGATGCGTTGAGGTGATGGACGCGGATCATGGTGCGCAGGCATACCCCATCGCGCGGCCCGCAGCGATCAGCCCCGCGCGAAGAAGAGCCAGTCGGTCTGATCTTCTCCGATGAGATCGTTGAACACCGTGATCGGCTCGACGTGCACCTCGGCGAACACCCGACGCAGCGCGACCTCGAAGGGCGAGTGCTCGGCGTACGACCAGAGCCCGAGCACGCCGCCCTCGGCCAGGTGCGCGCGCGCCTTCGCCAAGCCCGGCTCGGTGTAGAACGCCGCGCTGCTCGCGCCGAGCGGCGCGTCGGGCGCGTGGTCGACGTCGATCAGCACGAGATCCCACGGCGCGGTCGGCGGCGCGAGCAGCCGCGCGTACACGTCGTCCTCCGCGATCGTGAGGCGAGGATGGTCGTTGAGCGCGTCCGCCAGCGGGATGAGACCGCGCCGCGTCCAGTCGATCACCTCGGGGAGAAACTCGACCACCTCGACCGAGCCCACGCGCTCGCTCTTCAGCGCCTGATGCGCCGTGTAGCCGAGGCCCAAGCCGCCCACCATCACGCGCAAGCCGTCGCCTCGATGCAGCGCGAGCGCACCGTCCGACAGCGAGCGCTCCGAGAGCGTCAGGTAGCTGCTCATCAAGAACTCTTCGTTGATCGTGATCTCGGTGATGACCTCGCGGGGCGCCTCGAGCACCCGTCGACGGAGGCAGAGGGTCCCGAGCTTGGTCTCTCGCCAGTCGACGATCTCGAGGTGGGACTTGCGGGGAGCAGTCATGGGCCGCGACTCTGCACGAGTCCGCGGGCGACGCACGCGCTCCGCCTCGATCGCAGGTCAGTCGGCGCGCGCCCACTCCAGCGTCGGGAGCTCGTTCAAGGTCAGCGCCTGCACCAGCGCGGTGTACGCGGCGCTGCCCTCCTCGATGCGCGCCTCGCCATCGACGGCGGTCGCGGCGAGCGCGTCCAGGTCCAGGCGCTCGATGATCGCGGGCACGTCGAAGCGCACCGTGAGCCCATCCGCGTCGTCGGCGAGCGTGTGGCGGGTGCGCACGCCGTGGACCGCGGTGATGCCGGAGACCGGCGCGCTCACGTCGAGCACCGCGACGAAGCGGAACGTGACCCCGCCCCGGCTCGCGCTGCCGACCAGCACGGCCGAGTGCGCGCCGTCGACGGCGCCCGCGATCGCCGTCGGCGCCGTGTCGGGCAAGAAGAACGGGCGACCGTAGTCCCAGAGCCCCGATCGGAGCGTGCCGGCGCGTCCCTCGATCGTGCCGAGCGCCTCGGTCGTCTCGTGCATCGCGTCGATGGTGACCGCGCCGCGGAGCTCGGCGATCGCGGCGGGACAGTTGTCCAGATCGGCGCTCGTCGTGGCGCAGAAGTACGCGGGCCCGAACGCGATGCGCGCGTCCTCCATCGTGACGTCCCAGCCGCTGCTCGTCACGAAGCGATCCGCGTCACGCACTCCGCCGCCCATCAGCGGCAGCTGCACGAAGCCGCCGCCCGTGTCGCCGCATCCGGCGACCACGAGCGCGATCAGCGCGAGGATCGATCGTCCGCGCGTCATGGCGCCACCGTGAGGCTCGCGAGGAAGGTGAACGGAGAGCCCGCCGAGAAGTGGCGCGCCGGCAGCCGCGAGGGCGCTTCGCTCGGGGTCCAGTTGGAGGCGTACGCGTACTCGATCGCGGCGACCTGCGCGTCGGTCACGTTGAAGAGATCGATCCCGATCGTGACCGGGCCCCAGCCGATCGCGCCGCGCACGTCCAGCGTCCCGAGCGGCGCGGAGAACTGTCCGTACGGCAGCGGACGCGACGAGAGCACCGTCGCGCCCAGGCCGAGCTCGCCGCGCAGCTCGGCGTCGAGCAGCGTCGTGAGCACTCCGTCCACGCCGACGTCGGCGCGCACCACCAGCGGCGGCACGTAGGGCAAGAGCTGACCGGGGACGTACGGCGGCTCGGGATCGGTGGCGCTGGCCGCGGGCGGCGCGTCCAGCGTCGCGTGCACGTAGGTCGCGCTGATCGCGCCGACGAAGAAGTCCCACGGGCGCACCGTGACCGCGCCCGCGACGCCGATGCGGGTGCTCGGCCCGATCATCTCGAGTCGTCCCTCGCTGGGATCGAAGGCGATGTCTGCGTCCACCTCCGTGACGAACCCAGCGACGGTCGCCTCGAGCTCGCGATGATCGCCGACCGCGAGGCGAGCTCCGAGATCGCCCGAGCGCACCCGCGAGAACGGCGCGCTCTCTCCGTCGGAGAGCACGCGGGCTTGCGGCGACCGGTAGCCTTCGCCGTAGGCGATCGAGAACGTGAGCGGCTCGATCGGGGTGACCTCGAGGCTCACCCGAGGACCGACCGCGATCCCCATCGCGCTCCTGCGGTAGCCGACGATGTACATCTCCTCGCGCACCGCGGGGACGAAGTTGCCCAGCCGATCTTCGACGCCGTAGCTCAGCACGTCGGCGCGCAGGCCCCCGCGCAGCCGGATCAGATCGCCGAAGAGCCGGAGGTCGCCGTCGAGGTACGCGCCGACGTCGATCGCGGTGATGCTCGCGTCCACCCGTCGATCCCAGGTCTGGTTCGAGGGCGCGGCGATCAGGTTCTGCGCTTGGGAGACCAGCGAGAGGCGGCCGCTCAGGCCGACCTCGGCGCGCGCGGAGAGCTCGGAGAACGGCGTCCACGCCTCGCTGCGCCAGCGACCGCGCAGGCCGACGTCGGTCGTCTCGTTCATCTGCTCGATCAGATCGCCGCGGCCCCGCCAGCTCGGGTTCACCTGCGAGACCTCGGTGAAGCCGGTGTAGTTCGCCGCGAGCCGGAAGTCGGTGTACCCCGCCCACGCGGAGATCTCGCCGAAGCTCCCGCCCGATCCCAGGAAGTCCATCGTCACCCCGACCAGCGCGCGGATCGCGAGCGCGCTCTGCGCCGCCGCGGTGTCGTCGGGGTAGCGATCGTAGAAGCCCACGCGCCCCTCCATCACGTCGTCGCGTCGCAAGATCCCCGCGAGGCCGTAGCGCGCGCCGCTGAACGCGCCGATCACCCGCAGGCGAAAGTCGCCATCGCCGATCACCCACGACAAGAGCGCGCTTCCGTCTTGTCCCGCGCGCCCCTGCCCAAAGCCCGCGGTGTTGCGGTAGGCGCCAGCGACGAAGCTCTGCGCGTGCTCGCCCTCGGGCGCGACCACGACCGAGCCCCGGAAGGTGTCGAAGAGGCCGTAGCTGCCGGTGATGCGCACCCCGCGATCCTCGACGCCGAGGCGGAAGTCGATGCTGCCCGCCGTCGCGAAGTCGCCCTGCCGCGGGTCGTAGACGCCCTCGCGCACCCGCAGCGAGCGCACCACCTCCGGCAGGATGAAGCCGAGATCGGCGTAGCCCTGCCCGTGCAGATGCGAGGGCGAGTTGAGCGGGATGCCCTCGAGGGTGAGCTCGAGGTCTTGCCCGTGCTCCGCGTCGAAGCCGCGCAGGTAGATCGCGTGGGCCACGCCGTCGCCCTCGCCGCGCGCCGCATACACCCCCGGCGCGGTCGACAGCAGATCGCCCGCGTCGCGGCGAGGGCCCGCCGACAGCACGTCGTCTTCGATCTCGAAGTCGCTCGCCGCGCGGGCGGCGTCGCTCTCGGCCAGCGGATCGATGATGCCCTCCGCGGAGAGCTCGACCTCGGGCGCTTCGGAGGACGGCACGATCAGCGCCGGGTCTTCGTCGTGCGCGTGCGACTCCCCGTGCGGGTCGTCGTCCATCGCGTCCATGCGCTCGAGCGACATGAGCGGCAGACGAAAGCGCACCTCGACCCGTACCCGAGCGCGCACGGGGCTGCCGTCACGGGTCGCGGGGACGAAGCGCCAGCGGCGCACCGCCTCGAGCGCGGCCTCGTCGAAGCCGGCCTGGTGCGCGCCCTCGGGGTGCGCGTCGCTCACCGTCCCGTCGGCCTCGATGGTCACGTGCAGCGCGACCACCGGCTCGACGCCGTCGGCGAGGTGATCCGCCGGATAGTCGGGATCGACGGTCTCGATCACCCGCGGCGGCGTCACGGTGGGCCGCGGGCGCTCTTCCTCCGGCTCGCCGAGCGCGTCCTCGTCTTGCGCACGCGCGTGCGGCGCGAGGCCCGACCCGAAGATCGTCGAGACGAGGAGGAGGAGGAGGAGTCGCACGAAGGCGATCGATTATTCGATAGCCAACGTGGTTGCAACTGCAAATCTAGTTGCGTTTAGCTCGGTCGCGGCGACCGCGTGGCCGGGACGTCAGCGGGTGAGCAGCAGCACCCGATCGGGGCCCAGGATCCAGACCCGCCCTGCGCCGTCCACCTCGATGTCGCGGATCTCGGTGATCGGCAGGCTCGGCGGCGCGGCGGGGTCCTCGGCGGCGCCGTCTTCCGACAGCACGGGCACGTGCGACCAGCTGGTTCCGTCGTGGTGCAAGAGCCCGTAGCGGCCGCCGGCCCAGAGGTGCCCCTGATCGTCGATCGCGAGCGCGACCGGTCGATGGGTCATCACGATCTCGGGCATCACGAAGTCGAACTGTCGATCGGCGTAGCTGCCCAGGCCCTCGGCCGCGGCGATCCACATCGCCCCCGCGCCCGCCGCCACGTCGGTCACCACGTCGCCCCGCACGCCGCGGGTTCCGTCGAACACGATCGCCTGGTGCTCCTCGACCCGCACGGCGCCCGAGAGCGCCGCGAACCACGCGTTGCCCGCGTCGTCGAACGTCATGCCGGTGACCTCGTCGGGCAGCGGCAGCCCGCCATCGGTCGCGTGATCGGCGCCGCGGTGGTGGTAGACGACGGCCTCTGCGTCGGGATCGATCACCACGGCGCCGCGCATGCGCTCCCCGCTGCCGCTCTCGCGGGTGATGCGCACCCCGATCCACACGCGCCCGTCCGCACCCACGCCGGTGAAGGGCAGCGCCGTCGCGGTGAGGTTCAGCGTGCGCTCGACGAGCGCGCGGAAGCCACCCTCGGTGGAGGTGAAGACGCGCACCGTGGAGCCGGCGGCCGGGGCCTCGCCTTCGGCGGGCGGCGCGCTCGCTGCGAGCGCGGTGAGGTACGCGCCGCGCCGTCCGGTCGCGAGCGACTGCGGCGTGATCCCCTCGGGCAAGGGCAAGCGACGCAGGCGTCCGTCGGCGAAGCGACCGATGTCTCCGTCGGCCGCACGCACCCACACCTCGCCGCCGGATCCGTTGGCGAGCTGCAGATCGCTCTCGTGCACCAGCGAGTGCGAGCGCAAGGGGCGCGCGCTACCGCCGCGGGTCAGCTCGAGGATGCCCGCGCTGCCGATCGCGACGTACGCCGCGCCGTTGCCCGTCAGCGTGCGGACCGCGCCCACCACGTCGAGCTCGAGCGCACGCGCCACCAGCGCTGGCCCCCGCGCGCTCGGCGCGCTCGCCGGGGGGCTCGCCAGGGGCTGGCTCGCCGACAACACGCTCGCGCTCACGTCCTCGGGTGCCGTGGCCTGATCCGCGGGCGTCAGCGTCGCGCGGAAGCTGCGCACGTTCGCGTCGTGGCTCGAGGTCGTCGGCACGAAGCCGACCCCCGCCCCGGTCGGCGCGATCAAGAAGACGTGGTTGGTGGTGACGAGGAACGTCCCCTCGCGCTCGCTGCCCACCAAGCCCACGCCGCGCTCGGCGTCGGTCACCGCCTCGGTAGGCAGGGTGTAGGCGTGCCACGCGGTTCCATCGAAGAAGCCGACGACGCTGCGGCTCGCGCCGCCCAGCAGGGTGAGGATCTGACCGGGCAGCACGGGCACGATCGAGCGCACGAAGCGCTCGGGGATCCCGCTCGCGGCGCCGTGCTCGCGCACCACGATCCCCTCCGCGTCTGCCTCGATGAAGAGCACCCCCGCGTCGCTGCCGGCCCAGAGCTGTCCTTCGGGTGTCGCGGCCAGGGTGGTGCAGTGGAAGGGCTCGCCGACCACGGACCAAGCGCCCGCCGGATCGCGGCGGAGCAGGCCCGAGAGGCTGCACACCCACGCCGCGCCGTCGCTGGTGATCGCCAGATCGGTGATGCGCGCGGTGGCGGGGATGGCGATGGAGCCGACGGCGCCGCCCGCGTACGACGAGAGGCCGCCCGCCGTCGCGATCAGCAGCGCGTCGCCATCGACCGCGAGCGCGGTGACGTCGTCCGACGGCAGCCCCTCTGCGCGTCCGACGTGGCGCGGCGACTCGGCGCCTTCGTACGCGAGCAGGCCGTCGTCGGTGGCGACGTACGTGGTGCCCCCGAGCACCGCGACGTCACGCGCCTCTTCGAGATCGGTCAGCGTGCGGATCGTGCGCGCGTCCGCGCCGACGGACAGCGAAGGCCGGAGCGGCCGAGAGGTCGCGGGACCGCACGCGGCGAGCATGAGGCCAAGGACTGCGATCTGGGTGCGTGCCACGAGAGCCTCCACGGAAGCGAAGACCTCGGAGGCCTTCCAGGAGCGCTGCGAATAACAGGGCCACCGCGCTCGGCGCAAGCGGGCACGGGACACTTCTTCACTGCGTGACGTTCGACCCCTCTGCGCTCGGCGGCTAGCATCGCGCCGCATGTCCAGCGCGGAGAGCCGACGTTCCTTCTGGCTGCGGGCGCTCGAGATCGCCTTCGTGCTCGGCCTCGCGTCGCTGCGCTACGGGCTGCATCGGCTGGGTCGGTCGCTGACGCAGCGGCCGGGGGCCACCGACGCGGAGCGGCGCGCGGAGCGGGTCCGCTCCAACGTGCACGGCGCGCGGATCTCGCGCGAGGCGCTGGAGCGGCTCGGCGCGACGTTCATCAAGCTGGGGCAGGTGATGAGCACCCGGCCCGATCTCTTTCCGCCCGAGGTCACCGCCGAGCTCCGCAAGCTGCAAGATCGCCTGCCTCCGTTCGAGGGCGCGCGCGCGCTGATCGCCGCCGAGCTGGGCGACGAGGCGATGCAGCAGTTCGCCGAGCTCGACGAGACGCCGATCGCGGCGGCGTCGGTGGCGCAGGTGCACCGCGGCGTGTTGACCGACGGCACCGAGGTCGCGGTGAAGGTGCTGCGTCCCAACGTCCGCGCGCTCGCGCAGGGCGACGGTCAGGTGCTGATGTTCTTCGCGCGCATCCTCAGCGCGATCTCCGAGGCGGCCGAGCACGCGCAGCTGCTCGAGCACCTCGAGCACTTCTTGGCGGGCATCCTCGAGCAGACCGATCTGCGCATCGAGGCGGAGAACTACGAGCGCTTCCGGCACAACTTCCGGCGCAAGCGCAAGGTGCGCTTCCCCACCGTCTACGCCGCGCTGTCCAGCGAGCGGGTGCTGACGATGTCGTTCGTGCGGGGGCAGAAGGTCGACGAGATCGACAAGGCGCGCTTCCCCGAGCTGCCGCGCTTGTTGCGCGAGACGTTCCTCAAGATGTGCTTCGACGATGGTCTGCTGCACGCCGACCTGCATCCGGGGAACTTCCTCATCCAAGAGGACGGCGGCGTCACGATCTTCGACGTCGGGCTCACCAAGTCGCTGAACGACGAGCTGCTCGAGTACTACATCGACTTCAACCGGTGTCTGGCGATGGGGACGGTCGAGGACTTCATGCGGCACGTGCGGCGCTTTCACCGCTACATCGAGGGCACGGTGAACTGGGTGGAGTTCGAGCGCGACGTGCGCGGCTTCTACGAGGAGTTCCATAGCCGTTCCGCCAAGGAGCTCGAGTTCGGGACGCTCATCGAGCGCCTCTTCTCGATGGGCCGAAAGTACGGGGTGCGCCCCGTCGCCGACATGACGCTGATGATGGTCGGCTTGGTGACGGCCGAGGGCATCGGCAAGCAGCTCGCGCCCGACGTGAACTCGTTCCAAGAGGTGGCGAGCTACCTGCTGCCCGTGCTCTCGCGACGGAACATGCTGACGCCCGAGCTGATGGAGGAGGCCGCGCGCGCGATGGCGGCGATGCAGGCGCGCGACGCAGATGACGCCGCGGATCCAGCGGCGTCACCGGATGGTGCCGGCGCGACGAACCCGGACCCGATCGCGCCCGAACCCGCTACCATCGCCGCGCCCGCCTGAGCGCGGTCGCCTTCGAGGTCGTCGATGTCGTCTCTGCCCGGCTGGGCCCAGTCCCTGCTCCCCATCGTCCTGCTCCTGATCGTGGTGGGCATCGTCGTCGCCCGCCTGCCCAAGGCAGACCTGGGTCACTCGCCCGAGTTCTTGCGGCGACGCTTCTTGAACTGGTTCCCCCTGGGGATGACGTACGCGTTCCTCTACATGGCCCGCTACAACCTCGCGGCGGCCAAGAACGATCTCGAGGACCTCATCTCCAACGAGGACTTCGGCAACATCAAGTTCGTCGGGACGTGCGTGTACGCGGTCAGCTTCCTCTTGAACGGACCGCTCACCGACCGCTTCGGAGGGCGCGCGACGATCTTGGCGGCCGCCGCGGGCTCGGCGCTGGCGAACGCGGCGATGGGCGTGGTGCTCTTGAGCGGCACCACCCAGAACCTCGTGCCGATCTTCGCCGTGCTCTACGCGGTGAACATGTACTTCCAGAGCTTCGGCGCGGTCTCGATCGTGAAGGTCAACGCGCACTGGTTCCACCTCCGGGAGCGCGGGACCTTCGGCGGCATCTTCGGGATCCTCATCTCGCTCGGGCTCTACTTCGCCTACGACTGGTGTGCGGCGATCGCGGGCTGGGAGGGCGTCGGCACCGAGTGGGTCTTCTTCATCCCCTCGCTCATCCTCACGGCGTTCTTCTTGATCGACGTCGTGTGGGTGCGGGACACGCCGGCCGACGCGGGCCTGGCCGACTTCGAGACGGGCGACGCGAGCTGGGGCGTCCAGGAGAAGCCCAAGACGCTGGGCGAGCAGCTCCGCTCGGTGCGCGACGTCGGCCTGATGATGCTGCGCCAGCCCGTGATCTTGATCATCGCCGGCGTCGAGTTCTGCAGCGGCTTCGTGCGCTCGGCGCTGATGGACTGGTACGCGATCTTCTCGGTGCAGACCGGGATGCGGGGCCACGACTTCGTCGCGGACAACTGGGGCATGATGCAGTGCCTCGCGGGGATCATGGGCGGCGTCGTCGCCGGCATCGTCTCCGATCGCCTGTTCAACTCGCGGCGCGGGCCGGTCGCCGCGATGCTCTATGGCGTCGTGGTCGGCGGGGCGGTCGCGATGATCCTCGCGCTCACCACCGCGCCCGTCCTGTCCGTCGTCGTGGTCATCATGATGCTCGCGATCATCGGGGTGCACGGGATGCTCTCGGGCGCGGCCTCGATGGACTTCGGCGGCAAGCAGAACGTCGGCATCGTGGTCGGCATCATCGACGGACTCGTGTACCTCGGGCAGGGCTTTCAGTACGCGACGCTCGGGCACCTGGTGCCTCAGGGTGACGGGGCCGCCGTCGCCGCCAACTGGCACACGTGGCCCATCGGTCTCTTGATCATGTCGGTCGTGGGCCTCGGGCTCGCGTCGCTCATCTGGAACGCGACGCCGAAGGGCAAGGCCGCGCCCGCGCACTGAGCCTCCGCGATCGAGGCTGAGCCTCAGCTCGAGGCCGAAGCCGCGCGCAGGCGATCAGAGATCGAGATAGCGGAACGCCGCGTACGTCGCGGCGGCGATCGCGCCGAGCGCGAGCACCAGCACCGCGATCGCGCGGGCGCTGCTGCGCGGCGCTTCGCTGGTGTCGGGGCCGGGCGGGATCGAGGCGAGCTTGCGGGTCGGCGTCGTGATCGGCGCCGTGGGCTCACGCCGCTCGCTCGGCGCCGGGGGCGGCGCGGTCGGCGTCGGCGCGCGATCGGGCGGGCTCGAGGCGCGCAGCTCCGGCATCAGATCGGCCGGCACCGGCGGCGGCTTCAGGCGCGGGCCCGAGAGGCGCTCGAGCTCGGTCGCGGTCGGCAGGTCGGTGGGCGGAGGACGCGACGAGGGACGGCGCGGCGCCTCGGCGGTGGGCGTCGCGGGCGCGACCTCGAACGTCGACAGATCGCGTCCTTGGAAGGGGCCCGCGGCCTCGAAGCTCGCCTCGTCGCGCTCCTCGGCGAGCTCGGGATCTTCGAACGCCGCGACCGACTCGATCAGGTCCGAGGCGGGCGGTCGCCACACCTCCGCGGCGCCGGCGCGCCCCGGGCGGAAGGTCGCGTGCACCGGACCGCGCGCGCTGGGATCGGAGGGACGGCTCGCGCGCTCGTGCGGCACGCTGTCGCGGCGGAAGAACACCTCGCGCTCCGCGCGGCGCGCCAGCGGGCCCGCGTCGGGAAAGACCATCGTCGCCTGCTCGTGCGGATCGTCGTCGTCGAAGAGCGAGTCGCTCGCGAGCGACTTGGCGATCGCGGCAGGCACGCCGCGGGGCGGCGTCACGTCGCCGCTGCTCGTCCGTTCTTTACGACCCACCAGCTCGAGCGCGTCGAGGCGCATCTTGTCGCGGTGGTACTCGTCGTCGAAGAGCTTGCGGACGAAGCTGACGAGGTCCTGCCGCTCGGGCTTGCTCGGCGCTCGGCCGAGGAAGCCGCTGAGCGCAGACGCGACGGACGCCGCGTCCCCGAAGCGGTGCGCCGGATCCTTCTGCAGCATCTTCTCGACGATCGCCGCGAGCTCCACCGGGCAGCTGGGCTCCTTGCTCCGCACCGGCGGCACGCGCGCGCGGATGACGTCGTCGAGCGTCGCCGAGTCGCTCTGCCGTCGAAAGAGCGGGCGCAGGACCAAGAGCTCCCAGAGACAGATCCCCAGCGAGAACTGATCGCTCTTGTGATCGACCGGCAAGCCCTGCGCCTGCTCCGGAGCTTGCCGCGCACCATCGCCAAGGGGCCCGTGGGCGCGCTCGCCGCGGCGCGCGCGATGCCGAAGTCGATCAGCTTCACCCGGCCGTCGAAGCCCAGCACGATGTTCTGCGGCGAGACGTCGCGGTGCACGATCTCGAGCGGCGCGCCGCGCTCGTCGGTCGCGTGGTGCGCGGCGTCGAGCGCCTCGGCCACCCTCAGGCCGATCAGCGCGACCAGCGCAGGAGGGATCGTCAGCTTCCGATCGCGCGCGCGCCGCAGGACCGCGAGCAGGTCGCGCCCGAAGAGGTGCTCCATCGCGATGTAGTAGGTGTCCTCGTCGCGCCCCAGCTCGTAGAGCCGCGCGACGGATGCGTGATCGAGCCGCGACGCGAGCCGCGCCTCTTCGAGGAACATGGCGACGACGTCGGGCGTGGCCGCGTGCTCCTTGTGGAGGAACTTCAGCGCGCGCAGCTCGCCGAGCGCGCCGTCGTCGCTCCTGCGCTTGGCCAGCCACACCTCGCCCATGCCGCCCGCGGCGATGCGCTCGAGCAGCGTGTACTCGCCCATGACCCGGTAGCTGCGCTCGCGCGCAGGCGGAGGGGACGAGACGGGATGGGAGGCCGACAAGGGCCCGATGCTAGCGGAGTGCGCGGCCGCGTCGACCACGGACGCGCGCGTCACGTGTTCGTCCCTCGCCTCGGCGGCGGCCGAGTAGAATGCGAGCCGCTTGAGTCGCCGCTCCGAGTTCGACGCGATCACCCGGGCGCTTCAGCTCGCCGAGGTCTCGCTGCCCGAAGGCGGGCGCATCCGCCCCGGGACGCTGGTGGCGCGGAGCGGCGCGGCGGCGCGCGGCGCCGAGACGCTCGAGAGCCGGCAGCGCACGAAGCGCGCCGGCGCCGAGGACGCGCGCAGCCTTCCCCGCCTCGAGATCGCGCACGACGAGGTCCCGCCGCGGCTCGGCGACGCGGAGCTCACGTTGGGTGCGGTGCTGGGCGCGGGCGGCATGGGCGTGGTGCACCAGGCCCAGCAGCGCTCGCTCCGCCGCGAGGTCGCGGTCAAGCAGCTGCGCGAGGGCGTGCAGCGCACCGAAGGTGTGGGCGCCCTGCTCACCGAGGCCCGCATCACCGGCGCGCTCGAGCATCCCAGCATCGTGCCGGTGCACGCGCTCGGCGTCGACGCCACGGGCGCGCCGCTCTTGGTGATGAAGAAGGTGAGCGGCGCCACGCTCGAAGAGCTCCTCTCGGAGGATCACCCCGAGTGGCCCGCGCTCGTCGCGCGCCACGGCGATCGCGTCGCGGTCTTCTGCGACGCGCTGATGAAGGTCGCCGAGGCCCTCCACTTCGCGCACGCGCGCGGGGTCTTCCACCGCGACATCAAGCCCGCGAACGTGATGGTCGGGAGCTTCGGCGAGGTGTACCTGCTCGACTGGGGCGTGGCGCTGCGCGCGAGCGAGGCCGCCGAGGCAGCGGTCGAGATCGTCGGTACGCCGCAGTACATGGCGCCGGAGATGGTCCGCGCCGAAGCGACGGCGATCGACGCACGCACCGACGTGTACCTGCTCGGCGCGACGCTGCACGCGCTCTTGACCGGCAAGCCCAGGCACGCGGGCGAGGGCCTCGCGCTCTTGCTCTACGCCGCGTTCGAGAGCGCGCCGGTCCACTACGACGACGACGTCCCGGACGAACTCGGGCAGCTCGCCAACGCGTGCACCAGCGCCGAGCCGGACGCGCGGCCGCCGAGCGCGCAGGCCTTCCGCGACGCGCTCGCCGCGTTCCTCCGGCACCGCGGCGCCGCGCGCATGGCGCAGGACGCGGAGGCCTCGCTGCACGCGATGCGCGGGCCCGACGGGAGCGATCCCAGCCCCGCGCAGCTCGCGACGCCCGACACCGCCGCGGAGCTCGATCGGTGCCGCTTCGCCCTCGGCCGCGCGATAGAGGAGTGGGATCACGCGCGGGCGCGCGCCGCGCTGCGCGTCGCGCTCACCTGGTCGATCGAGAGCGAGCTCTTCCGCAAGAGCCCCGACGGCGCCGCGACGTTCTTGCGCGAGCTCGATCCGGCGCCGCCCGAGCTGGCCTCGCGCATCGAGGCGCTCCGCGAGGCGCTGAGAGCCGACGAGCGCCACGCTGCGCTGGGCCGCATCGAGGAGGCCGAGCGCGACACCCGCTCGGGCGCTCGCTACCGCGTCCCCGTGATCGTGGGCACCACGGTGCTCGCGACCCTGCTCTTCGTCGCGGCGATCTTGGACGAGGCCTTCCGCGCCGCGCCGGTCGACATGCAGCGCGTCGTGGTCGGCGACACGGTGATGCTGATCATCATGGGCGGGCCGATGTTCGCGTTCCGCCGCTCGCTCTTCGCCAACCGCGCGGGCCGCCAGCTGAGCGCGCTCTTCGTGCTCTCGCTGCTCGCCGCGACCGTCGGCGATCAGGTCTTCGCGTGGCGCGGCGAGACGAGCGAAGAGGGCGGCCCGCTCAGCGCGATGCTGATGGGCGCGGTCTTTCTGGGTGCCGCGATCGGGATGGGCGGGCGGCTCTGGTGGGCGGCGTTCTTCTCGTTCGCGTTCGGGATCGTCGCGGCGCTCTGGCCGCCGCTCTCGACCTCGATGGTGGGCCTCACGTGCCTGGTCTGCCTCGGGGTGCTCGCCGCCGACGCGCTCAGCCCGAAGGCGCGGTAGCGCACGATCTGCACGGCACGTTGCGCGGCACGATTTGCGCGGGATCGTGCGCCGCGATAGCTCCCGTCCCCCGCATGCCATCCATTCGTCCGTGGTTGCTCTGGCTCGCCGCGTTCTATGGCACCTGGCTGACCATCGTGGTGGTCGGCGCACGCTGGGGAGACGTCGCGAGCCACTGGCCCATGGCGCTCTCGATGACGGCGGGCTCGTACGTGGCCGGCTCGACCCCGATGGGCGGCGGCACCGTCGGCTTCCCCATCCTCGTGCTCCTCTTCCACGAGCCCGCGGCGATGGGCCGCGACTTCAGCTTCGCGGTGCAGAGCATCGGGATGACGAGCGCGAGCATCCTCATCCTCTCGCGTCGCCAGCCGGTCGCGTGGTCGATGCTGCGGCCCGCGCTGATCGGCTCGGCCATCGGCACGCCGCTCGGCCTCTTCGTGGTCGCGCCGCACTTGCCGGCGCTGATCGTGAAGGTGCTCTTCGCGGTGGTGTGGGCGAGCTTCGGGGTCTTGCACCTCTTGCGGATGCGCGACGTCGTGCGCCACGAGGGCCCCGCGCCCGAGGCGCCGGCGATCGATCGCAACGTGGGCTTGGCGGTCGGCTTCTTCGGCGGCCTCTTCGTCGCGTCGGTGACCGGCGTGGGCATCGACATGCTCATCTACTGCGCGCTGGTGCTCTTGGCGCAGGGTGATCTGAAGATCGCGATCCCGACCTCGGTGATCTTGATGGCCTTCACGTCGCTGATCGGGGTCGCCACCCAGACCGTGCGCGGAGGGCTCGCGCCCGGCACCTTCGAGAACTGGCTGGCGGCCGCGCCGGTGGTCGCGCTCGGGGCGCCGCTCGGCGCCGTGGTGGTCGACAAGATCGGCAGGACCCCGACGCTCTATTTCGTCTCGGTCCTCTGCATCCTGCAGTTCGTGTGGACGATGCTCGACGGCTACGACGAGCTGCGCGCCGTGGGCGTCGTCCTCGCGCTGCTCGGCGTCGTGATCGCGAACCTCGGCTTCGAGGGGCTCTTTCGCCTGGGCAAGCGCCTGAACCGCCGCGGCGTCTGACGATCAGGTGCGCCGCGCGGGCACCGCGCGGGCCTCGCCCAGCATCCGCTCGACCTCGTGGCTCGGCATGTCGCAGAAGCTCGAGACCCACACGGCCGTCTCGAGCGGCGTGGCCAGCACCTTGAGCGGATAGGGCGCGCGGGTGATGAGCGCGAAGCCCGACGCGATGGTGCGCGCCGCCGCAGCCGCGAAGCCCTCGTGCGTCACCAAGTACGCCTGGCAGCGGATGTGCTGCTGGAACTCCCGCTGCATCGTCTCCGACGAAGCGCGCACGTCGTCGGGCAAGCGCAGCGAGATCCCCGGCTCGATCACGGTCACCATCGCGTAGCCCTGCCCGCGGCACGACGGGAGGAACATCCGCAGCTCGCGCCCCAGCGCCATCAGGTGGGTGAGGGTGACGTCCTTGCGCCACACCGCGATCGACAGGCGCGGGGCGAACGCGAGGGTGACGGTCTCGTCGAGCGGGATGACCCGGGTGCGATCCGCCAGCAACATGGGCCGGGACGATAGCGCCTCCCGCGAGATCCGAGAACCGTCGGCTTCACGGCCTTTCTCGGGCGCGAGGCGGGCGGGTGACACGTCACCCCGACCGGGCGATCGAGCGCCCTCGCGCGCGGCCCGGGAGGTCCGGTCGATCGATGCCCCGCTCGCCGCGGACCTCCGGTAGCCTCCGCCGCCAACAACCCAAGGAGGCTCGATGACACGCAAGAAGGTGGCTGTGGTGGGCGGCGGTGCGACCGGCGCTGCGCTCTTGTGGAGCGCGACGCGCGAGCAGGCCCAGCGCGATGGATTCGAGGTCACGCTCTTTCACGACGAGCCCACGCTCGGCGGACACTCGGACACCTACTTCGTCGCGTACGACGCGGCCGGCAAGGGCACGATCGTGCCCGACATGACGCCCGGATCGTTCGCGATCGACATCGGCGTCCAGTTCGTGTGTCCCCCGGTGTACCCGAACCTCTACGAGATGCTGAAGCTCCCGGAGTTCGTGAACCAGAACACGATGCGCCTCAAGAACCACCCGAAGCTGAGGATCGCGTCGGGCTTCCGCGACGACATGAACTGGGGAAACATCCCCGATTACCGGTCGGGTCGGCGCTCCGACAAGTGCTACACGAAGGCCGGGGTGAAGGACGCCGAGGCGTTCAGCGAAGACCTGCGCTTCTTCGATCTCAGCTGGTGGATGAGCTGGGACATCGATCGCTACCTCAAGCACAAGAAGGTCGATCGGAACGGCGACTTCTTCCGCTACATGCTCGTGGCCTACCTCACGATCATCAACGGCTACGGGACGGATGAGCTGCTCGCGATGACCAAGCGCGATCTCTTCCCAATCTTCGCGAAGATCCCGCTCTTTCAGCACGTGGGACCGCTCGGCAGCTTCACCAAGGCGGGCACCGGGTGGGACCGCTTCGAGTACGGCGCGCAGCGCTGGGTCGAGGGCATGGGCACGTACGCCGAGGGCAAGGGCGCGACGATCAAGAAGAACGCGAAGGTGGTGAAGGTCGTCCCGAAGGCGCAGGGCGAGCAGGTGTGCGTCGAGTGGATCGACGCGGCGGACGCGAGCAACCCGAACGCGACCGTGCACAAGCAGCTCTTCGACGAGGTGGTGCTCACCACCGACATGGACGTGAACAGCAAGCTGCTCGGCCATGCGAACAACCCGTACTGGAGCATCCAGGACGACTACGTCGCGGGCTGGTCGCTCATGCCGGGGCTCTGCGTCATCCACCAAGACGAAGAGGTGCTCGCGCCCTCGCTGCGCGATCAAAAGGAGGACGCCCACTTCAACGCCTACTACACGTGGGACGGCAACCCGAACGGCACGAACCTCTACAACCTGCCGTACAAGCTCGAGAACACGTTCACCACGTACCTGATGAAGAACATCGTGCAGTGCCCGGCGCCGACCTTCGTGTCGATGTACGCGGTCGCCGACCACGCCAAGCGCCCCGATCCGAGCAAGGTGATCTTCGAGAAGACCTGGAAGCACGGCCGCTGGGTCTCGACGCACGACATGACGCGCAAGCGCGGGCTGCACGAGGTGCAGGGGCTCGGGCACGTCTGGTACGCGGGCAACAACTGCACGATCGACTCGGAAGAAGGCGCGCTCATCGCCGCGGTCGCGCTGGCCAAGCGCCTGTTCGACTTCGACAACCCGCTCAATGACTTCCTGAGCAAGCAGACCTTCGGGTTCTTCGAGGACATCATGTTCCCCAAGCGCCACGCGTCGCACACGCTCGCAGGCAACAACAACCCCTGATGGCGCGCGCCTGGCTCGGCGTGATCGCGCGCCGAGCCGGTGCGGCGTCCGATGCGGCGCCGTGACACAACGCGGCGGTGAGCGACGAGCGCGCGTCTCTCGTGAAGAGGCGGGCCCTGATGGGCCTCGGCGCGCTCGTCGTGCTGCTCGCGATCCTCTCCACGCTCGGCCCCGAGCCCGAGGCGCCGCTGCCCGACGCGCTGCCGGCGCCGGCGAGCTTCGGCGCCCCCGAGGACGCGGGCGTTCCGCTCGAGGAGCTCGCGCGCACCGAGACGGAGCGCGCGCTCGAGGAGCGGCCGCTCTCGTCGGACGATCGAGCGCCGCCCGATCGCGCGGCGCTGCCGGCGCCGAGCGGCCCGGTGTCCGGCTGCGAGAGCGACGAGCACGACGGCCCGGTCGATCGCCCCACCATCTCCGAGCTGATCGCCGAGCGCGCCTCCGAGCTCGACGATCGGGTGCGCCTCGCGATGCGGAGCGAGGACGTGAGCCCGGGCCTCAGGCAGGGGCTGCTCGGTGCGCTCGATCCGGCCCAGCAAGCCGCGGCGCTCGAGCGCATCGCGATCGCGCCGGATCGGGTGATCGACGGCTTCGATCACCTCACGGCCGTGGTGTCGGTGCTCGCGTGGCAAGCGCTGACGGCCGACGATCCGCGGCGGGCGCGCGAGCTCTCGCGCTACGCCGAGCGCGGCGCACCGAACGACGCGCTGCCGCTCTTGGTCGACGCGCTCGCGAGCGAGGCGCTGGGCGACGATGCGGGCGCCCAGCACGCGCTCGCCGAGGCCTTTCGGATCGAGCCGCGCGAGCCGGCCGTCTCGCTCGCGTACGTGCGCCGCCTGCGTCACGGCGTCGAGCTCGAGACCGCGGTCGACGCAGCGGACGCGTACGTGACCGACGTGCCCGAGGATCGACAGATGGCGCGGCTGCTCGCGCGCCTGCGGATGCGCCGCGCCGCGATGCACGACGGAAGCGTGCGGCGCCTCCGAGGCATCGAGCTCTTGGCGCCCGCCGCGGTGCAGACCGCGCTCACCGATCGGGTGCTCGATCTCACCGACCGCGCGCTGACCGAGGCCGCGCGCCTGCTCGGGGTGCCGCGCCGCGAAGCGCTCGCGGTCTTCGTCTACCGCACCCACAACGAGCTGGTCACCGCGACGTGCGCCCAGTCGTGGGTCGCGGCGCTCTACGACGGCGCGCTGCACGTGGACGCCGATCGGCTCGCGAGCGCCGACGAGGCCGCGATCTCGGTGCGGCACGAGGCGCTGCACGCGAGCTTGCACCACGCGATCGAGACCCCGCTCGAGGGCGCGCGTCCCCGAGGTCGTCCGGTGCGGCTGCCGACGTGGTTCGACGAGGGGCTCGCGCAGTACTTCGCGGACGAAGAGCCGCTCGGTGCGCGGCGCAGCTTCGAGCTGATGGTGCGCGAGCACACCTACGTCCCGCTGCCGTCCATGAACGGGCAGTTCATGGTGATCGACGATCCCAGCGACGCGGGCCTCGCGTACCACCAAGCGCTCGCGATGGTGCTCTACCTGATCGACCGGCGCGGCGAGCGGGGCATCGCCGCCGCGGTGCAGTACCTCCGCGAGGGCGGCGATCCCGACGCGCTCCTCAGCGGAGTCGGCGCGCCGCTCGACGGCGAGGCGCTGCTCACGTTCCTCGCGCGCCGGATCCGCTGACCCGAGCGCGCTACCCTCGTCGGGTGCTCGCCTGCCCGTACGACGCGCTCGCTCCGGCGAACCTCGCGCTGTGCGAGCGAGACCTCTGCGGCTGGATCGCGCAGCCCGCGGCGACGTGGTCCAACGTCGGCTTCTTCGTCGCTGCGCTCCTGGTCTGGCGTCGCTCGATGCGCGACGCCGCCGACGGGGGCCCGAGCGAGGCGCGGTGGCTCGCGGCGATCGCGGCCGCCACCGGGCTCGGCTCGATCGCCTTCCACGCGACCGGCACGCTCTTGGGCCAGCTGCTCGATCAGTCCGTGATGTTCCTCGAGACGTCGCTCTTCCTCGTGCTCGAGCTGCGGCGGCTCGGGATGCGGGCCGGGCTGGGCACCTACGTCGCGATCGCCGCGTGCTCGAGCGCCTTGCTGCTGGTGCTGCCCGCGGCTGGCATCGCGCTCTTCGTCGGCCACGGCGTCGTGATCGGGGCGCTCGAGCTCGCGATCCTCCGTCGCGCACCGCGGCCCACGCTGCGCTTCCTCGCTGGCGCGCTCGGCACGCTGATCGCGAGCTACGCGCTGTGGTGGCTCGATGCCTCGCGCGTGCTCTGCGAGCCCGACAACCACGTGTTCACCGGGCACGCCGCCTGGCACCTGCTGGGCGCAGGCTCGTTCCTCCTCTGGTACCGACACTTCGCCCAGCGTTGAGCGCTCGATCGCGGTCGCGGGAAGATCTTCGGCGCACGGGGGTTGAGGGCCCCGCATGGATCGCCGGGTGGCGCGCGCTCTCACCGCGACGGTGGCCGTCGGGCTCGGGGGTGCGTGCGTGTTCGACTGGGGACCGGGACCTGCTCCGCCGCGACACGTCCCGCCGGAAATCTCGCACGTCGCCCCGCCCGAGACTGCCCCGCCCGTGGCGGTCCCCGTGGCATCCCCGCCGTCGTCGGAGGCGTGCGGCACGTACCTCGACGATCCGGAGGTCGACCGACCCAACCTGACGCGGGTGGTGTGGGCCCGGGCTGCGCACCTGACCGCGCGCTTGCACCTCACCCTCGAGGACGAAGCCGCGAGCACGCCGCTGCGGATGGGGGTGCGCGCGAGCCTCGGCGAGCACGCAGAGCCCCGTCGCGCGCTCCGCTTGCTGAGCGCGGCGAGCGATCGCTACTACGGCGGCGTCGACCACCTCGCCGCCGCGAGCACGCTGATGGGCTACCGCGCGCTGGTCGAGCACGACGACGCCCTCGCGCTCGAGCTGGCGCACGTCGCGGAGCGCGCCGATCCGTCCGACGCGCTCCCGCACGTGATCGAGGCGATCGCGTCGTGGCAGCTCGGCGCCCCGAGCGCCGATGCGATGTCGCGCGCCTTTCAGCTCGAGCCCGACGAGCCCGCGATCGCGCTGACCACGTACTTCTTCTACCGCGACAGCCCCGAGATGGACGTGCCGCTGCGGGCGCTCGACGCGTACCTGCGGGTCTTCCCCGAGGACGCCACGCTCTCTCGCGATCGCGCGACCCTCTCGATGCGCCACTCGATCTTCGGGGACGCCCGCATGCGCGAGCGCGACGGCGTGCGGGTCCTCGGCGGCTCTTCGGGCTCGCTCACCGAGCTGGCGCTCGAGCTCGAAGGCGAAGCGCTGTGGGACGCGGCGACAGCCCTGCGGGTGGGCCGTCCCGAGGCGCTCACGCTCTGGATCTACCCGACGCGCGCGTCGTTCCTGCGCGCCCACTGCGAGCGCCCGCAGACCCTGGCGCTCTTCGACGGCACCGGGATTCACCTGGACGAGCCCGCGCTGCTCCAGCTCGACGAGGCCCGCACGTCGCTGCGCCACGAGTCGGTGCACGCGGTGCTCGCGAGCCTCACCCGCCGCGCGCCCGGCTGGTTCGACGAAGGCGTCGCCCAGTACGTCGCGGGCGAGGATCGCCTCGGCAAGCGCTTCGAGCCGCTCACCCGGCTCCGGACGTGGATCCCCATGGCCTCGATGAACGGCCCGCTCGGCGCCATCGACGATCCGACGGACGCGCGCCTGGCCTACGGGCAAGCGCTCGCGATGGTCCTCTACCTCGTGGATCGGCGCGGCGAGGAGAGCCTGGGACAGGCCGCCCACTACCTGAATGAGGGAGGCGATCCGGACCACCTGCTCGAAGCGATGGGCGCCCCCTTGGACGGCCCCACCCTGCTCGCCTTCCTCGACCAACGCACCCCCGAGCCCGACGCAGGCACCCAGTAAATAGAGCGCGTGCGCGGGGCGGGGGGCTCGCCTATCCTCGCGGCCCCCATGGACATCGTTTTCTGCACTGCCGAGCTCGCGCCCTACAGCGAGACCTCGTACTCCGCGCGCTCGGCGGCTGCCTGCGCCAAGGCCCTCCGCCAGCTCGGGCACCGGGTGACCATCGTCGCCCCGCTCCTGCCCAGCATCGATCCTGCGGCGCGCCACCTCGCGCGGCGCCTGCAGCGCATCGAGGTCGAGGTGGGCGAGGGCAACACCCACTTCGCGCTCTACGAGGGCAAGACCTCGGGCGGGGTGGACTTGGTCTTCCTCGGCCACAACGAGCTCTTCGCCAACCTCTCGCTGGGCGACACCAGCCCCGCCGCCGCGCGCAGCTGGGGCGCGTTCTGCCGCGCCGCATGCCAGTGGATGGGCCGTCGCGAGGCGCTGCCCGAGGTGGTCCAGCTCTACGGCTGGCAGGTCGCCCCGATCGCGCTGGTCGCCAAGGACGACCCCGCGCTCTCGGGCGTGCCCACCGTGCTCTCCGTGCATCACCTCGGCGAGGCCGGGGTCTTCGACAAGAGCGCGCTCAGCGATTTTGGGATCGCCCCGCGCTACTTCGCGATCGACGGCGTCGAGTTCTACGGCCGCTTCTCCGCGCTCAAGGCCGGCATCCAGTACGCCCACGCGATCGTCGCCCCCGGGCCGAGCTTTGCGCGCAGCCTCACCGAGCCCGGCGCCGCCGGCGGCCTGGATGGCGCGTTCCGCAGCCGCCAGAGCCGCCTCACTGGGATCGTCGATGGCGTCGACGTCTCGGTCTGGAACGCAGCGACCGATCCCCACCTCGAGGTGCGCTTCGACGCGGTCGCCGAGCGGCAGACCGAGCGCCAAGGCGGCGCGAGCGGCAAGGCACGCTGCAAGCGCGCGCTCACGGATCTGATCAGCCTGCCGCCCCGCGCCGACATCCCGCTCCTCGGCTACGCAGGGCCCGCGAGCGAGGCATCACGCTTGATGACCGTGCTCCCGGAGATCGTGCGCAACGACGTGCAGGTCGCGATCGTGCTCACCGACGCTGCGAGCGCCGAGTGGACCGAGCTCGCCGCGCGCTGGCCCGACCGGGTCGCGGTGCAGGGCGATGCCGATCAGCAGCTCGTCCACCGGCTGCTCGGCGGCAGCGACGTCGTGCTGGTGCCGCAGGACGATCCCTGCGCCACGCGGCCGATGGAAGCCCACCGCTACGGCGCGCTCCCGGTCGCGCTCGATCACGGGCTCGCGGCCGATACCATCGTCGACTGCGACGCGAAGCTCGACTCCGGCACGGGCTTCTTGGTCGACGCCCACGAGAACGTCGATCGGGCCTTCCTCGGCGGGGTGCAGCGGGCGATCGCTGCGTTCGGGCTCGAGCGCGAGGGCGGCGGCTCGGCGTTCCGTGCGGCGGGCTACCGCGCGATGCTCGCGGATCACGGCTGGGACCGCCCGGCCCGCCTGCACGAGCGGCTCTACCGATCGCTGACGGGCTCGAACGCCGCCATCCCCGCCGGGATGACCGCGTCGGCCGAGCGCACGTAGAGCGGCACCAGGCTCGCGAGATCGCTCGGCCCCACCCGTCGCAGCTGCTCGAGCGCGAGACGCCCCAGCACGGCCGCAGAGGGCGCATCGAGCGCCTCGTCCAGCAGCACCGCGCCCTGAGGCATGGCGAACGACGGGTCGCGAGCACCCGCGCCGATTAGCGTCGTGGCATCGCATTCGAGACCTGCGGGCGGTCCATGAAAGGGCTCGCCGACCCGCGCGCCGTGCTCGTAGCGCGCGCCGAAGACCTCGTTCTTCTTCGCGTCGAGCAAGACCAACAGCGAGGGATGCGAGCCGGCGCCCGCCGCGACCACGTCGAGCGTGCTGATGCCCACGAGCGGGATCCTCAGCGCCAGCGCCAGCCCCTTGGCGGTCGCCAAGCCCACGCGCACGCCGGTGAACGATCCCGGGCCGATGCCGACCGCGATCAGCTCGAGCTGCGCGGCCGGCACACCCGCGCGCTCGAGC
This sequence comes from uncultured Sandaracinaceae bacterium, assembly GCA_964480175.1. Lineage (GTDB taxonomy): Bacteria > Myxococcota_A > Polyangia > Polyangiales > Sandaracinaceae > CAYZQM01. Next base: position 35,610 of record CAYZQM010000020.1, read on the forward strand.
ACGTCCTCGACGTGCGGCAAGAGCGTCTCGCCGTGCCGCGAGTCCACGGACGCCGCGGCCTCGGCGAGGGTGACGAGCGCGCCGTCACGCTCCTCGAGCAGGGCGACGCTGGCGCGGTGGGTCGCGGTGTCGAGGGCCAGAATGCGCATGAGCGGCGTACAAGGGGTAGCATGCGCGAGATGTCCCAGCCGAGCGCGAGCCGAGAAGGAACGAGCCCCGCGCTCGCCCTCGATCCGCGCGACGCCCGGCTGGTCGACGGGGCCGCCCGCTGGATGGGGATGCTCGGGCGCTTTCAGGTGCTCTTCGGTGGCCTGACGCTCTTTCTGATCGTCGGCGCGGGCCTGGCCCTCTGGCTCACCGACGCCGCCGACGGCAGCGACGCGTCCGCCACGACGCCGCCGCTGGTCACGCTCGGGGAGGTCGATCCGCTCGCGGTCGCGGCGGTCGCGGCGGTGATCGTGGTGATGGCCGCGCTGGTGGTGCGGGGCGGCACGCTCTTGATCGACGCGGCCGAGGACTTCGAGCGCTACCTGCACCCGCTGAGCGGCGGCAAGAGCACCGACGAGTCGCTGTTGCTCGACGGCCTGCGCCGACTCGGCACGTACTTCGTGCTCGAGTCGCTGCTGGTGGGCGTCGTGCTGGCGGCGGTGGTGTTCGGAGGTGGCGTGTGAGCGAGAGCCACCCGCCGATCTCGCTGCGTCCGCCCAAGAAGAAGGCCGATGGCGACGCGTCGCGCGAAGGCACGGGGAGCACCAAGCGCCTCGCCAAGAGCAAGCGCGCGAGCGGGTCCTCCGAGCCCGCGACGCCGAGCGAGACCAGCCAGCCCGACGAGCCCGAGCGCAGCTCGACGCCGAGCGAGACCAGCGAGCCCGACGAGCCCGAGCGCAGCTCGACCACCGAGCCCGAGCGCAGCTCGACGCCGGACCGACCGAGCGAGCGCCCCAGTGAGCCCTTCGAGCTCGCGCCGTCGCGCCGTCGGGCGCCGCAGCCGAGCGAGGACACCGCGCCGTTCTTGCTCGAGCGCTCGAGCCCCGACGTCACCGCTGCCGCCGTCGCCGCGACCCACCACGCGGGGCTCTTGCGCATGGCGCGCCGCCTCGGCGTGATCGTGATCGTCAACGCCATGCTCTACGCGAGCATCGCGGTGGGCGGCGCGCTGCGCTACGCGGGGGATCGCAGCGCGATCCCCGAGGTCGTCGCGGCGATCATCGCGCTCGGCCTGACGATCTGGGGGTCGCTCTCGGGCTACCACCTCTTGCGCGCGTCGGGCGGCAAGCCCAACGCCGGTCACCAGCTCGCAGGCGCGTTCTCGAATCTCCGCAGCATCTTCATCCTGAAGGGCACCGGCCTCTTCTTGGTGCTCGCGCTGAGCTGCTTCGCCTTCAGCGCGGTGCTCTCGCTCTTCGCGCTCTTGTGATGCCCGGATCCGTTAGGCTGGCGCCATGACGCTGCCTGAGGGGCTGATGGACGATGGGGACTTTCTGCGAGGCCCGCTGAAGCTGCCCACGTGGGTTGGCCTCGCATCCGAGTCGCGGGCGAAGGCGCCCGTCATCGAGCTCGCGGTCGAGCCCGATGATCACGATCGAAGCGCCACACCCGCACAGGACGCAGCCATCGCCATGCTGACGACCGACCGGGGCCTTCGCGGCGTCGTGCTGGGTGCGCTGCTCGAGCACTACCGAGCGATCCGACCCAAGTGGCTCGCGCACCTCCCCTCGCCCGACGCGATGCCCGAGCTGCGCGAGCCTACGGATCTGATCGGGCGCATCGACGTGCGCGAGGCCGTCGTCCACCGGATCGAGCGCGATGGGATGGCATACATCGGCCTGCTCTTCGGCTGCACGTGGGACCAGGAGCATGGCCTCGGCGTCATGTTGCATCGAGACCGCGTGGTGAAGTGTGGCGGCGCGGACACGGGCCTATTGGGCTGGATCGCGATGCGAGATCTCGAGCCCGCTCGGAGAGTCGCGACCCCGGCCGGGAAGAAGGCTGCGCCCCCGAAGCAGCTCGTCCCCGCGAAACCCGCGCTCGTTGCGAAGAAGGTCGCCCCCGCCGCGAAGAAGCCCGCGCCGACCGCGACGAAGAAGAAGCGCTGATCAGGGCATGAGGCAGGCGTGGTAGCCGCCCAGCCAGATACGGTCTCGGGTCCTCGTCTCGTCGCGCACCAGCACGGCGACGAACACCGAGGCGCTCGCGCCATCGCTCGCCGAGCCGATCTGGATCGCCGCGACCGTCTCGGTCGTAAGGGTCGGGACCGGGACGATCGGTGCCACGTCCGCGCTGACATCATCCCAGTTCGGATCGAAGAGATAGAGATACGCTGCGGCGTCGCCGGTTGCGTCCGGCTCGATCGACGCGAGCGCGTAGCCGCTGCGCAGGGGAGCGAGGCGGACCACGTCCGGCCGCCGGCCCGTCCGGGTCGGCAGGTCCTCGAGCGCGACGGGCGTCTCGCATCGCGCCTCGTCGAGGCAGCGCACCGTGAAGAGCCGGATGACGCCCGCACCGTCGCCGTTCGTCGTGGGCACGGCGACGACGTAGCTGCCGTCGGTGCCCACCTGCACGATCGCGGGTCCCCCGATCGGCGCATCGAAGTCGGCGGAGACGAGGAGATCATCGGGCGGGATCGTGTCCGGGCTCGCCAGCGGCAACGTCTCGAGCACGTTCCACAAGCCATACCGGACGCTCCCGGGCTCGTGCAGGATCACCACCGTGCCCGACGAGCCGCCCATCGTGAGGTAGTCGTGGGCGGCGCTCAGCGAGGAGGTCACGCTGGCCCGGTAGCCCGATGCCGAGATGCCCTCGTCGATGGCGCCCACCGAAGGCGTCAACATCGTCTCGGCCATGTGGAGCTTGTTCTCGCGGGCGATGTAGTGCAGTGGACTGCTGCTCGGCCCGACGCTGCGGTTGCCGCCGATCGTCGTCATCTCACCGCTGGCGATCCCGACTGGATCGAATGCCGAAATGGGTCGCGTCACGCCGTCACCCGCCGACGTGAAGACGACGTTCATTCCGGCGAGCCCCCCAGGGTCCGGGGGATCGGTCACCAACACGAACCCGACCACCTGCGTGCCGTGCTCACCCAGCCCGACCGTCCGTCCCGCAGTGATCGGAGTGTCCGTCGCAACGGGGGCGTTGGCTGCGGGCTCGCCGAGCGCAAAGCGCCGGAACTCGGCCCGTCGCTCCACGCCTCCCGCGAGGTAGCCGAGGATGCCGTATCCGTCGCCGCTCAGTCCGAGCGCGACCTCGGGCGGCAGCGCGTCGGGTCCCTCGCGCGGACGCTCGATGTCCGCGATCGTGTGCGAGACGCGCTGGAGCTCACCCCCGTCGGTCCCGGTGATCGCGCGGAGGGCACCCGGGGCCACCACGTCACAGCTCTGCAAGGCGTCGTCTGCGCACACCAGGGTGGAGGGCGTGCAGCTCGGCGCGTCCGAGACGCCGGCGTCCATGCGCATCACGCTCGCGTCGGTCCCGCTCTGCGGCTCCAGACAGCTGCCATCGACGTCGCACACGCCGTCGCGGCTGCAGTCGGCGTCGGTGATGCACTCACTGCGGCACTGGCCGAACACGCAGCGCAGCGCGCCGGGGCACGGGTTGGCGGCATCGCAGCTCTCCTCGCGCTCGAGGGTGCACGAGGGCCCCTCGTTGCTCTGCACGCAGCGCAGGCCCGGCCCGCAGTCGCGCGCCTCGACACACGCGATGCGGCACCGCGCGTTGCGGCACACGAGCGGCGCGCTGCAGTCCGAGCTCAGATCGCACGGCGCACCCGGCGAGAGCGACGGCGCGCATCCCGCCACCACGAACAGCACGCCCACGAACGACGAGAGCCCCGAGAGCAAGACGATGGTCCGCACGGCGCGGAGGATAGCGCGAAGGCGATCGCAGCAGGCGCGGGTCAGCACATGCCGCCGTTGACGCCGATCACCTGGCCGGTGATGTAGCCGGCGGCGTCGCTCGCGAGGAACGACGCGGTGGCGGCGACGTCGTCGACGGTCGCGATGCGCCGCATCGGGATGTGCTTGAGCACCTCGTCGATCGGCGTGCCCTGCGCCAGCGCGCCTTGCCACATGTCCGTCTCGACCGGGCCGGGCGCGATCGCGTTCACGGTCACGTTGCGCTTGGCCATCTCCTGGGCGAGCGCCTTGGTGGCACCGATGAGGCCCGCCTTCGCGGCGCTGTAGTTCACCTGACCGCGGTTGCCGATCACGCCGGACACGCTCGTGATGTTGATGACCCGCCCCCAGCGCAGGCGCGCCAGATCCATGATCAGCGGCTGGGTCACGTGGAAGAAGCCGTCGAGCGTGGTGCGGGTGACCGAGGTCCACGCGGCGCGATCCATCGCCGGAAACGGCGCGTCCTTGGAGAGGCCCGCGTTGTTCACGATGACGCCGATGGGCCGGGGATCGCTCGCCTTCAGCGCCTCGATCGCCGCGAGGGTCTGATCGCCGTCCGCGACGTCGAACGCGCTCAGCACCGCGCTGCCGCCGGCCGCTTCGATCTGCGCCTTCACCGCCTGCGCGGCGTCGTGGCCTTTGACGTAGTTGAGGATCACCGGAAAGCCGTCCTTGGCCAGCGACACCGCGATCGCGGCGCCGATGCCGCGGCTCGCGCCGGTGATGAGGGCCCGGGGCTTCTCACTGAGCTTCTTCATGCGTGTCTCTCAAGAGCGAATGCGCGTCATACGCCCATCGCGACGTTGATCGTCCCTGCGGCGAGCGTGATCCCCTGGTCATCCGTCAGCGTGCACTCGAACTGGGCCATCGGCGGCATGCTCATCGCGCGCTGGACCCGCACGATCAGCTTCTGTCCCACCACGAAGTGATCGACCGACAGATCGATCTTGCGCGCGCCCAAGAGCGCGCCGCTGGTGGCCTTGCCGCCGCGGGCCAGGCCCTCGTAGCCGAAGTGCGCGGCCGCGGCCTGGGCGAAGAGCTCGAGCGCCACGAAGCTCGAGACCTCGCCGCCCTCGACGAAGGGGTCGCGCTCGGTGAAGGTCTTCTCGCAAACGGCGACCTCGTCGTCGTGGGCCACCAGGGCATCGAGCAGCAGCATCGGGGGGCGATGCGGCATGAACTGCTCGAGCGGAGGGAACGCGTCGATCTCGGTCTGGCTCACGGGGCCCAGCGGTACCACGAACCCGACGCGGTGCATCGCCGCCGTCGCTTGCCCAGGCCCAGGCTTTCGCTCATACCCGCCCCCTCCCTTTGGCCAAGCGCGACTACTACGAGGTCTTGATCGTCTCTCGGACTGCGACGCAGGACGAGATCAAGCAGGCCTACCGCAAGCTCGCCAAGGAGCTGCACCCCGACAAGAACCCGGGCGACACCGCGGCTGAGGATCGGTTCAAGGAGCTGAGCGAGGCCTTCAGCGTCTTGAACGACGTCGACAAGCGCCGCCGCTACGATCGCGTCGGCCACGCGGGCAGCGGCGATCAGAGCTACGAGCGGGTCGACTTCCGCGCGGTCTCCGAGATCTTCGAGGGGCTCGTCGGTGAGGTCTTCGGGGGACGTGGTCCCAAGCGGCGCCAGGGCGGCGACATCGAGCTGACGCTATCGGTCACGTTCGAAGAGGCCGCGCTCGGCGCCGAGAAGAAGGTCACCCTCACTCGGCAGATCGCCTGCCAGAGCTGCTCGGGATCGGGCGCGGCGCCAGGCACCACGCCGGAGCGCTGCGCCGCGTGTCAGGGCTCGGGCGAGGTGCGCTTTCAGCGCGGCTTCTTCACTGCGTCGCGCCCCTGCCAGACCTGCGGCGGCAGCGGTCGCAAGATCACGACGCCGTGCACGGTGTGCCAAGGCAAGCAGGTCGTGCCGAGCGAGGAAGAGCTCACCGTGCGCGTGCCGCCCGGCGTCGAGGACGGCGCGATCCGCTCGGTGAAGGGCGGCGGCGAGCGCAGCAAGACCGGCGGCAGCGCGGGCGATCTGCACGTGAAGATCGAAGTGCAGCCCCACCCGCTCTTTCGCCGCAGCGGCGCGGATCTGCGGGTGACGATCCCCATCAGCTTCCCGCAAGCGGTGCTCGGCACCCAGGTCGACGTCCCGACGCTCGAAGGCCGGGTGAAGATGAAGGTCCCGCCGGGCACTCCGTCCGGCAAGATCCTCCGCCTTCGCGGCAAGGGCATCGAGACGCTGGGCGGCGCGGGCAAGAGCGATCAGCTGATGGAGATCACCGTCGAGATCCCCGAAGAGGTCACCGCCAAGC
>CAYZQM010000021.1:0-16314 GCA_964480175.1 uncultured Sandaracinaceae bacterium
GGAGAACGCGGATCGGATCGGCCTGTCCGGCCTCATCACGCCGTCGCTCGACGAGATGGTGCACGTCGCGCGGGAGATGGAGCGCCAGGGCTTCAAGCTGCCGCTCTTGATCGGCGGCGCCACCACCAGCCGGGCGCACACCGCGGTCAAGATCGCCCCGCACTACAGCGAGCCCGTGGTGCACGTGCTCGACGCGAGCCGGGCGGTGCCGGTGAGCACGAGTCTGTTGAGCGAGACCCACAAGGAGGCGTTCGTCGCGGAGCACCGGGCCGAGTACGAGCGCCTGCGCCAGCGGCACGCGGCGCCCCGACAGAAGAGCGTCTCGCTGGACGAGGCGCGGCAGCGGCGCACCCCGATCGTCTGGCGCGAGGAAGACATCGCGGTGCCCGAGATCGCGACCGGCGTGAACGTGCTCGAGGACTTCCCGCTCGCGACGCTGCGCGAGTACATCGACTGGACGCCGTTCTTCCACACGTGGGAGCTGCGCGGCGTCTATCCGCGCATCTTCGAGCACGAAAAATACGGCGAGCAGGCGCGCACCCTCTTCGAGGAGGCGCAGGTGCTCCTCGATCGCATCGTGCGCGAGAAGCTCATCACCGCGCGCGCGGTCTACGGGCTCTTTCCGGCGAACGCAGTGGGCGACGACGTCGAGCTCTACACCGACGCGAGCCGAAGCCAGGTCCTCGAGCGCTTCCACTTCTTGCGCATGCAGAAGGACCAAGAGGGCGAGCCGTGCCGCTCGCTCTCGGACTTCGTCGCGCCGAAGTCGGAGAAGCTCCCCGATCACATCGGCGCGTTCGCGGTGACCACCGGCATCCGGCTCAAAGAGCTCTGCGACGGCTTCCGCGCCCAGCAGGACGACTACAACGCGATCATGGCGGAGGCGCTCGCGGATCGGCTCGCCGAGGCGTTCGCCGAGTACCTGCACGAGCGGGTGCGCGGCGAGTGGGGCTACGGCAAGACCGAGCAGCTCAGCAAGGAGCAGCTCATCAAGGAGGCCTACCGCGGCATCCGCCCCGCGGCGGGCTATCCGGCGTGCCCCGATCACACCGAGAAGGGCACGCTGTGGCGCCTGCTCGACGTGGAGAAGAACACGGGCATGAAGATCACGGAGTCGTTCGCGATGTGGCCCGGCGCGAGCGTCAGCGGCCTCTACTTCGCGCATCCGGACGCGCGCTACTTCACCCTCGGCAAGATCGAGCGAGACCAGGTCGCCGACTACCAGGACCGCAAGGGCCTCACGACCGCGGAGGTCGAGCGCTGGCTGGGCCCGAACCTGAACTACGACCCCTCGACCTGACCCTCGGAGAGGGGCGCCTGAAGCCAGCGAGAGTCCAAGCCTGGGCTTTCCTAGGTGCTTGGATTCGCTCGTGTGACACAGACCCGCTCGTCGGTCGTCCGACGTACGGTCGCAGCAAGTGGCTAGAAAATGGGCGCAGAGCCCACTCGGATCTGCGCCGAAACACGGCGTGACACAAAATCTCCTTGCGCGGCGAGTCACCGTGTAACACAACGCTCGTCGCCGTGACACATCCGACCGACGACGAGAACCAGGGCTCCAAGGACGCGGACGCGACCGCCGACGAGCCCGCGCCGAGCAAGGCCAAGAAGGAGCGGGTCCTGCACACCCGGGTGCCCGCGGTGCTCGAGGACGAGCTCAAGCGCCTCGCGACCGCGCTGCGCATGCCGGTCTCCAACGTGGTCCGCGCGATCCTCGAGGACGCGGTCGAGGCGGTCGAGGTGGTGGGCGAGCGCGCCGAGGGCGAGCTCAAGGGGATAGCCCACCGCATCTCCGAGCAGCGCGAGTCGCTGCGCCGCGCGGTGCAAGGCGAGCCCGCGCGCGGTGAGCGAGCGGACAAACCAAAGCCCGCAGCGCCCAGCGCCGATCCCCTCGACGGCGTCATCGGCTTTCAAGATCTCCGCCTCGCGAACGCGGCCCAGTGCGCGCTCTGCGATCGGCCGCTGCCCCGCGGCACCACCGCCCACCGCACGGTGCGCGACGACGATCATCCCAAGATGCTCGTCTGCAGCGCCTGCCTCTTCGACGAAGACGAAGCGGGCTAGGCGAAGAGAGGTTTGCGGCAGAGCGATGGTCGCCGAGCCGTGATCGACAGGAAAAGGAAAGTCCCCATGTCCGAAATTCTGGCCAACGAAACCGTCACCGAGAACAGCGGCACGGAGCGCGAGGCTGCCCCCTCGGATGCTCCCTCCTCCAAGGCCCAAGAGGCCGCCGATCGCATCGTCGAGAGCGCGCTCACCCTCGGTCGCCTCTGGGCCAAGCACGGCCTCACCCTCGGCAAGCTCGCGCTCGAGACCAGCGCCACCACCCTGAAGACCACGGCCGAGCTGCTCTCCGCAGTCTCCGATGCGGTGGCCCCCGAATCCGAAGCGACCGAAGAGAAGCGCGCCGCCTGATCGGACTCGACGAGAAGCGGGGCCGAGCGTGTATCGTTCGGCCCCGTGTCTCGGCTCGCGCTCGAAGGAGTCCACAAGAAGCTCGGCGATCAGCCCATCCTGCGCGGCATCGATCTGAGCGCGGCGAGCGGCGAGCTGGTGGTGCTGGTGGGGCCCAGCGGCTGCGGCAAGAGCACGCTCTTGCGGAGCGTCGCGGGCCTCGAAGAAATCGACGCGGGGAGCATCCACATCGGCGAGCGCGACGTCACCCGTCTGCCGCCGAAGGACCGCGACATCGGGATGGTGTTCCAGAGCTACGCGCTCTACCCCCACCTCACCGTGCGCGAGAACCTCGCGTTCGGCCTCACGCTGCGCCGCGAGAGCAAGGCGCTGATCGAAGAGCGGGTGAGCGAGGCCAGCAAGATGCTGGGCTTGGAGAAGCTGCTCGATCGCTTGCCCAAGAACCTCTCGGGCGGGCAGCGCCAGCGGGTCGCGATGGGGCGCGCGATCGCGCGCAGGCCGAAGCTCTTTCTCTTCGACGAGCCCCTCTCGAACCTGGACGCCGCGCTGCGCGCCGAGGTGCGCGTCGAGATCAAGCGCCTGCACGAGCGCCTGAAGGCGACGATGCTCTACGTCACCCACGATCAGGTCGAGGCGATGACGCTCGCCGATCGGCTGGTGGTGCTCAACGGGGGCAAGGTCGAGCAAGAGGGGCCGCCGCTCGAGGTCTACGAGAGGCCGCGCACCCGCTTCGTCGCCGCGTTCCTGGGGAGCCCCGCGATGAACTTCCTCGAGGTCCGCGTCGAGGGCGGACGCGCGCGCGCCGAGGGCGTCGACTATCCGATCGAGGGTTCGATCGCCGCGGACGGTGAGGTGACGATCGGCGTCCGCGCCCACGACGTGCGCCCCAGCGCGGGCGCGGGCCACCTCGTGCTGCGCGTCGAGGTGATCGAGGCGATGGGCTTCGAGAGCTACGCGCACGGCACGGTCGGCACGACGCCATTCGTCGCGCGCTTGGAGGGGACGCACGCGCTGGAGCGCGGCGCGCGGCTGCCGCTCGACGTCGTCACCGCGCACGCCTTCGATGCGCGCGGCGAGGCGCTGCGTTGAGATCCAGAGGCGCCGTCGCGCTCTCGCTGCTGAGCGCGGTGATCTGCGCCGCGGTGATCACCTCGAGCACGTCGAGCACCCGCGCGCAGCACGGCGAGACGCTGGTGGTCTGGCACGCGTACGGCGAGACCGAGGCGCGCGGGCTGACCGCCGCGATCGACGCGTACCGTCGGGATCACCCCGACGTGCACATCGACGTCGTCGCGTCGCCCTTCGGCGCGTACGCCACCAAGCTCCGCCAAGCCATCCCCGCGGGCAACGGCCCCGATGTCTTCATCGACGCGCACGATCGACTGCCCTCGTACGTCGAGAGCGGCCTGCTCGAGTCGATCGATGCGCCGATCGAGGACGACGCCCTCGAGGATGCGCTGCGCATCGATGGGCGCACGTACGGCGTGCCCCTGCAGTGGAAGAGCCTCGCGCTCTTCATCAACGACGAGCTCGCGGCGGGCGCGTCGCTCGACACCCTCGAGGCGATCGAGGCCCAGCGCGATCGCATGCCGCGCGAGACGTTCGCGCTCGCGTGGGAGGTCAGCAACGCGTACGCCGCCGCGCCGCTCTTTCATGCGTACGGCGCCGAGCTGCTGGACGCGGAGGGGCACTACGCGCTCGAGGGCGACGCAGCCGAGCGCGCCGTGGTGCGGCTGCGGACGCTCATCGACGAAGGCACGCTGCCCGACGAGGCCTCGCCGACGTTGGTGCAGGATCTGTTTCGTGCTGGGCGAGCGATGACCGCGATCAGCGGACCGTGGCTCGCGCCCTCGCTGCCCGACGATCTCTCGTGGTCGGTGCGCCCGCTGCCGCGCCTCGACGAGACCGGGCGCGACATGCAGCCCTTCTCGACGGTCGAGGCGGCGATGATCGCGCGCGGCACCCGCCATCGTGAGGCCGCCGTCGAGCTCGCGACCTTCCTCGGATCCGTCGAGGGCTCGATCGTGCGCGCCCAGCGAGGTGGTCACGTGATCGCGAGCGCCGAGGCCTGGGCCGATCCCCGCATGGCGGACCAGGCGCGCTTGCGCGGCTTCTACGAGGCTGCGCGCGCCGCGCGTCCGATGCCCACGCACCGCCTGATGGCCGCGACGTTCCTGCCCGCCGAGCGCGCCATTCGCCGGGTGCTGCGGCGAGACGCTTCTCCACACGACGCGCTCATCGAGGGACGCAACCGCTTCCTCGACGAGACCCGCGATCCCCCACCGGCGCAGAGCCCGACGCTCGCGCTGATCGTCGTGGGTGTGCTCGGCTTGCTCGCCGCGCTCTGGGTCGCGCGACGCCTCTCCGATCCCGCGCTGCGCGCCGCGCTGGTCCGCTCGCGCACCGCCTATGCATGGGTCGCGCACGCGGCGATCGCGGTCGGTCTGCTCGTGGTGCTGCCGCTGCTCGTCGGCGCGATCACCTCGTTCTTCGCGGAGGTGCCGGACACCTCCGGCGAGCGCGTCAGCCGCTACGTGGGCATCGCGCACTACGTCGACATCCTCACCGCGCGCGGCGGCGAGCTCTTGGGTCACGGCTCGTTCTACCTCGTGCTGCTCGTCACCGTGCTCTGGACCGCGGTGAACCTCGTGGGCCACCTGGGCCTGGGCATCTCGCTGGCGCTGGTGCTGAACCGCCCGAGCATGCGGCTGCGCGGGATCTACCGGGTGCTCTTGGTCTTGCCGTGGGCGGTCCCGAGCTACGTCACCGCGCTCGCGTGGCGGGGCATGTTCCATCGCCAGCTCGGCGCGGTGAACGCGCTCTTGGGCCTCTTCGACGTCGAGCCCGTGAGCTTCTTCGCGCACTTCTCCACCGCGTTCGCCGCGAACGTCGCGACCAACGTGTGGCTGGGCTTTCCGTTCATGATGGTGGTCACCCTCGGCGCGCTCACCTCGATCCCCACCGACGTGTACGAAGCGGCCGCCGTCGACGGCGCGAGCGCGCGCGACCGCTTCTTCCGCATCACCCTCCCCTTGCTCTTGCCCGCGCTCTTGCCCGCGGTGCTGATGGGCGCGGTGTGGACCTTCAACATGTTCAACGTCGTGTTCCTGGTCTCGGCCGGCGAGCCCGACGGCAGCACCGAGATCCTGGTGAGCGAGGCCTACCGCTGGGCCTTCACCCGCGGTCACCAGACGGGCTACGCCGCCGCGTACGCCGTGCTGATCTTCGGCATCCTCGTCCTGCTCTCGCGCCTGAGCGCGCGAGCGAATGCGGCGGCGGCGCGATGACGGGCGGCGAGCGCAAGCCCTCGATCGTCACCTCCGTGCTCTCGCACGCGTTCGTGCTCGTGCTCGTGGCCTTCGCGCTCTATCCGCTGCTCTGGGTGATCTCGCTGGCGCTCTCGCCCAGCACCACGCCCGAAGCGCGCATCCTTCCGATCCCGGACAGCGTCTCGCTCGAGCACTTCGCCGCCGTCGCGGGGCGCACCGACGACGACGGAAGCTGGCTCTTCGGTCGTCAGCTCTTCGCCTCCATCTTCGTCGCCACCGCGACCGCGCTCACCGCCATCGCCATCGCGACGCCCGCGGCCTACGCGCTCTCGCGCTTCACCTTCGTGGGCAAGGAGGCGGGCCTGCGCACGCTCTTCTTCACCCAGATGTTCCCCACCGTCGCGGCGTCGGTGCCGCTCTATCTGCTCTTGAACGCGCTCGGTCTGCTCGACTCGCACGCGGGCCTCATCCTGGTGTACGCGACCACGGCCGTGCCCTTCGCGATGTTCCAGCTCCGCGGCGCGTTCGACGCGATCCCGCGCGATCTCGAGGAGGCGGCGATGGTCGATGGCGCCACGCGCTTCACCGCGTTCGTCAAGGTCGTGCTCCCCGCCGCGCGGCCCGCGCTCGCGGTCACCGCGCTCTTCGCGTTCATGAGCGCGTGGAACGAGTTCATCCTCGCCGCGACCTTCCTCAGCTCCGAGCACCTCTACACCTTGCCGATGCTGCTGCAGAGCTACGCGGGCGAGCACGACGCCAGCTGGCCGCGCTTCGCCGCGGGCGCGGTGCTCGTCTCGATGCCGGTGATGGCGCTCTTCTACGTCCTTCAGCGCCAGCTCGTCTCCGGCCTGACCTCGGGCGGCGTGAAGGGCTGAGCACCGGGGGCCGCCGAGTGAAGCGCAGACGACGAGGGGTGATTTGCTCTCGCGGACGAAGGACGTCCTGCGTCTCGCTCCGCATTCAGCGGCGCACCCTGAGGTTCACCGCCGAGGGCCGCAGAGGGCCGCCGAGGAGAGCAACAGAAGAGCGCGGCGGGGTTGCTCGCTCGATGTCAGTGAAGGGGCGCGTCTCGCTTCGCCTGTAGCCGTGTGGCAGTCTCGACCACTCACGCCCGCGCGCTGCTCCGACGGTAAGGGCGGCGGCGCGCGCGGGAGCGACGTATCCTCCCTGCGTGCCCGTGCGTGCGTTCCTCGAGGGCCTCGAGCTCGGCCGCTATCTCGGCGCGTTCGAGGAGAACGACATCGACGAGGCGACGCTCGCCACCTTGACCGACGCCGATCTCGTCGAACTCGGCGTACGGTCGCTGGGCCACCGCAAGCGCATCCTTCGCGCGCTCGAAGCACGCTCCGCGAGCGCGAGCGGCATCGCCAGCCGCGCCGACCTTCGACCGGGCCAGCCCACCGAGCCGAGCCCGTCGCGGCGCGCCGCCGAGTCGGGCAGCGAGCATGGTACGGGCCTCACCCACGAGGCCGCCGAGGCGATCGCCGCAGAGTTCCCCCGAGCGCTCGCCGCGGCGCTCGCCGCTCGGGGTTACGTCGTCATCGATCGCATCGGGCGCGGCGGAATGGGCGAGGTCTTCCTCGCCCGTCAGACCACCGTCGAGCGCGACGTGGCGATCAAGGTCCTTCCGGCGGGTGTCGGGCCGGCCGAGCGCACTCGATTTCTCCGAGAGGCGCGTGCCGTCGCTGCGCTGCAGCACCCTCACGTCGTGCGCCTCTTCGACTTCGTCGTGTCCGACGAGGGCGGCGCCTGCATCGTGATGGAGCACCTGGTCGGGCAGTCCCTCGGCGCGCTGTACGCCCACGAAGGACGGGTGCCGGCCGCGCGCATGCTCTCGATCGCGGTGCAGATCTGCGACGCGCTCTCGGAGGCCCACGCCAAGGGCATCGTGCACCGCGACTTGAAGCCACAGAACGTGCTGCTCCAAGAGGCCGAGGGCTATCGCGACTTCGCCCGTGTGCTCGACTTCGGCCTCGCGCATTGGCTCGACGAGACCGGCGGCCGATTGACTCGCACCGGCGCCGTCCACGGAACGCCCCGCTACCTCAGCCCCGAGCAGATCGTCGGCTCCGCGATCACCCCGCGGAGCGATCTCTACGCGCTCGGGGTGATGCTCTACGAGGGCCTCGCGGGGCGCCCGCCATTCACCGGTGAGATCGACGCGGCCCTGCTCTATCGACACGTGAAGGAGGTCGCGCCGAGCCTGCCCGACGATGTCGAGCGGCCCGCCGGCCTCGACTCCGTCCTCGCGCGCCTGCTCGCCAAGTCGCCGGGGCTGCGTCCCGCCTCGGCAGCAGCCGTGAGGCGCGAGCTCTCGGCGCTGGCCGCTGCGGACCCTGGCGGCAGCCGCCGCATCGCGGTCGTCGGGGCCTCGGCGACGCCGAGCGCCGCCGTCGCCGAGCGACGCCCGGTGGTGACGCTGGTGCTCTCGTTCCTGCCGCGCGGCGACGCGTCGAGCTCACCCGAGCTCGTGCACACCCTCAGTCGACGGGCCCAGACCATCGTGGAGGGCGTGGCGCGGCGGCGAGGCGCGACGATCACCGCGCGCAGCGGACACGGCGCCACGCTCGTCTTCGGCGCACCGATCGCACGCAAGGGTGATCTGTCGCGCGCGCTCGATGCCGCCCTCGAGCTTCGCGCCGCGCTCACGTCGCTCGACACGGCGCGTGCCCGGGTGCGCATCGGGCTCGCCGAAGGCGCAGCGATCTCGGGTAGCCTCCACGAGGGGCCGGACGCTGGCTACTTCGTGTCCGGGGAGCCCGTCGACGCCGCCGAAGGCCTGCACGATGCGGCCGGCACCGGTGAGATTCGGATCGGGCCGAGCGTGGTGTCGCGGGAGCCTCCGGGGTTCACGCTCGAGGTGAGCGAGGAGGGCACCGCACGGCTCCTCGGTCGCGGCGACTCCACTTCGTCCCACGCGCTGCCGTTCGTGGGTCGCGCCGCGGAGCTCGAGGTAGCGCACGGCGTGCTCGCTGGGATCGGCCCGGGCACGACCGGGGCGGTGCTCGTGATCACCGGCGAAGCGGGCATCGGCAAGAGTCGCCTCGTCGATCGCATCGTGTCGCTCGCAGCCGATCGCGGCGTGCGGAGCGCTCGGGGTGCGCTGTACGACGTGGAGGTGGCGGAGCACGAGGACGCGCTGCACCAGATCGTTCGCGATTTGCTCTCGATCCCCGACGACGTCTCCGATCGGGTGGCCGCGATCGAGCGGCGCTTGGGCCCCGACGCGCTTCTGATCGAGCAGTGGCCGTTCCTCTACCACTACCTGGGGATCGCCCTGCCCGGGCCGATGCAGCGCTTGTTCGATGCGATGGAGCCGAGCGCGCGCGCGAGCGGCTACCGCGATGTGCTGGTCTCGCTCTTGGCGCACGAGAGCCGCTCGCAGCCGCTCTTGGTCGTCGTCGAGGACCTGCAATGGGCCGACGACGCGATGCTGGAGGTGGTCGAGCTCGCTGCCAGCTCGACCGACGCTCATCCGATCGTCCTGGTGCTGACCTCGCAGATCGAGGACGAGGAGCGATGGCGCCACGTCTTACTCGGCCGGACGCCCACCCGCATCGAGCTCGGCGCGCTCAGCCCCGAGGACGCGCGGGCGCTGGCGGTCGGTCTCGGGGTGCCCGAGGCGAACAAGGACGCGCTCGCGTCGCGGGCCGGGGGACATCCGCTCCTGCTCACCGAGCTCGCGCGACGCGCAACGGACAGCAGCGATGTGGCGGTGCCCGATTCGCTTCGCGGTCTCATTCAGGCACGCATCGATCGGCTCCCCGACATCGATCGGGCGGCCATCGCCATCGCCGCGGTCCTGGCGCCGCGATGGCAGCTGGTGCCCTTGCGAGTGATGCTGGGGGAGCCCGACTACCACCCGACCACGCTGACCGAGCATCGGCTGGTGAAGCGGGAGAACGACGGCGCCCTCTCGTTCGCTCACGCGATGGTGCGCGACGTCGTGTACGGCTCGCTGCTCGAAGAGCGCCGATGCGCGCTTCACCGCCGCGCGGCGGAGGTGCTGCACGCCCATCCAGCGCTCGCCGCGATGCATCTGGAGCGGGCCGGCGCGGCGGAGGCCGCCGGGGCGTTCCTCGCGGCAGCACGTCAAGACGTGGCGCGCCACGCGCTAGGGCCCGCCCGCGATCATGCGATCCGCGGTCTGGCGCTCGCTCGCTCGGAGGACGAACGTCGGGCGCTGCTCGCGATGCGAGCCGGTGTGGAGCTCACACTCGGTGACGCCGCCGCTGCGCTCGCGTCCTACGAGTCGCTGCGCGCGCTGGGGGGAACGGCAGCCGAAGTGCAGCGGGCCGAGCTCGGGCTCGCCGAGGTCGCGCGCGCGGCCAATCGCTGGGCCGAGGCGCTGGCGGCGCTCGACCGGGTCGAGGCAGCGGGCCACGGCGAGCCGATTGCGATTGCGCGTGCGCGCTACATGCGCGGTGGCATCGAGTTCGCCCGAGGCCGGCTCGACGCGTCGCGCGAAGCCCACGAGGATGCGCTAGCGCGCGCGACCGCGGCGGGCGCCCTCGAGCTGCGTACCCAGGCGCTCTCGGGGCTCGCCGATGCTCACTACGGCGCCGGGCGTCTCGTGAGCGCCGCCGAGACGTGGGAGGAATGCGTGCGCGTCGCCCGGGCCGAGAAGTTCCTGGCCGTCGAGGCAGCGAACCTCCCGATGCTGGCCATCGTCCGGGTCTTTCTCGGCGAGCCGCTTCGCGCTCGCACGACGGCCGACGAGGCCATCGCGCTGGCACGGAGCCTGTCTCGAGTTCGGTCCGAGGCGATCGCCAACGGGGGCGCTGCGCTCGCCGCCGCCAGCTCGGGCGCGTACAGCGACGCGCTCCTCTACGCGACGCGCGGGCTCGAGATCGTCGAGCGCCTCGGTCACACCGTCTTTTTGGAGACGGTGCTCTTCTACCTGGCCCTGGCACAGCTCGGATTGGGGGAACGCGATGCGGCGCGGGCCTCGATCGATCGCGCGCTCGACCTGGCGCGGCGTCACGGCATGCAGTTCGTGGGGGCCACACTGCTCGCGATGGTGGCCCGTCTCGCCGAGGACCGCGCAGAGCGTGAACGGGCGCTGATGGAGGGCGAAGCGCTCGCACGGGGGAAGGCGCTCTCGTTCGACCGGTTCTGGTTCTTCCAGCACGGCATCGAGGCCGCGCTCGCTGACCGGGCGTGGAGCCGGGTGCGCGAGTACGCTGCGGCGATCACCGAGACCGCGGAGCCGCTCGAGGGTGCGCGGCTGCTCGCGGCCCGGGCGAGGGCGCTCGCGGATCACGGTGAAGGACGCGGTGATGGAGCGACCGTCGCTGCCCTCGAGGGTGCGCTCGCGTCGATGCGTGAGGCCGGACTCGACCCCGACACGAGGGCACTCGAGGAGGCGCTGTCGGAGAGCTCGACCCATCGCCCGACGGGGTAGCGACGCCGGTCGCCGCGTTCGAGCACGAGGTCAGGGCGGTGGCGTGGCGTCGAGCCGGCCGGCGCGGCAAAGGTGACCTCGAAGGCGCCAGCCCATCGCGAGCATCGACCGCTCGCCATCCGCGGCGGGTCCGATACGCTCCCGGCCATGAGCGATTTGAACGCGCGCAATCCCTACCTCCACGGCATCTACGCGCCGACGCTCGACGAGATCAGCACCGTGCCCCTCGAGGTGAAGGGCGAGCTGCCGCGCGATCTCTTCGGCAGCTACTTCCGCAACGGGCCCAACCCCGCGAGCCCGCCGAGCGGCATGCACCACTGGTTCGACGGCGACGGCATGGTGCACGCGATCCACTTCGAGGACGGACAAGCCCGCTACCGAAACCGCTTCGTGCCCACCGCGGACTTGGCCGACGAGCGCGCAGGTCGCGAGGCGATGCCCGGCATCTTCTCGCAGGCGCGCGAGGTCGAAGGTCGAACGACCGTCTACAAGGACACCGCGAACACCGATCTCATCGTGCACGACGGCAAGCTGCTCGCGCTCTGGTACATCTCGGGCCGCCCGGTCGCGATGGACCTGCGCACGCTCGAGACGGTCGAGCTCGGCGCGATGAGCGCCACCCTCCCCCGCAACGTCTCGGCGCACTCGAAGGTCGATCCCGAGACGGGCGAGCTCGTGTTCTTCGACTACGCGCTCTACGAGCCGAAGATGTGGACCGGCACGATCGCCGAGGGCGGCGCGCTCACCCACTACCAAGAGATCGATCTACCCGGCCCGCGCCTGCCCCACGACATGGGCATGACGAAGAACCACGTGGTCCTGCACGACCTGCCGACGGTGTTCACCGAGCAGGCCATCCGAAGCAAGCTCTGGCGGATCGAGCTGAAGGATCAGCCGACGCGCTTCGGCGTGGTGCCCCGCAAAGGTGGTGAGCCGCAGTGGTTCTCCTTCCCCACCTCGTACATCTATCACGTGGTCAATTCCTGGGAGGAAGGCGACGAGGTCGTGATGGTCGCCTGCAAGATGGTGCCGAACGGCTTCCGCCCCGATCCCGCCGCGCACGGACCGTATGCGCCGATGGTCACGCTGCTCGCGCTCCGGGCCCAGCCCTTCGTGTGGCGCATGAACCTGAAGACCGGCGAGGGGCGCGAGACCCAGCTCGACGATCGGCTCAGCGAGTTCCCCGTGATCAACCTCGACTGGGCGGGCCAGAAGACCGCGTTCTCGTACCACGTGGTCATGGACGACCACGTCGAGCAGCGCTTCGCCGCGCTCCTCAAGTACGACCTGCGCGACGGCACGTCGATCGAGCATCGCTTCGATCCCGGCGTCTACGGATCCGAGCCCGCGTTCGCGCCCCGCCCGAACGCGAAGGCCGAAGACGACGGCTACGTCGTCACGTTCGTCACCACCGCCGAAGGCAAGTCCGAGGTGCTGGTGATCGACGCGCAGAACTTCAGCGCCCCACCCCTCGCCCGCATCCAGCTCCCCAGCCGCGTTCCCGCCGGCTTCCACGCCACGTGGGCCAACGGCGGAACGCTGGGCTGAGGACGTCGAGCGTCGAGCCGATCCATGCGGCCGTCCGAGGGCTCGCCGCGCGAGCGCGCCCTCGGGTAGCCTCGTGCGGATGAGTCGCCTCGGCGTCGCGGTGCTGCTGGTCCTCGCGCTGCTCTACCGCGCTGCGCCGAGCGCGGGGCAGAGCGCCGAGGTCGAGCGCTTGCGCGCCGCCGCGCTGGCCGCACCCGACGATCCCTCGGCGCGATGCTCGCTCGCGTTCGGCCTCGTTCGCGCGGGCGATGGCGCGTCGGCGATCGCCGAAGCGAGCACGGCAATCGATGGCCTGTTGCCCCGGAGCGACGGCCGGAGCCGGCGCTTGCTCGGCGTGTGTCTCTACAACCGGGGACGCGCGCACGAGCTCCTCGGTGCGCGCCGCGAGGCCATCGGCGACTACTTCAGCTCGCTCGCCGCAAGGCCCAACGGCACGGTCGAGGCACGCCTTCGATCGCTCTTCCCCGACGCGGCGGCAGACGTCGCGATCGCCGCGCTCGTCGCGCGCGAGTTGACTTCGCTCGAGGTCAGCGACGACGTGACGGTGACCGAGGGCCGCACCCGCTCGGGGGTGTCGATGACGTTGGTGCCCAGCGACCGAGGTCCAAGCCCGAGCGTCGCGGTGGTCGCATCGGTCTGCGGGGTCACCGTCGCCCGCGCGATCGACGAGAGCTTCTTCGACAACCATGGTCGCTTGAGCGTCGCGAGCGCGCGCGCTCGATCCCTCGGCTCGATCGACGCCGTGGTCGCCGAGATCGACGGCGCCGGCGACGCGACCTGCTTCCGCATGGACGGCGTGATGGACTTCACCCATTCGGCGACCGCGGTGCTCTTCGTCGAGGGCTGCGCGCTGCAGGTCGCCACGTTCGTCACCCACCAAGACCGCTGCGACGCCGGCCCCGAGGGGATGCGCGTCACCTTCGACCGCGCCGGCAACGCCACCCTCACCCCGCGCCGCGGCCATGAGATGAGCGAAGGCCCAGGCACGTTTCCCATCGTCGAGCTGACCCGCTAGCGCCGCTTCGCCAGCGTCATGTCGCTGACGCGCAAGCGGCTCTCACCTCCCCTCCCTCTCCTCGGCGGCCCTCGGCGGCCCTCGGCGGTGAAACTCAGGGCACACCGCCACAGGCGAAGCGAGACGCGAGACGTTCACCGCGAGAGCGCTGGCGCTCCGCGCCCTTGCTCCTCTGCTCTCCCCTCGGCGGACCTTGCGGTGAAACGCAGGCGGGCAGTCGCGAACGGCGACGACACCAATGCGTGCCGCCAGTCGCGGGCCGTCAGCGGCGTGAGGGCGGCAGGCTCTCGATCGCCAGGCGCGCCATCATGTCGTCGAGCGGGACGGCGCCGAGCTCCTTGCCTTCGTCGCGCGAGCGCACCGACAGGCTCCGGCTCTCCACTTCCTTGTCGCCGATGACCGCGAGGAACGGGATGCGCTGGTTGCGCGCTTCTTTGATCTTCGCGCCCAGCTTGTCGCTCGAGAGGTTCGTCACCACGCGGTAGCCCTTGCTGCGCATCAGCGCGGCGACCTCGTTCGCGTAGTCGTCGCACCGCTCGTTCACGGTCAACAGCGCGACCTGCTCGGGCGCGAGCCACACGGGGAAGTTCCCGCCGACGTGCTCGATCAACACGCCGAAGAAGCGCTCGATCGATCCCAGGATCGCGCGGTGCAGCATCACCGGCCGGGGCTTCTCGTTGTTCTGCGCCGCGTAGCTGAGATCGAAGCGCTCGGGCAGGTTCGGATCGACCTGCATCGTGCCGAGCTGCCAGCTGCGGCCGAGCGCGTCCTTCAGGTGGAACTCGATCTTGGGCCCGTAGAACGCGCCCTCGCCCTCGGCGATCTCGTACTTGAGGCCCTTGGCCTCGACGCCGTCGATGAGCGCCTTCTCCGAGACGTCCCACATCTCGTCCGTGCCCAGGCGCTCCTCGGGGCGCGTCGCGATCACGATGCGCACCTCCTCGAAGGCGAAGTCCTTGTAGACCCGGAAGACCAGATCGATGAAGCGACCGATCTCGCCGGGCGCCTGCTCGAGCGTGCAGAAGATGTGCGCGTCGTCCTGCGCGAACGTCCGCACCCGCGTCAGGCCCGCCGTCGATCCCGAGCGCTCGAAGCGATGCAGGCGCCCGAAGTCCGCCATGCGCAGCGGCAGATCGCGGTAGCTCTTGAGCTCCATCCCGAACACCAAGCAGTGCGCGGGGCAGTTCATCGGCTTCTGCCCGAAGCGGGCGTACTCCGCGATGCCCTCGGGCGTCGTGGGATCGCCGTGCTTCTTCTTGCCCTCCTCCGCGCTCACGTCGCTCGCGATGTGCTCGAAGTCCTCGCGCGTCATCGCGAAGTACATGTTCTCCGAGTACGCGGGCAGATGCCCCGACGTCAGGAAGAGCTGACGATCGAAGATCTGCGGCGTGACCACCTCTTGGTAGCCCTCGCGCAAGTACTCGCCGCGCACGTAGTCGATGAGCTGGCTGTAGATGAACGCGCCGCGCTGCAGGAAGAACGGCGAGGCCGGCGCCCAGGGATGGAACGCGATGAGCCCGAGCTCCTTGCCGAGCTTGCGGTGATCGCGCTTCTTGGCCTCTTCGAGCTGCGCCAAGTACTGGCGGAGCGACTTGTCGTCCGCGAACGCCGTGCCGTAGATGCGCTGCAGCTGCGGGTTGCGCTCGTCACCGCGCCAGTACGCACCGGCGACCGTCGTGAGCTGGAACGCCTTGAGGTACTTCGTCGAGGGCACGTGCGGCCCCTCGCAGAGATCCACCCAGTCGCCGTGGCGGTAGAGCGAGATCTCGGCGCCCTTCTCGGCCAGCCGCTCGAGGTGCTCGAGCTTGTACGTCTCGTTCATCCCCTGAAGGATCGTCCGCACCTCGTCGGCCGGAAGGATCTCGCGGCGGAACGGCGCGTCCGTGGCGATGATCTCCTTCATCTTCGCCTCGATGGCGCGGAGATCCTCGTCGCTGAACTGACCGCCGGGGCGATCGTAGTCGTAGTAGAAGCCGCTCTCCGTCGCCGGGCCGAAGGCGACCTTCGTGCCGGGGAACAGCCGCTGCACCGCGTCCGCCATCACGTGCGCGGAGCTGTGACGGATGACCGCGAGCGCGTCCTTGGACTGCGCGCCCACCGGCTCGAGCTTGGTCGTGCCCGACGGAACGGGCGTGAGCAGATCGAGCAGCTTGGGCTCGCTGCCGGGCACCGTCGCGTACGCCGCGATGGTGTCGGGCTTCAGCTTGCCGTCGGCTTCGAGCCGGGCCTTGACCGTCTGTCGCGCTTCGGAGTTCAGCGGATCCACGTAGTCCTCGACCTGCCCCGGCGGGATCGGTGCGAGGCGAGTCGTACGTGATGTCGCGCGGGGCGCATGATGGTTTGCAGGCTGAAAAAAGGCCTCAAACGACGAGTCGAGAGGCCTTCATTGGCACACACAGGATTGAACTGTGGACCCCTACCGTGTCAAGGTAGTGCTCTACCACTGAGCTATGTGCCAAGGGGATGAACGAAGCGAAGGGCGCGTGAGCTATCAGGACGCTCGCAGATCGTCAAGCGCTGCTCAGTCGTTCGCGCGCTGAAACGCGAGATAGGTGCGGACCGAAGGCGCGGCCTGGATCGCGATCCCGTAGAGCCCGAGCAGCGTGGGCACCACGGTCGTGAGCGCGCCGGCGGTCCACGGCCGCTCGTCGCCGAGCGCGGTG
>CAYZQM010000021.1:16324-39614 GCA_964480175.1 uncultured Sandaracinaceae bacterium
CCCACCACGAACATCAGCGTGATGAGCACCGCGGCCCACGGTCGCCCGCGCCACGCGAAGAAGAAGAGCACGAGCCCCATCACCAGCCGCGCGATGCTCTGCATCACCAGCGGGCTCCCGAAGAAGAGCTGCGCGCCGAGCGGCGCGAGCTCCCAGAGCGCGTAGAGCACCAGCCCCGAGAAGAAGATCGCGCGCCCTCGGCGACCGCTGGCATCGAGCGCCGGCGCGCGCTTGGGCGCGGGGGCCGCGCTCGCTTCGCTCACGTCCGCTCCGGCACGGCCGCGAGCGCGCCTTCGCGCGAGCGCGCCACCCGCGGATCGTCGGTTCGGAAGATCAGCGAGAGGATCACGAACGTGATCCAGAGCCCCGCGAACAAGTACAAGATCCCGTCACCACCCTCGTCGCGCAGAAAGCCGGTCGCGAGCGGACCGAGCAAGAGCCCCGAGCTGAAGAACACGTTGAAGATCGAGTTGGTGCGGGTGTACTCGACCGGCCGCGCGATCACCCCCTGCAGCGCGAGCGCGATGGGCGGCACGGTCAAGAGCGCGCCGCCCCCGAAGAAGAGCAGCGCGCCGATCACCCAGAAGGTCATCATCGGGATCATCACCGCCATCGCGACGACGCCCGCGATCGCGAGCACGCGCATCACCAGGAGGTGCCCGACCGCGTCCGCGATCTTGCCCGCGCGTCCGCTCATCAAGAGCGCGCCGCCCGCGGCGAACGCGACCACGAGCCGGGTGTCGTCCTCGGGGACGCCCTTCTCTCTCGTGAGGTAGCCGGCGAGGAAGAGCACGGCCGCGCTCTGGAAGAAGCCCGTCATGAAGGTCGCGAGCGCCGACATCTTGATGCGCCACGCCAGCTCGCCCGTGCTGCGCTTGGGCGGCCCACCCTCGGCGAGCGCGTCCTCCCCGCGCGCCTCCGGCGGATCGGGATCGAGCTGCCCTCGCGCGATCACGGCCGACAGGCTCGCGATGATCGCGGCGACGACGAAGGTCTCCTCCGCGCTGATGACGTCCTTGAGCGCGAACGCGATGATGGGCCCGACCACGTAGCCGACCAGCGTGGCCTGCGCGTAGCGGCTGGTGACGAACGCCTTGTTCTCCTCGGATGCGCGCAGCAAGAGCAGCGTCTCGCAGCTCACCCACGCGCCCACCGAGAACGCGCCGTCCAAGAAGCGGCACAGCGCCATCTCCCAGTACTCGGGCAGGAACGGGAAGATCCCGATCATCAGCGCATAGCCGAGGATGCACACCGCGAGCATCGTGCGCGCAGAGAGCCTGCGGATGAGCATCCCGGCGGGGATCGCGAAGGCCACGAGCCCCAGGCCGAACGAGCTGGCCAACAGGCCGATCTCGCTGTCGAGCAGCTCGCGGTGCGCCAGCACGATCGGCGTCAGGGCGATGGCCAGGCCGTAGGCGATCGAGAGCACGAAGATGGTCGCGTAGACCACCCAGATGTTGCGATCGGGGATGCGCTGGCGGAGCTCGGCGAGCACGTTCGTTCCGGGGCGGGAGAGCCGGCAACTGTGGCCGACTTCGCGATCCGTTCAAGATGCGCTGGGGCGGAGCAGCCGACCGAGGTTCTCGCGCTCCCACGCGAGCGCGCGGGTGTAGTCCCCGTACGCGCGCTCGCGGGCCCGGAAGCGCGGGGTGTGGAACTCGGTGCGCCCCTCGTGCTCGATCTCGGGCTCGACGTGGTGGAGCAGCTCGTGAAAGACGATGTAGCGGACGAAGAAGCGCGGCACCCACGCGGCATCCAGCGCGGGATGGATGCGCACCAGCAGCTCCTGGCGGGTGTACGTCCCGAGGCGGATCGAGCGCCTGCGTCGAGCGCGCCCACCGTGACGTCCCCAGGTGATCCCCACGCCCTCGATGGCGCCGCCGAACTCGGTCGCGTTCACCTCGTCGAAGAGCGCGCGCAGGTCGTGGTGATGCCCCGCATGCCGCAGCGTGTGCGGCCGCGGCGGCCGAACGTGGGCGCGCTGCGACTCGATGAACTCGCTCACCAAGCGCGAGGCCCGCGCGTCGCTCCGCGACAGGTAGCGCCCCAGCGCGGTCACGATGGTCGGCCCGGCGCGGAGGAACATGCGGTGCAAGCGGACCACCAGCGCGCCGTCGCGGCGCTGGGTCGAGATCATCGTGCGCCGGTTCTCGGTGAGCACGATGTGGACGGGCACCTTGGTCGCGGCCGCGATGGTGTGCTGGATCACCGCGAGGCGCGCGGCGAGGTAGGCCGCGTCCGCGCCGTCGGCGGCGCTGGGCGGCGCGGCCTCGGCCGCGGGGTACTGGGCCGGCGCGACGTCGGCGATCGAGGCGGGCGCGCTCGCCGGCGCCACCACCGACGATGGCGCGCGCTCGAGCCCAGCCGATGCGATCGGCGCCGCCGGGATCGCCACACTCACCGGGGGCGCGTCGAAGTCGAACGCGAGCTGGTGGCTCCGCGGTGCACCGCCCAGCGCCTCGGCGCGCCGCACCGCGACACGCAGGGCAGACAGGCGATCGAGCTGCAGCGGTGCGCGCACGGCCGCGAGCGTGCGGGCCGCGATCTTCGTCGTCAACCCCGACGCGCGCTCGTCGCGCGTCAGAGCGCGCGCGCCACCAGCCGGCGCAGCTCGGTCTCTTGCGCTTGGGTGAGCGAGCCGATGGCGACGCCGTGAAGCTGCGCGGGATCGAGCGTGACCTTCGCCGCCTCGGCGATGGCCGGGAGCGTCACCGACTCCGTGCGGGTGCGGAGCGACATCAGCGTCTCGCCGTGCTCGAAGAGCAGGTTGGTCGCGGCGAACTCCGCGACGAGCATCGGATCGTCGATCAGCGCGTCGAGCTCGAACAACGTGCGGGTCCGCGCGCGCTCCAGCTCTTCGGGCGTGACCGGCGTCTCGCGGAGGCCGCGCAAGAGCTCGAGCAGCGCAGCGCTCACCTCGAGCACGCTCGGGTGCTGGCACGCCGCGCCGACGAGCAAGAGCCCGCAGTCCTCGTAGAGATCGAGCCCCCCGAACGCGTCGTAGGCGAGGCCCTTGTCCTCGACGACGCTCCGAAACAGGCGGGCCGACAGGCCATCGTCGAGCACCCGCGAGAGCAGCTCGAGCGGCGCGGCGAGCGCGTGGTGCTCGCCGATCGTCGGCAGCCCGAAGCGCAGCTCCGTCTGCGAGCCCGGGCTGTCCACGTACGACAGAAGCGGGCCCTTCACCGGCGCGACGAAGGGCGGCGGCACCAGGCGCTCCCCCGACGCGAGCCGCCCGAACGTCCGCTCGACGTGCGCGAGCATCGCGCTCGGATCGAAAGGCCCGGCGATCGCGAGCACCACGTTGCGCGCCCCGTGGTGCCGCCCGTGCCACGCGCGCAGATCCTCGAAGGTGAAGCGCTCGATGTTGTCGACCGGCCCCGCGAGCTTCTGACCCAGCGGATGATCGCCGAAGATCGCGCGGTGGATCAGGTCGTCCGCGTCGATGTCCTGGCCGTCCTCGTCGAGGCTCTCGAGGATCTCCTCGCGCACCACGTTCTTCTCGACGCTCAGGCCGAGGAAGAGCGGCGTCTCGAAGATCTCCGCGAGCACCGAGAGCGCCTGGGGCACCGCGGCGGCGGGCAAGCGGATGCGGTACGCGGTGAAGTCGGTGTGGGTGCTCGCGTCGAGCGTCCCGCCCAGCGACTCGAGCGCGAGGTTGAACGCGTGCGCGCTCGGGTGGCTCGGCGTCCCGCGGAAGAGCATGTGCTCGCACAGGTGCGAGAGGCCGTTCTCTTCCGGGCGCTCGTAGCGCGAGCCCACCCGCACCGCGGCGACGATGCTGACCGAGTGCAGGTGGGGGAGCGGCGCGAGCGCGACGGCGAGGCCGTTGGCCAGGCGATGCGACGCGAACGCGCCGTGCGGCGCCGGGCTCAGGCGGGGACCTCGGTCCGGCGCGACGGAAGCGCGGACTCTTCGTCGCTCTCCTCGGCCTCCTCGTCGCCCTCTTCGTCCTCTTCCTCGTCCTCGTCCTCGTCGTCGCCCTCGGTCGCTTCCTCGTCGACCTCGTCGCCGTAGAGCAGGATCGCGGGCTCGGTGCGGAGCGCCCCCGCCTCTTCGGCGCGGTCACGCAGCGCGTGCACGTAGACCCGGATGGCCTCCATGCGCTTCTCGTCGAGCAGGTTGGAGCGAAGCCGCTCGCGCACCTCGTCGGTGAAGCCTTCCTCGGTCGCCTCGGTCCGCTCGCTCAGCTCGATCACGTAGAACGACGTGCCGACCTGGATGACCTCCGCCGGCAGCGGCTCGTCCATGGTGAGCTCGAAGGCCGCGCGGGTCAGCGCACCGGTCGAGCCCGCGCCACTGATCGGGCTCTCGGTGCGACCGAAGACCCGCGACTCGAGCACCTGCGGCGAATTCTCGGGGCGCTCGACCTCCTCGGGCTCCTCGGTGGGCTCTTCGCCTTCGACGGCCTCACCCTCCACGGCCTCAGCTTCCGCGGGCGCGGGCGCCACCTCGGCGACCGCCTCCCAGCGGTGCAAGAGGCGCTCGTCGAGCTCGTCCATCGTGTGGCCCTCACGAAGGAACGCGAGCGCGCGCTCGGCCTCCTCGCGTGCCAGCGCGCCCGAGCGCTGCGCGGTGTAGAGGCCGACCGCCAGCTCGCGCTTGGCCTCGTCCTCGGGCACGTCGCCCTCACGACGACCTTCGACCTTGATGATGTGGTAGCCGAAGCGGGTCTCGACGAGCTCGCCGATCGCGCCGATCTCCTGGCTGAACGCGGCCTCCTCGAAGGGGGCGACCCAGCGGCCGCGCGGGGTCCAGTCGTACTCGCCGCCGTTGTTCGCGCTGCCGGGATCGCCGCTCTCGGCGGCCGCCATCTCGGCGAAGTCGGCGCCGTCGATCAGGCGCTGCCGGATCTCTTCTGCGTGGGTCCGCACGGCCTCACGCTCCTCGTCGCTCGCGCCCTCCGCGACGCTGAAGAGGATGTGCCGGACGTGCGCCTCGGGATCGAGCCCGCGGTAGCGGAACGACTGACGCTCGTACTCCGCGTCGACCTCCTCGGTGTGCTCGTTCATCCACGTCGTGATCTCGTCGTCCGACGGCGGCGTCTCCGACTCGTAGAACGCGGGGTCGAACGCCGCGTAGCGGAAGCGCGCGCGATCGGTCTCACGCACGTAGGCGTCGTGCACCTCGGCGTTCGAGACGGTGACCTCGGCGGTGATGGTCTCGCGCATCATCGCGGCCAGGCGCTCGCGGGTCTGCCAGTTGGCGAACTCCTCCGTGCTGCGGCGGAGGTGGTTGTGCACCAAGCGCTGCATCTTGGTGAGCGAGAAGCTGCCGTCCTCGTTCTGGATGTTGACGCTCCAGTCGATCTCCGGACCCGGGTAGCCCGCGGGCGCGTCGACCGGCGGGGTCACGTACACGATGCCCGTCTCGGCGAACTCGCGGAGGACCTCTTCACCATCGACGCGGTAGCCGAGCGTCGTCGCCTCGTGCGCGAGCAGCTCGCGCTCCACCAAGCCGTCGAGCGTCAGCTCGCGCAGGCGCAGCGTGCGGGCGTTCTTGGTGGGGTAGCGCGTGAAGCCGGTCACGGCGTACGCGGCGCGGAAGTCACCGTCGGTGATCGTCTCGCCATGTACCCGGGCGGCGTACGACGACTGGTTGATCGATCCGCTGCATCCCTGGGCCTGCGGTCCGCCGAACTGCAGCACGAAGACCGCGGCGAGCATGAAGACCAGGAGGACGAGGACGACGGTCTGGAAGCGCTGCTGAATGAGCTCGAGCATGTTGAACCGAAGATGCGCCCTCGGAAATTCGAGGGGCGCAACGATAGGAGGACGAGCGGTGCGGCGCAAACCGCGGAAAAGGCGAGGAAATGACCGATCTACGGCGCGTGCTCGGCGAGATCGCCCTCGAGGTCGTCCTCCAACCCATCCTCTTGTTGGGCGGGCTCCATCGCTCGCGGCGCAGGCGAGCGCCCCGCGCGCAGCAAGAGCCCCTTCGCAGTGCGCGAGAAGCCGCGCCGGATCAGCGCCGCGCCGAGCGTCGTGCGCTCGGCCTCTTCGCCGTCGATCTGCCCGATGAGCAGCGCGCGACGCCGACGCGCATGCACCAGGCCCGCGAGCGCCAGCGCGATGCGATCCGACAGCACCGCGACATCGGTCTCCTCCGGCATCGCGAACGTGAGCACGCTGCGCTCGGTGCGGCCCAACCACGCGAGCGGCACCCCTCGGTGCACCACGACCTGCGCGCCGCGAGCGCGCTGCGGCCGCGCGCCCGACTTGCCAGGCGCCGCCTTGGGCCAAGGCACGAGCGATCCCCAAGGCGAGGCCGGATCGGTCGCCGCGAGCACGCGCGCGATCTCGTCGCGCTCGTCGGGCTCACGGAACGTGCGCAGGCGCTCCTCCGATCCCGGCAGCGCGAACTGCGTCGCGCCCAAGCCTTCGACGAAGAGCCCGCGCCGCGCGCGACCTCCCTCCTCCATCGCACGGAGGATCTCGTAGAGCGCACCGAAGCCGCCCGTGACGCCCTCCGCCGACGCGGCCTCGCGCAAGAGCACGCCGTGTCGATGCAAGAGCGTCTGCACCAGCGCAGCACGACGCTCGGTCTCGCTCGGCCGCGCGGTGCTCGCGAGCGACCAACGCCCTTCGCTCCCAGCGAGGATCGGGCTCCGGCCCACGCGCGACGGTCGGCCTCGCCTGGGATCGACGCGCGCCGAGCTCACCGTGCTCGAGAGCAGCGATCGCATCGGCGCGAGCGTGTCGTTCACCACCTCGCCGCAGAAGAACATGCGGTGGAGCGCCGCGAGCAGATCGGGTCCGAACTTGCCGGTCGCGCGCAAGAGATCGGGAAAGAAGCTCGCCCCGCGCTCCGTGAGCACCCGGCGCAGCTCGTCCTCGTAGGGCCCCTCGGCGCGACCGGGCGCAGGCGCGAGCAACGCCTCGCGCTCGGCCGAGTAGAGCGCGACGCTGTCGGGCCCCGTCGCGCGGTAGCGCACCCAGCCGCTCGCCGTGAGCGCGTCCAGATCGCCGCGAGCAAAACCGTCGATCCGCGCGGGCAACACATCCTCCTCGAGCACGTCGAGCGCGAGCGGCAAGCCCTCGATGCGATCGAGCGCGGCGAGCAGCGCATCGGGCCCGCGCTGCGGCCGATCGAGCCCGTGCTCGTCGATCAAGAAGCGCGCGTACGCCTCCACCGACACCGGCTCGATCTCCTGCCGCAGCTTCGCGAGCGAGCGGCGCTTCAGCATGCGCAGCACCTCGACGTCGCAGATCTCGTCTGCGTGCCCCGACGGTCGCAGCGCGCCGCGCACCACGCGGCCCCGCTCTTCGAGCACCTGCACCGCCTTCTCCAGCTCCTTGGCGCTCGCGCCCCAGCGCGCGATGAGATCGGCGATGCGGAACGGCCCGTGGGTCCGGGCCCAGCGCGAGACCAACGAGACGAGCGCGTCCTTCGTCGGCTCGAGGAACGCGTGCGGCAAGCCCGCAGGAGGCGGCAGGCCGAGCGCGTCGCGGTAGCGCGCGGCGTCCTCGGCGGCGTGGTGACGGGTCACCCCCATGAGCTCGACCCGAACCGCGCGGCGCTCCTTCACCAGCAGAGCGAGCAGCGCCTCGAGCGGCGTTCCGTCGCCCTGGGTCCGCGCGGTGACCTCCTCATCACTGAGCTCGCCGAGCACGAGCAAGAGATCGTGCAGCGCGTCGGCGTCACGACGGACCGCGCGCTCGCCCAGGCGCTGCAGGTGCCGCTCGGTGAGATCGAGGCTCTCGGGATCGAGCAGCTCGGCCACGTCCAGCTGCCCCAAGAGCTCGCCGAGCAGGCGGGTGTCGATCGCCAGCGCGGCCGCGCGACGCTCGGCCAGCGGCGCGTCCTGGTCGTAGATGAACGTGCCGATGTACGAGAAGAGCAGCGACGCTCCGAACGGCGTCGGGCGCTGCACGTCCACGTGCTTGGCGCGCAGCGCGCCCGACTCGATGCGCCCGAGCATCGCGCGCAGCGCCGGCAGATCGAAGACGTCGTTGAGGCACTCGCGGTACGACTCGAGCACCATCGGGAACTGCGGGTAGCGCGAGGCGACCGAGAGCAGATCCGCGGCCCGCTTGCGCTGGGCCCAGAGCGGCGAGCGCTTGCCGGGCTGGCGCTTGGGCAAGAGCAACGCCCTGCCCGCGCACTCCCGGAACCTCGACGCGAAGAGCGCGGTGTCCGACAGCGTGCGCACCAGCAGCTCCTCGACCTCGTGCTCCTTGGGAAAGAGCGCGAGCACGTCGGGCGGCGTGTTGCCGCCTTCGCCGAAGGATTCAGGAAAGCGCAGCACGATGCCGTCGTCGGACCACACGGCGTCGGTCTCGATCCCCAGCTCGTCGCGGGCCCGCGCGGCGATCGCGGTCGCCAGCGGCGCGTGCACCCGCGCGCCCAGCGGCGACAGGATGCAGACCCGGTGATCGCCCACCTCGTCGACGAAGCGCTCGATCGGCAGCGTGCGATCGGTGGGCACCTCGCCATCCGCCGCCTGATCCCGGACGAACGCGAGGAGGTTCTTGGCCGCGCGCGGATCCAGATCGTGCTCGGCCGACAAGAACGCGATCACCGCGTCGTCGTCGCGGGTGCTCTCGATGCGCCGGCTCAGCGTGCCGATCGCCTCGCCCAGCTCGGGGCTGCGACCCAGCCGATCGCCGTGCCAGAAGGGCATCTTGCCCGGCTGCCCGGGCGCGGGCGTCACCAGCACCCGGTCGTGGGTGATCTCGCTGATGCGCCAGGAGGACGCGCCGAGGATGAAGACCTCCCCCTCGCGCGCCTCGAACACCATCTCTTCGTCCAGCTCACCGACGCGGCGGCTCGCCTTGCCCTCGCGCTCGCTGCCCGGATCGAGGAACACGCCGTACAACCCGCGGTCGGGGATGGTGCCCGCGTTCACCACCGCGAGGCGCTTGCTGCCTCGCCGCGCATGCAAGAGGCCCCCGATGCGATCCCACGTGATCCGAGGCCGAAGCTCTGCGAACTCGTCCGCGGGATAGCGACCCGAGAGCATGTCGAGCACCGCCTCGAAGCTCGCGCGACCCAGCTCGGCGAACGGCGCGGCGCGGCGTAGCTCCGCGTAGAGCGCATCGACGCTCTTGGTCTCCTCCACGGACACGATCGCGACGATCTGCTGCGCGAGCACGTCGAGCGGCGAGCGGGGATAGGTCTGGTGCTCGAGCGCCGCGTCCCGCATGCGCCTCGCCACCGCCGCGCTCGCCAAGAGATCGGCGCGGTGCTTGGGAAAGACGGTGCCCTTCGGCACGCCGCCCACGTGGTGCGAGGCGCGACCGATGCGCTGCAGCCCGGACGCGACCGACGGAGGCGCCTCGACCTGCACCACGAGATCGACCGATCCCAGATCGAGCCCGAGCTCGAGCGAGCTGGTCGCCACGATGCACGGCAGCGTCCCGTTCTTCAGGCGCTCCTCGATGATCTGCCGCTCCTCGCGCGCCACCGATCCGTGGTGGGCTCTGGCGAGATCTTCGCCGCTGAGATCGTTGAGCGCCGCTGCCAAGCGCTCGGCCAAGCGGCGGCTGTTGACGAAGACCATCGTCGATCGGTGCTGCTTGATCAGCTCGACGAGCCGCGGATGGATGCTCGGCCAGATCGAGTTGGAGGGCGCGCCTTCTTTCGAGTCGCCGCGCACCGCGCCGGGCCGATCGCTGGCCCCGAGCTGCGCCATGTCCTCGACCGGCACCTCGATGGTGAGCTCGACGTTCTTCTTGGCGCGCGCGTCCGCGACCGCGACCGGCCGCGGCACCATCGCGCCGTCCTTCTCCGTCAGCCCGCCCAAGAGACGCGAGACGTCCTCGAGCGTCTTCTGCGTCGCCGACAGACCGATGCGCTGCAGCGGCGGCGCGCTCTCTCCGCGCAGGGTCTCGAGGCGCTCGAGCGACGTGAACAGATGCGCGCCCCGCTTGCTCGGGAGCATCGCGTGGATCTCGTCGACGATCACCGTCTCGACCGAGCGCAGGATCGAGCGCGCCTCGCTCGTCAGCATGAGATAGAGCGACTCGGGCGTGGTGATCAGGATGTCGGGCGGGTTGCGGGCGAGGCGCGCGCGCTCGCCTGCAGGGGTGTCGCCGGTGCGCAGCCCGATGCTCGGCGTCCGACACGCGACCCCCAGGCGCTCGGCCTGCTGCACGATCCCGATCAGCGGCGCGCGGAGGTTGCGCTCGATGTCGACCGCGAGGGCTTTGAGCGGCGAGACGTAGAGCACCCGGCAGCGCGCGCCCTTCTCGGGCTCGTCGCTGAACGCGAGCCGATCGATCGCGGACAAGAACGCGGCGAGCGTCTTGCCCGAACCGGTCGGCGCCAAGAGCAGCATCGACTGGCCGCTCGCGCTCAGCGGCCATGCCTTGTCCTGCGCCTCGGTCGGCGCCGCGAGCGCGGCCTTCACCCACGCGCGCGTGGCCGGATGAAACGATGCGACGGCGGAGCTCACGACCGGTCAGGTACTACACCCTGAATGGGTGTCCAGGTGGCGCGGCCCGATGCACTGCGCGCGACCCCACGCGGCCCTCAGAACGACTTCGACCGCAGCGCCGCATCTCGAGAGAGAAGCGACCTGCGGTCGTCGTGGGATGAGCCGGTTTGGAGAAAGAACATCGGGGCGGCGGGATTCGAACCCACGACCCCCAGACCCCCAGTCTGGTGCGCTAACCAGGCTGCGCTACGCCCCGAGAGAGCTCGGTGCCGATGTCATCGAAGCAAGATTTCAAGAAGCGAAAGGAAGGAAGCCGAAGCGAAAGAGGGCCGGAGGTTAGCCGGCAATCCCTCTCCGGCAAGGGATTTCGTCGTTCATGCGCACGCGGCCATCAGCGAGCGATGCCGATGGCCGAGCGCACCCGCTGCATCGTGCGCCGCGCGATCGCGCGCGCCCGCTCCGCGCCCTCTTCGAGCGTGCGATCGAGCCCCGCCTCGTCGGCGCGGATCGCCGTGTAGCGCTCGCGAAGGGGCGACAGCTCGCGGTTCAGCGCCTCGAAGAGATCCTGCTTGGCGTGTCCCCAGCCGTAGTTGCCGGCCGCGAGCTTCTGCTGAAGCTCCGCTTGCTCGGCCTCGGACGCGACGAGCTTGTACAGCTCCCAGACCGCGCCCTTGGCCTCCTTGGGCTCCTCGAGCGTCTCGGAGCCGGTCACGAACTTCATGACCTGCTTACGCAAGTCCTTCTCGGGCAAGAAGATCGAGAAGCCGTTGCCCTTGCTCTTGCTCATCTTCTGCCCGTCGAAGCCGGGCACCAGCGGCGCTTCGGTCACCAGCGCCTCGGGCACGACGACCGTGCCCTCGCCGTAGTGGTGGTTCAGGCGCGTCGCCATGTCGCGCGCGAGCTCGAGGTGCTGCTTCTGATCGGCGCCGATCGGCACGACGTGGGCGTCGTAGAGGATGATGTCCGCCGCCATCAGCACCGGGTAATAGAAGACGCCGGCGTTCGGCGCCTCGCCCGCGTCCACCGCTGCCTTGTAGGCGTGCCCGCGCTCGAGCTGCCCCGTCGCGACCATGCACGAGAGCACCCACGAGAGCTCGAAGACCTCGATCACGTCCGACTGCCGGTAGAGCAACGTCGCCTTCGGATCGAGCCCGCACGCGAGCCACGTCGCCGCCACGTCGTAGACCTGCGCGCGCAGGAGCTCGCTGTCGCGCTCCGTGGTCACCGCGTGGTAGTCGGCGATGAAGTAGAGGCCCTCGTAGCTCTCCGTGAGGCGCAGCGCGGGACGGATCGCCCCGAGGTAGTTGCCGAGGTGGGGGACGCCGGTGGGCTTCACGCCGGTGAGCGAGGTCTTCTGCATGAGCGGCTGCGAGCATGGCCGGAACGGCGGTCGACGCCAGCGCGGCCGGCGACGCTGGGCCCGAGCGCGGGGTGCGCGCTATAGAGCCTCCCCGATTTCTGGCGCGCGACTTGCTCGGGCCGCCACGCTCTCTCCGCCAGGAGGCCGCTTTCGTGAAGCTCCGTTCTCGCCCATCGCTCCGCCGGTTCACGACTCCCCTCGCGGCGCTCGCCCTCGTGGCGCTCTTCGCCGCACTCGCACCGAGCGTGGCCCGCGCCGATCGCGTGGTGGTCTATGCCCTCGGCGGTGCGGTCTCGGGCGATCGACGCGAGCACATCGAGGAGGCCGTGCTGGCCGCCGTTCGGGCCCTGGGGCACACCGTCGTCACCCCGACCGACGAAACGATCCCCACGACGGCGGGCGAGATGAACGGCGTCGCGATCGCGCGAACCGCCGACTACATCCTGGTGCCGCGGGTCGACGGAACGATGGCGGGTCAGTACCGCCTGCACCTCACCGTGGGTCATGCGGGACGCGTCGAGGATCTCGTCGTGAACGTGACCGACGCGGAGGAAGCCGAGCGCCTCGCCGACGTGCTCGGCGCGATGCTGCGCCCCGCGGGCCTGGGGGACGACGCGCTGCGGCTGTCGGGCATGGAGAGCGACGCCGAGCGGGAGGCGCGCGAAGCCGCGGAGGCCGCGCGCGCGGCCGAAGAAGCGGCACGGCGCGCGGCTGAAGAAGAAGCCGCGCGCACCGAGGCCGAGCGCCTCGCCGCCGAAGAAGAGGCTGCGCGTCTCGCGGCCGAAGAAGAGGAGCGACGCCGCGCCGAAGAAGAGGCCGCCGCGGCGCGCGCGGCCGAAGAGGAGCGCTGGAACGGCCGCCCGGTCTACGGCAGCGACGGCGCATGGATGATCCAAGGCGGCGTGCAGGGAGGAGGCTTCTCGGCCTTCTCGCGCGCGTGCGCGGCCTGCGAGCCCGTGGGTGGCCTCGCGACGATTCACGTGCGCATGGCGCGGCTCCTGATCGAAGGGCTCGAGCTGCGCGGCGGCGTCGATCTGATGCTCGGCGCGATCTCCGCCCTCGACGTGCAGGTGGGTGCCGCCTACCTCTTCTCGCCCTTCGCCGATCCGATCTACCTCGGCGCGTCCGCCGAAGCGGGCGTGTCGTTCCTGTTCACGGGCCCGCGCGACGTCGGCTTCCTGTTCCGGGTGAACGCGCTCTTCGGCTGGCGTCCCACCCAGAACGTGTACCTCGAGGCCGCCCTCCCCGAGATCGGCGTGCTGACGAACGGACAGGGCGCGCTGATCTTCGGCGCGAGCCTGCGCGTCGGCTACCGGTTCGACTGAGGCTGAGCTCAGCTCAGCTCAGCTCAGCTCAGCTCAGTAGAGCTGCAGCGCGAGGCCCGCGAGCCCTGCGAGCTGGAGCGAGAGCGCGCTCGCCGCGATCAGCGACCAGCTCCGATCGTCGCGCGGCGCGCGCTCGAGCGTCTGCACCAGCCACACCCAGCTCGTGAGGTGCATCGGGAAGAGGTAGGTCGCGGCGAGGTTCCAGTCGCCCCACATCCCGAAGTCGTGGTTCCAGAGCAGCGGGATGACGAACGAGAAGAGCGCGGCGAGCGCGAGCGCACGCACCGCCGCGCTGGGCCGGGCAGCGCGACCCGCCCAGGGCAGCGCCAGCAGCAGGAGCGGCATCAACGGCGCAGCGACGAAGAGCGCGTTGCCCAGATCGGCCCAGTGCAGCGCCTCGAAGCGCGCGTAGTAGAGGACGGGGGACGGCGGATGCACCCGATCGAAGTCGGCCTGCACGAAGCGCACGTGATCGCCGCCCCCATCCGCGTTGCCGAGATCGTTGCCGAGCCAGCGCGGCGCGATGATGAACAGAAACGGCACCACCAAGCACACCGCGAAGAGCGCGACGTGGCGCACCACCCTCGGTCCCCACAGGCGCGCGCGCGGCGCGACCATGAGCGCAGCCGATGGCAAGAGCAGCGCGCCCGCACCGTGCGCCATCACCGCGAGGCTCAGGCCCGTCCACGCCCAGGGCGCGCCGCTCCCCGCGCGGCGTCCCCGCAGCACGTGCGCCACGCCCGCCGCGTAGAGCGCGATCGCCGCGAGCTCGAGCACGGTGGTCTCGACGTAGCCCATCACCTGCACACTCGCGCCCGACAGCAACGCGCCGAGCACGAGCAGCACCCGGCCTCGGGTGCTCTCGGCGAGCGCGTCCGCGAGCGCCACCACGCTGGTGCACAGCACGAACGCGCACGCGGTGTCGAACACGCGGATCCCCAGCACGGCGTCGTGGTGGCCGAGCGACGCGACGAGCCGCACCGCGCGCACCATCAGCTGCGAGGTGAGGATCTCCGCACCGAACGTCATGCCGTTGCCGACGTTCTCCGGAAGGGTTCGACCGTCACCGAGCTCGACGTTGAGCGCGTAGCTGACCGGAAAGAGCCACGAGATGGCCGCGCCGAAGGAACCGAACGCGAGCCACCGCGCGGCCCCCCACGACGCCGCGCGCGCGGACGAGAGCTTGGCGATCGATGCGCCGAGCGCGAGGCCGAGCGCGATGAGGAGCGCGCCGGCGATCGGGCTCCGCCTCAGGCCTTGCAGCGACCATCCGGCGTCGAAGGGGATCCGCACCCCGTGCCCGCGATGGAGGACGATGGGCTCACCGGTGACGGGGTTCAGCGCGTGCAAGAGTTCGGGCGCCATCGCGAGCCCCGAGGCGATGACGAGCGCGAGCAGC
The DNA here is from genome assembly GCA_964480175.1 of uncultured Sandaracinaceae bacterium. Classification (GTDB taxonomy): domain Bacteria; phylum Myxococcota_A; class Polyangia; order Polyangiales; family Sandaracinaceae; genus CAYZQM01. Next base: position 30,787 of record CAYZQM010000021.1, read on the forward strand.
GACACGAGCGCCACGAAGACCCCGGAAGCGACGCGCAGCGAGCGTGGCGCGTGCTCGTCGGTCGAGTGCGTGCGCGCCGCCTGCACGCCCGCCGCGCTCACTCCCAGCGCAGCTCGGAGAGCCCCGCGCCCACGCGGTAGCCGCTCACCGCGACGAAGCGGATCCGCTCGACGTTCTCTGCCGACACCTCGTGGGTCGCGGTCGCGCCGAGCTCGTCGCCGAACTCGCCGTCGATCGACTCGACGAGCTCACCCCCCGAGTAGATCTCGATCCGGTACACCCGCGTGCCCCGATCGTTCACCCGCGCGTTGCCCGCGTTCACCAGCGTGATGCGGTGCACAGCCTCGATCGCGGGCGCGGTGCGCACCTCGACCCAGCCCGCGTTGTCCGGCAACAACCACATGGTGTCTTCGCTGCCATCGATGACGAAGTCCGGCCGGAAGTCGGGGCTGTCGGCCCACGTGGCGGACGCGCGCACGAAGGTCCCCTCGACGGGCTTGAGCGTGTAGACCAACCCCGCGAGGACCACGAGCAGGACGATGGTCGAGCTCACCCCGCGCCAGATGCGGGCACCGAGCAGCGAGCCCTTGGTGTGCGTCGCCGGCGCGAGCGTCTCCTCGATCGCCGCGCGCACCTGGATCACCTCGCGGAAGCCGTCCACGTGCGCGGGCGCGACGTCCTTCTCGAGGCGCGGCACGGAGAGCGCGCGCTCGGCAGCGAGCTGGCGCTCCGTCCCTTCGATCCGCCGCGTCGACATCCCCGCGCGCGCGGCGAGCTGTCGCCACGCGGGCGCGGGCCCCGACGCCTTCGGCTTCACGTCGACGGCGGGCACCACGTCCCCCGAAGCTACCTTCTCTTCCTCGCTCGCGGGCGACTCCTCATCGCTCGAAGCGTCGTCACTCGAAGCCTCGTCGCTCGGGGAGTCTTTCGCTGCTTCGGCGGTGGCGCCTGTCGCAGCGTCGTCCGCTCGCTCGTCGGAGGGGGGCGACACGGCGGGCGCGCCCTTTCGGTCACCGACCTCGAGCCCCATCGCCCCGGCATAGCGTTCGGCGGCGAGCTGGGTGGTCTCGAGCGCCTCGCGCGCCAAGCGCAGGGCCTCGACCGTGTGCCCCACGGCGAAGAGCGCCTCGGCGGCCGCGGCCTGCTGACGCGCCAGCTCGATCCCGTCGGCGATCGCTGCGCGCGACAGCTCGGGCAGACGCGCCAACGCAGCCTCGGCCTCACGCAGCGTGAAGTACTCGATCACCCGCTGACCGAACGCGCTGCCCGGCGAGGACTCACCCTTCGGAGGCATCGGAGAAGACGGGGCCGCGCTCATCGCGCGCGACCGTACCGGCGCGGCCGAACCTCCGCAAGCGCCGCGCCGTCGGGACGTGGCGCGGTCGTCCCGGGCCGAGCGTGCACGTCGGGACTCACGGCAGCACCCGGACCTGCTCGATCGCGCCGCCCATCGCGTGAAAGCTCCGCACGTAGATGCGAAGCCGCGCGACCTCGTCGGCCTCCACCTCGATGCTGACTTCCTCCCCCAGCGCGAGCGTCCGCTCGGTGCTCGCGAGCATCGCGCCCGACGCCCCGAAGAGCACCACCTCGATGCGCTCCACGGCGCGGTCCCGGTACGGCGCGTTGGTCCCGTTTCGGATCACCAGGCCGCCGACGTGCCTCGGCGAGGCGAAGCGCAGCTCGATCCAGCCCTCGCTCCGATCGGGCATCAGCCACTGGGTCTCGGCGAGGTCGTCGAGCACCGCGCTCGGCGCATGATCCGGCACGACGTCGTAGCTGCCCGACGCGCTCGCGACGATCGGCGGCGCGGGCCTCAGCAGCGCGACGAGCCCGGCGATCCCAGCGACCGCGGCCAGCGCCACGAGCGCCCACCGCTGACCGCGAGCGCGCTGCGGCTGATCGAGCTGCTCGAGGATCGCGAGCGCCTGCTCGGCCTGCTCGACGTCGGCCCGCGCGACCTCGCGATCGAGCCGCGGCCTACGCGCGCTGCGCACGAGCGCGCGTGCCTCGCGCCGCAGATCGCTCGGCAGCTCGCGCGAGCCGAGCTCGAGCGCCCCGAGCGCCAGCCGGATCCCCTCGGACGGCTGCTGGGCTGCGATCAACGCGCGCGCCGCGCGCGCCCGCTCGAGGGCTTCTTGCCTCACCATGGCTGACAGAACCTCATCACGAGCGTGAGCGCGACCTGACACAGCGCGAGCTGCACCCAGAGCTGCTCGGGGGATCCGATCGGCCCGCACCGCCGGAGAAAGCGCGCGGCCACGATCACGAAGAACGGCGTCACCCAGAGCCACAGCCGCGCGGCCTCGACGCAGCCGGTCGCGATCGCCATGACCAAGTGCACCGCGAGCGCAGCGATCGCGAGCGCGTCCCCCGGAAGCAACGTCCAGCGCGCGGCCCTGCGGACCGCACCGAGCACCGCGAGGACGAACACCATCGCGAGCGGCGGCCCAGCCCAGAGCCAGAACTCCAGCGCGCCCACCGCGCCGAACACACCGCCGATCGCTCCGCTCTTCCATCGGCGATGGTGCTCGAGCGCCGCGGCGAAGCGATCGAGAGGATGCGCGAAGAGCCCAACCCCCCAGAGGATCGCGAGCGTCAGCACGGCGACGAGGATCGCCGCGTCGATCGCGGCGCCCCCGATCGCGTCCTTGGGCCCCGCCCCTGCCTCGGCGCGCAGCCCGGCGAGCAGGATCCCGAGCATCCCGATCAGCGGGAGCATCGAGAAGTTGCACCACACCCCGAGCGCCAGCGCCGCGCCCGCAGCCCCGAGCCAAGAGAGGCGCGGAGCGAGGCGCGCCTGGCGGCCGCCGACCACCGCGAGCAGCACCACGCTCACCGCGACGAGGGGAAAGAGCGCGCCGTCGGCGTGGTAGCTGATGAGCAGGATCCCCGGCTGGGTCGCGTAGAGCACGCCGGCCGCAGCGGCCTCTTCCGACGAGCCACCGAGGCGCCGCGCGAGGAGCACGATCGGGATGAGCGCGAGCGCGGTGAAGAACGGCATGGCCACGACGCCCAGCGCTGCCGTCGCGACGTGCCCGCGCAGCGCAGGTCGCGCGGCGAGCTCTGCACGCTGCGGCGCGACGAGCGCGGCGATCGGGCCCCACTCGGAGAGCGCGTCGAGCGCCATGTAGAAGCTCAGGGTCCCAGGCGGCTTGCTCGGCGCAAACACGCCGAGCGCGCCTCCTTCTGCGAGCGCTTCGTACTCGCGCATCGTCTCGAGGTAGCGACCGCGGCGCTCGTGCGCGATTCGAAAGAACTCGCCGTGCCCCTGCTCGAGGCGGGAGATCGCGGTGCCCTCGTCCATCGCGAGCACCGTGACTTGCGCCCCGATGGAGAGCGCGACCAAGACCGCGATCGAGAGCGCGATGTGCCGGCGCGCGAGCCGGAGCGCGAGCCACGCGAGCGGCGCGCAGATCCCCCCGAGCCACACCCACGCGCTGGGCTCGAGCGCCCGCGGGCCGACCGGGAGGTAGAACCACGCGGGCAGCGCACCCACGAAGGGCAGTCCGAGGACCCACGCGCCGATCGACACCAGCAGCACGAGCCCGAGACCGAGGGCGATCCGATGGGCCCGCAGCTCGGGGCGATGCCACGGCAGGCCGCTCAATTCGGCGTTCCCACGGAGGTCCGCTCGAGGCGTCCCTCGAGGCTCGGGAGCGCGCGCGACGCGTCCACCGTCGGGCCAGGCTCGGCGTCCACGCTGCCCGAGTCCGCCTCGCGCACCGGCTCGACGTGGATGGTCGCGAGCTCGAACGTCGCGCTGCGCGCACCGCCGCGCTCACCCTCCACGGGCCGCCCTCCGTCCTGCACCGTCAGCACCAACGTCAGATCGATGGGCGCAGCGAGCTCCTCGGGGATCACGATCGGCGTGGGATCGCGGATGAACTCGCCAGGCCGCCAACGATCGGTGTGGTAGCGAGCGTGCAGCGGGAAGTGCCAGGCGTGGAAATGCGCAGGCAGCGTCACGCCGGGCGGTCCCAGCAGGTTGGCCACGAAGAACAGATCCGCATCGGTCGAGCCCTCGACCTGGTAGTAGAACGTGAGCGGGATGGACTCGCCCGGATGGTACGGCTCGCTGGGAAGATCGAAGCCGACCAGCGAGAACGTGCCGTAGTCCACCTCGAACGGGTGCTCGAAGCGCCACGGCGCACGCCGCACGTTCTCGCGAACGAACGCCTCGTTCAGGTTGGTGGGCCGAGACGATCGCGCGACCCAAGCGCGCAGCGTCCCGAACAGCGCATCCGCGTCCTCACGCCGATCGTCGGACAGGTCTTCCGTCTCGCCCGGATCGGTCCCCAGATCGAAGTACTGGATCGTTCCGTCGCGCACCCACCAGAGCAGCTTCTCGTCGCCCCGCCGCGCCGCCTTGATGTCGTACGGCGCGATGCCGTCGGGCAAGAGCTCCGAGAACACCACGCGCTCGGGATCGGGCGCCTCCTCGCCGGAGAAGTAGGGCACCAGGCTTCGACCCGAGATGGTCGTCGGGAGCGGCGCGTCCACGAGGTTGGCGATCGTGGGCGCCATGTCGAGCAACCCAACGAGGCCCTCGACACGCCGAGGCGCGACGCCCGGGACCCGGAACGCGAGCACCGGCACCAGCTCCTCCTCGTACAGCGTGGTCGAGTGGTTGAAGCTCCCGTGCTCGCCGAACCCCTCGCCGTGATCGGAGGCGAGCACCACCACCGTGCGCTCCTCGACCCCGAGCTGGCGCAGCGCCTCGAGCAACCGCTGCACCTCGAGCCCAGCGAAGCCGATCTCGGTGTCGTAGCGGTCCGCTTCGGAGGGTCCGTACCTCGAAGGAACCCCGTCCTGCAGGTAGGGCGCGTGGACGTTGAAGAGGTGCACCCACATCAACCAAGGCGCGTCGGACGCTGCCAGCGTGCGCATCCGGGGCAGCGCCTCATCCACCGCCCAGCGCCGCGGCGGATCCGGGGTGTCCGCCTGCAAGACGTCGTCGAAGCCCTGAAAGAAGCCGTGCACGCGCTCGAAGTAGTCGGTCGCCACCACCACCGAGCTCGCATAGCCCTGCGCCTGCAAGAGCTCCGCGCCCGTGTGGTTCTCCAGCATCAGCGCGGGCCACAGGTACTCGGGCCCGAACGCGATCTCGGAAGCGTAGAGGCCGGTCCACATCGACGGGATCGAGCGAAGCGAGCGCGACGACTGGGGCACGACGTCGACGAACTGCACCGCCGACTCGAGGAAGGCGTCGATCTCGGGCGACGTGTCGCGCTCGTAGCCGTTGATCGCCAGGTGATCCCGGCGAAGCGCGTCGATCGTGATGACGAGCACGTTGGGCCGCGGCGGCAGCAGCGGCGGTCGCGGTCCGAAGCGACCGTCCGAGTGCACCTCGACCTCCGGTGCGCCGTCGCCCGCGAAGCAGTCCGAGTCGATCCCATCCCCCACGGGATCGATCGCGCCCGGATAGATCGAAGGGTCTCCATCGTCGCAGTCGCCGCCGCCGAACGCCCACGTGTGGCGGTCCCCATCGCGATCGGTCAGCGCCGCATAGCCGCGCAGCAAGCGCCGACCCATCACCGTCCGTTGCTCGACGACGCTCCGGACCCGGTTGCGATGCCCATACACGCTCGCCGACGCGAACAGCATCGCGAGCGCGACCAGCGTCGCGACCGACGAGGCGATCGCGAGCGAGCGCGTCGAGCGCCGCCACTGTCGCCGCAGCGCGATCGCCACCGCGACGTACACCAGCACCGCGATCGGCGCCCAGAGCAGCGCCGGCAGTCCATACGCCGTGCGCACCGCGGGGTTCGCCTCGAGATAGCGCCAGAAGCCGAGCGATCCTCCGACGAGCACCAGCGCGAGCAACGTCGCGAGCGTCGCCAAGCGCCCGAGCAGCCTCGCCAGGCGCCCGAGGATCGCACTCGACGTCGCGAACACGAGCAGCGCGAGGGGCACCGCGCCGGCGCCGAGCCCGCCGATCGCCCACGCCGCCAGATCCTCTCGATGCACGCTCCGCGCGACCGCGCCATAGCCTGCCCGCACGGCGAGCAGCGCCGCGCCAAGCGAGAGCAGCATCGCGACGCCGCTCCCGAACCCCACGGGATCGCGCGCCGTCCATCCCTCCCAGCGCCCGATCCGAACGCGCACCCCCGTCAGCCACCGCGCCTCGCGGATCGGGATCGCGATCGAGCCCAGCACGACGCCGAGCAAGAGCCCGAGCGGCGTATACAGCGCGACGGTGTGCGCACCGGCGAGCGCGAACTCGCTCGGCGACACGCGCTGTCCCGTCCCAGACGCCCCCGCGACCACCACGTCCACCAGCCCGAGCACCACCGCCCACGCGAGCCCGGTGAGCACGTGACCGAGCAAGACGGACAGCGCGCCCGGCGGGCCATTCGCCGCGTGCTCGGAGGGCTCGGGCGCGCTCACCATCGGGGCCGAACGAATAGCAGACCCCGCTTTTTTCCCCAACCTTCCTGGCGCGAGGGGTCCGTGGCGCGCACTCGGCACCCGCAAACGGAAAACGCCGGCCTGCGAACCCGCAGACCGGCGCTCTCGGTGCTTCGTCGACGACTCAGGCCGTCGGGGTGGCCGGGTTGGCTTCGGCCGCCTTCCGCTCTTCCGCGGCCAGATCGATCTTCACGCGGCTCGGATCCTCGAGCGCGTTGCGCAAGACCTCGTCCATCCGGGAGACCCCGATGAACTCGAGCTCGCTCTTGATCTCCTGAGGCACCTCCTCGAGGTCCGCGACGTTGCGCTCCGGCAGGAGCACCCGCTTGATGCCCGCCCGGTGCGCGGCGAGCACCTTCTCCTTGATACCACCGACCGGCAGCACCCGGCCACGAAGCGTGATCTCGCCCGTCATGGCGACATCGTGGCGAACCCGGACGCCGGTCAGCAACGAGACCAGCGCAGTCATCATGGTCACGCCCGCGCTCGGGCCGTCCTTCGGCATCCCGCCTGCGGGGATGTGCACGTGGATGTCGTGCTTGTCGAGGAAGTCCTCGGGGATCTCCAGCTGCTTGGCGCGGGTCCGCACGAAGGAGAGCGCCGCCTGCGCGGACTCCTTCATGACGTCCCCGAGCTGACCGGTCAGCTGCAGCTTGCCCGAGCCGTGCATCCGAGTGGCCTCGATGAAGAGGATCTCGCCGCCGACGCTGGTCCACGCCAGACCGGTCGCGACGCCAGTCTCCGCCGTCCGCTCGGCGACGTCGCTGATGAAGCGCGGTGGTCCGAGGTAGGGGCGCAGATCGTCCTCGGTGCTGACCGTGAACGGGCCCGCGTCGCCCTCGGCGACCTTCACCGCGAATCCGCGGATGACGGTCGCGATCTGACGCTCGAGGTTCCGAACCCCCGCCTCGCGCGTGTGGTGATCGATGATGTTCTCGAGCGAGGTCGTCGTCAGCTCCAGCTGACCCTTCTTGATCCCGTGCTCGTCGAGCTGCTTGGGCAAGAGGTGGTCGACGGCGATCGAGAGCTTCTCCCGCCGCGTGTAGCCGGGGATCTCGATGATCTCCATCCGATCGCGGAGCGGCGCAGGGATGGTGTCGCCCTGGTTCGCGGTCGCGATGAACATGACCTTGCTCAGGTCGTACGGGATCTCGAGGTAGTGGTCCGCGAACGTGTCGTTCTGCTCGGGATCGAGGACCTCGAGCAGCGCGGCGGCCGGATCGCCCCGGAAGTCGTGACCGATCTTGTCGATCTCATCGAGCATGAAGACCGGGTTGATGGTCCCGCCCTTCTTCATCCCCTGGATCACCTGACCGGGCAGCGCACCGACGTACGTCCGGCGATGACCGCGGATCGCAGCCTCGTCGTGCACGCCGCCGAGCGAGATGCGGACGAACTTGCGGCCGAGCGAGCGGGCGATGCTCCGTCCCAGTGAGGTCTTACCCACACCAGGCGGCCCGAGAAGGCAGAGGATCGGTCCCTTCTTGTCCTTCTTCAGCTTCCGGACAGCGAGGTACTCGACGATCCGCTTCTTCACCTTGTCGAGACCGGAGTGATCCTCCTCGAGCACCTTGCGGACCTCGGCGATGTCGAGGTTGTCGGTGGTCTCCTTGCTCCACGGGATGTCGAGGATCCAGTCGATGTACGTCCGGACGACCGTGTACTCGGCGCTCCCGACCTGCATCGAGCGGAGGCGCTTGAGCTGCTTGCGCGCGACGCCTTCGGCTTCGTTCGGCAGGTTCGCCTTCGTGATGCGCTCGTCGAGGACGTCGAGGTCGCCCTGGTCACCGTCCTCCTCGCCGAGCTCTTCCTTGATGGCCTTGAGCTGCTGGCGCAGGACGTACTCCCGCTGGTTCTTGCCCATCTCCTCCTTGATCTGGGAGTTGATGCGCTCGCGCATCTTCAGGATCTCCAGCTGCCGCGTGAGCAGGCGGAGCACCTTCCGGATGCGATCCTTGACGTCGATCGTCTCGAGCAGCTGGGCCTTCTCCTCGACGGGCGCGTCGAGGTTGCCCGCGACGAGATCAGCGAGCGCTCCGGGCTCCTGCATCGAGTCGATCAGCGACGTAGCCTCGCGGGGCAGCTCGGGCATGAGCTGGATCACCTGCTTGGCGATGTCGCGAAGGCTCATCGCGAGCGCTTCGGTCTCGACGTCTTCACTGCCCGGCTGATCGAGCCGGGAGATCCGCGCCTTGAGGTACGGATCCTGGGTCTGCACGTGCTCCATCCGGATGCGCACCAACCCCTGGAGGATCAGCGAGTAGTTTCCGCTGGAGTGCTTGAGCGCCTTGAGCACCCGCGCCGCCACACCGACCGGATAGAGGTCGGGCTGGCCGGGATCGTCCGTGGAGGGATCGCGCTGCGCGAAGATCGCGATCACCGGGGTCCCGAGGCTGTCGATGTCCTCCACCAGCGCCACC
>CAYZQM010000021.1:39693-41438 GCA_964480175.1 uncultured Sandaracinaceae bacterium
TTCTCGCGCCCCACATCGAAGGGAGCGACCGCGCCTGGAAACAGGACGGCGTTGCGGATGGGAAGGACCGGCAGCTCGTCCCCGAACGTCAGGTCTTGGTCGCGAATCTCGGGGCTCTTCTCTTCTTCGTCGGCCATGGGTCCCTTCGACCCTGCCCAGGTCGACCGAGACATCAGCCGAGCGAGGAGCAGAGGGTTCGCGGAACATAGTCAGGTGCATTTCCGGTGGCAAGGCTCGTGCTTCATCCGGATGAAATCGACGAGCGACGGACCCGAGAGGTCGGGAAGCGCGACGCGCGCTCGCGACGTTCCACGCCGGATGTTTGGCCGTGCCGAGACCGCGAGCTACGATCGCTTCGCCCGAATGAAGCGCGCAGCCATCGCTTTGCTCCTGGCGCTCTCGATGGCGTCGGTGCCGTGCCTCGAGCCCCACGCCGCGGCCGACATCTACACGTTCACCGACGAGGACGGGGTGGTGCACTTCACCAACGTGCCCCCGCGCAGACGTCGCGGTGTGCGCGTGGCGGTCCGAACGCGTGAGGCCCGCGCGAGCGATGCCCCGCGCGCCGACGCCGGCTCGCGCGACACCTCTGCCGAGCGCTATCACCGCTACGACACGTTCATCCGCGAAGCGGCCGCCCTGTACCGCCTCCCGGAAGCGTTCATCCGCGCGGTGATCCGCGTGGAGAGCGACTACAACGCTGGCGCCGTCAGCCACGTCGGCGCCGAGGGCCTGATGCAGCTCATGCCGGGCACCGGGCGCCGGATGGGCGTGACCGACGCCTTCGATCCGCGCCAAAACATCCTCGGCGGCTCGCGCTACCTGCGCGTGCTCGCCAACACGTTCGACGGCGATCTCATCCTGACGATCGCGGCCTACAACGCGGGCGAAGGTGCGGTGATGCGCTACGACGGCATCCCGCCCTACGAAGAGACCCGCCGGTACGTCGAGCGCGTCCTCGGCTGGTACTACCGGTACCTGAGCGAGGAAGGCGCGGTCACGCTCGAGTAGCTGTCCGGCGTCGAGCTCGGACGGAGCACGCAGCGACGCCGGGAGAGAATCGGAACGACCGCAGAGCCCCGAATCCCGCACGTCGAAGCGACGGAAAGCGAAAACCCGCACAGACCTAGATCTGTGCGGGCTTTCAATTATTAGCCCGGCGGCGACCTACTCTCCCACTCACTTACGCGAGCAGTACCATCGGCTCTGGAGGGCTTGACTTCCGAGTTCGAGATGGGATCGGGTAGGACCCCTCCGACATTGCCACCGGAAACTTTTGGAAGTGTGTCGACAGCCTTCGACGCATTCGAAACGTTGCGAATCAGGCGGTCGAGAGCTGCACCAACGATGTTCCGAAGAACCTCGTCGGCGCTCTTACTCCCAACCCCGATCTCGAGCAGACGTTTGCCTTAGAGATAGGTCAAGCCGCACGGCCTATTAGTACGGGTCAGCTCCGCGCATCGCTGCGCTTCTACCTCCCGCCTATCACCTTGTAGTCTTCAAGGGGCCTTCAGGGGGCTTGTGCCCCGGGATACCTTGTCTTGAGGCCGGCTTCCCGCTTAGATGCTTTCAGCGGTTATCCGTTCCGCACATAGCTACCCGGCTATGCCATTGGCATGACAACCGGAACACTAGAGGTGCGTCCGTTCAGGTCCTCTCGTACTATGAACAGCTCCTCTCAAGTATCCTGCGCCCACGGCAGATAGGGACCGAACTGTCTCACGACGTTCTAAACCCAGCTCGCG
>CAYZQM010000022.1:0-21239 GCA_964480175.1 uncultured Sandaracinaceae bacterium
CCGAACCTCGAGAAGGCGCACGGCTACGAGCTGCAGTTCTTCACCAACCACATCGGCCACTTCATGCTCGTCACCGGGCTGCTCGATCAGCTCGCGGACGACGCGCGTGTCGTCATCGTGTCGAGCGGCGCGCACAACAACGCGCCGAAGGAGACCATCCAGTTCGACAACCTCGACGGCGCGCGGGGCTACTCGCCGTGGACCAACTACGGGCAGAGCAAGATCGCGAACATCCTCTTCGCCAAAGAGCTCAGCCGGCGCTTCGCGGGCACTCGAAAGACGGCGAACGCGCTGCATCCGGGGGTGATCCAGACCAACCTGGGCCGGCACATGCTCGGCGCCGTCGGACGCGCCGCGTTCGGCGCCGCGGCGGCCATCGCGCTCAAGAACATCCCCCAGGGCGCAGCGACGCAGGTGTACCTCGCGGCGAACCCCGGCGCGGCCGGCATCACCGGTCAGTACTGGTCCGACTGCAACCCCAAGGAGCCGCGCAAGGACGCGAGCGACGCGGCGATCGCCAAGCGACTCTGGGAAGAGTCCGAGAAGATCGTCGCGTCGCTTCCGTGATCGACGGACCGAGCTACTCCGCGGCGGGCGTGCGCGCGGCGGTGTACGCGAGCGTCAGCGCCGGATGCGCCGCCGTCGCGTAGAGGCGCGCTTCGAAGTCTTCGATCGTCACCTCGTGTGCCGTGAGGATCGCCGCCGCCCGGGTGGGCTCCGCGTCGATCTCTGCCGCGAGCGTGCCGAGCGCGGTCGCGTCGGCGAGCAGCTCTGCGCTCGGCGCAGGCAGCGGGGCGGACTCGGGCTCGGCAGGCGGCTCAGCGGGGGGCGCCTCCGCGGTCTCGGTCACGGCCGGGGGCTCAGTGGGCTCCGCCGGCGTCTCGGCTGCGTCTTCGCCGCACGCCGTGGTGAGCGCGAGCGCCGCGGCGATCCAGAGGGTGCGTGCAAACGTGGTGTGCGTGCTCATCTCAGTGCTCCTCTCGTCCGTGTCCAGCGCCGCGCTCTGCCGCAGGGCCCCGGCCCCGCTCGCCCGCTTCGGTCGCGGGACCGCGCCCCTCGCCGCTGCGCTCTCGATCCTCGCGTAGTCCGGGCGGTCCTCCCGCAGGGCCACGCTCCCCATCGGGTCCGCGCTCCCCGTCCGGTCCGCGCATCCCATCGGGTCCGCGCTCCCCGTCCGGTCCGCGCTCGCCCTCGGGTCCGCGCTCCCCGTCCGGTCCGCGCTCGCCCTCGGGCCCACGCGGGCCGCGATCACCGTCGGGTCCACGACCGCGAGGACCGCGGCCGCGCGCCTCGTGCTCGGCGCGGATCGCCGCGGCGAGCTCGCGCCCTCGAAGTCCCTCGCCGAGCCGCTCGCGCACGAACGTGCCGAACGAGTCGATGCGCCCCCGTTCGACCTCGACCACGGCGGTCTCTTCGAGCGTCACCGCGGCGTCGTGCGCCGCGACCTCGCTCGTCGCGAGCGCTTCGAGGGCGATCCGCACTTCGTCCGGCGGCGCGCCCGCGGCGCGCGCCAGCTCGGCCGCCTCGGGCAGGGCGAGCGCGAGCACGATGCGCTCACCTTCGTCGATCGCGCCGTCCGCGAGCGCGGCCTCGTGGGTCGCGAGGCCGGCGCTCGCCTCGGTGGTGATGCGTGCGAGGTCGATCGTGGGCACGGCGATCGCGAGCGTGGGTAGCGCGACCGCCGCCTCCAGCGTGGCGCCTGCGGTCCCCGTCGCGGTCACCTCGGCCGTGGCTTCGGCGGTTGCCGCGGGGGCCTCGCCTTCCTGGGCGGCGAGACGAGACGCCGCGAGGGGCGCTGCGACGAACAGCGCAGCGATGAGTAGAGCTCGTTGGGTTCCAGTCATGGTTCTCCTCGGCGCAAGAACGCGCGGCCGTGGGTCGCAGCAGCGCGCGCATCCGTTGAAGAAGGAGCGCGACGGATCGGTGGGGGCCCCACGCGGCGGCCGCACCGTCGCCGGTGCGGTGGAAGCGCGCGCCGGAGAAAGGGCGCCGACGTGGGGCGCGCGGTGGTATCCTCGCGGACCCTCGGAACTCGATGCCGGTTGTTCAGCACGCGCGACAGGAGCTCCACGTCAAGGTCGTCTATTACGGGCCCGGGCTCGGAGGAAAGACGACCAACGTCGAGTGGATCCACGCGCACAGCCGACCCGAGCGGCGCGGCAAGCTCGTGTCGCTCGCGGCGGAGAGCGAGCGGACGCTGTTCTTCGATCTGCTCCCCGTCGATCTCGGGGTGTTCAAGGGCTACCAAGTGCGGCTGCACCTCTGCACGGTGCCGGGGCAGATCGCGCACGATCGCACCCGCCAGCTGGTGCTGCGCAACGTCGATGGCGTGGTCTTCGTGGTCGACAGCCAGCGCGCGCGCCTCGAGGACAACCAGCAGAGCATCGCGAACCTGCACGCGAACCTCGCGCGGCAAGGCGACGACGCCGACAAGCTCCCGCTCGTCGTGCAATACAACAAGCGCGACATCCCGGGCGTCGCCTCGATCCGCGAGCTGCGCGAAGAGCTGCACGTGCCGGCCGAGGTGCCCGAGGTCGAGGCCATCGCGACCCGCGGCATCGGCGTGCTCGAGACGATGAAGATCATCTTGAGCAGCTGCCTTCAGCTGGTGGGCGATCCCCGCACCGCGAAGGAGGGGCGCTCTCCCTCGATCCTGCCGGGTCGCCGCGCCTCGATGTTCCCCGGTCGCGCCGCGCCGATCCGCTCCGTGATCCCGCCGGCCGCCGCGCTGCCCTCGCCCTATGCAGGACACGACGACGAAGGCTGAGACCGCCCTGCTCGTCGTCGACGACGCGAGCTTCGATCGGCACCGCGCGCCGAGAAAGCACCCCGAGTGTCCCGAGCGCTTGGACGCGGCCCGCAGCGGCCTGCGCGCGATGAAGACCGCATCGCTCGCGGCGCGGCCCGCGACGATCGACGAGATCGGGCAGGTGCACGGGCACTGGGCGACGCTCGATCGCGCGCTCGACGGACGCTTCGGGATGCTCGATGCGGACACGTACTTCGCGCCCGAGAGCAGAGAAGCGGTGCTCCGCGCCGCGGGCGGCGCCGCCGAGCTCGGCCGCGCGCTGATGGGCGAGGCCACGCGCGCCTTCGGGTTGTTTCGTCCGCCGGGCCACCACGCCGAGATCGATCGCGCGATGGGCTTCTGCCTCTTGAACAACGTCGCGTTCGCAGCGCGGGCCGCGCAGCGCGCGGGCGCGCGCAAGGTCGCGATCGTCGACTGGGACGTGCACCACGGCAACGGGACGCAGGACATCTTCTACCGCGATCCGTCGGTGCACTTCGTGAGCCTTCACCAGTGGCCGCTCTATCCCGGCACGGGCGCACCATCCGAGATTGGCGAGGGCGAAGGGAAGGGCAGCACCAGCAACCTCGCGCTGCCGCCAGGCAGCGGGCCCGACGAGTACGGCGAGGCCTTCCGTCGGGTGGTCGTTCCGCGACTGCGCGGGTTCGCACCGGACGTGATCCTGGTCTCCGCGGGCTACGACGCGCACCGCGACGATCCCCTCGGCTCGATGCACCTCGACGCGCCGACCTATGGCGCGATGACGAGCGCGCTCGTCGCGCTCGCCGAGGAGCTCGGCCATGGTCGCATCGGCCTGGTGCTCGAGGGCGGCTACGATCTGAACGGCCTCGAGGACTCGGTCGCCGCGAGCGCGCGCGCCTTGCTCGGCGAGCCCACGCCCCTGCCAGAAGGCCGCCCCTCCGCGGCAGCGAGCGCCGCGATCGAGCAGACGGTGCAAGCCCTCGCGCGCTGAGCACCGCTCCACGCCCGGTCTGCGACGGGAAAGTCGCGCGGCGTTCGGGCTATACTGCGCTCCCGCCTGGCCTGCTCTCACCGAGGACCTCGTCGTGAACCAACTTCTCCGCCCCTCGCTGCTTCTCCTTCTCGTAGGTGCCCCGCTCGCGCTCGCCGCGGGATGCGATCCCGAGACGCCGATCGATCGGCCCGAGGCGCCGCCGCTCTACACCGAGGTCGATCTTCCCGACGACGAGCTCGCGATGCAGGCGCTCGAGATCCTCGGCGCGAGCGCCGCGGGCGGCAGCGGCTCGTGCGCCACGTGCCACGGCATCACCCGCCGCAGCATGACCCGCTGGGCGGAGCAGGCGCAGGTGATCCTCGACACCTGCCTCACCGATCTCGAGGTGAGCACCGACGAGAACGCCGCCAGCATGGTCGCGTGCCTGCATGGACCGACGACCGACGGAATGACCGGGATGTACGCCGCCTCCAGCGCGAGCATCTTCTCGGCGGCCGCCGACGGCGCGTGGTTCCGCTTCGTGTTCGAGCACGGCGCCGGCGCGGGCTGGGAGGCCGAGCACGACGACTTCGTCCGCTACGCAGGCATGCCCAACGAAGACATGCCCGCGCTCACCCAGGACGAGTTCGACATCGTCGCGACGTGGTTCTTGCGCGGCGCGCCCGAAGCCGACTCGGTGCTGCCGGTCGATCCCGCGCCGGACGACTGCGAAGCGTTCATCTCGCCGGAGGTCGCGGCGCACGTAGCGCGCATGGGCACCGAGGGCTGGGCCGCGCGCAACCTGGCCGACGGCATCCTCATGCACGGTTGCGCGGGCGCGAGCCGCCCCGAGGACTGCCTCGCCGACGAGCCCGCCGCGCGTGACCTCCCCTACGGTGAGGGCTGGGACGTGATCGCCGGCTCCACCACGCGCGAGCTCTTCACCACCGACTACAGCTCCTCGTTCTGGACCCGCAGCTCGGCGGACGGCCGCTTCGTCGCACACGGCCCGGGCGACGTGATCGATCTCCAGCGCGGCGTCGTCGTGCC
This sequence comes from uncultured Sandaracinaceae bacterium, assembly GCA_964480175.1. Taxonomy (GTDB): domain Bacteria; phylum Myxococcota_A; class Polyangia; order Polyangiales; family Sandaracinaceae; genus CAYZQM01. The sequence goes on from CAYZQM010000022.1 coordinate 4,794, forward strand.
GGTCGATGCGCCGTACGACCCCGCGTTCTTCCCGGACAACCGCGCGTTCGCGTGGCCCGGTGTCGTGTGCGAGCAGTCGCTCCTCACCAGCAACCCCTCGAACGTCACCCTCATGGAGCCCGAGTGCGACAGAGCCTCGATCGGCCTCTACGAGCACGTCGGCGTGGCGCTCAGCGGCAGCGACTACTGGGTCGTGACCGGTGAGTTCGCCAGCGACAACGGCGGGCACAGCACCACGCGCTCGGACACCAACGCGAGCTTCTCGCGCGACGCGACGCACACCTTCACCCGCATGACCAACACCGGCTCCGGCTTCGCGCCCGGTGCGGTCGGCAGCTACCCGACGCCCTTCGAGGGCGACGGCGTGATCTCGCCCAGCTCGACCCTCGTGCTCAGCCGCATCGCGGGCCCGGACGACGACCCGATCGGCTACTCGCTCTACGCGATCGAGGCCGGGATGACGATGGGCGGCGGCGAGGTCGGCTCGTGCGGAGGCACCCCGAGCCCCTGCGAGGGACGCAGCAACGACGCGTGCCGCAACGGCTGCACGCTCGGCGAGTGCGGCGGCACCGCCGCGAGCTGCGACACGTTCACCGACGGTACGTCGTGCGGAAGCCAGAGCGGCTGCGCGTGGTCGGGCGTGAGCTGCTCGGGCACCGCGCGCGCGTGCGAGGCGCTCATGTCGTCGTTCTGCGAGAACCAGATGGGCTGCTCGCTCGATGCGGGCGCGGCGTGCATGGGCACCCCGGCGCCGTGCAGCGCGGCGAGCACCGAGTCCGCGTGCGGCGCGGTCTCGGGCTGCAGCTGGTCGACGATGCCAGGCCCCAGCACCGGCGGTCCGGTGCGCCTGCGCGAGCTCGCGCGCTACTGCGTGCCCGGGAACAAGGTCGCGTTCTCGTACGACGAGCGCTACTTCGTCACCCAGCACTACAACGGCGACGAGGACGCGGTCGAGCTCGGCTTCACCGGCCCGAGCGATCCCGGATTCGCCGAGTACCGCAGCGAGGGCTCGGCGGATCTCATCTTGGTGGATCTCGCGACCGGCACCCGCACGCGGCTCACCCACATGGGCCCGGGGCAGTACGCGCTCTTCCCCCACTTCCGCTCGGATGGCTGGATCTACTTCATCGTCCGCGGCGACACCGGCATCGGCGGCTCGGGCGAGCGCGTGATGGCGACCGACGCGATCTTCTACCTCGACAATTGAGCGCCTCGCAGTCGACGGAGGCGCTCGCGCGCCGCGCCGTCGAGGCCCGCGCGCACGACGATGCGTCGCTGCGCGAGGCCTACGGCGCCGCGCTCGAGCCTCGAGCATCGCTCGACTCGCTGCTGCCTGCGCTGCGGGCGCGCCGCGCGGCGCTCGCGCCGGTCGCGATCGAAGGGGCGGACGCGATCCTCGATCCCGGCCGCGCCGAGCGGGTGCTGCTCGCGGAGGCGATCACGTCGATCGGCTGCGCTCGCGCGGTGGCTCGCCATCGCGCGCACCGGCTCACCTCGACGGGCCAGCCCGGCATGCCGTCGCTCGCCCCCGACGCGCTGATGCGTCGGCTGCGCCGGACGCAAGCGCCCGGGGATCGCCGGGCCACGCTCGAGGTCGTGGACGCCGCGGAGGACGCCGCTCGCGGCGCGGCGGTCGCGATGGTGGACGCGCTGCGCGGCGCGAGCGCTGCGCTCGACGGGCCGCTCATCGGCGCGCTCGGCTGGGCGGTCACCGATGCTCGTGCGCTCGCGCTCGCGGTGCTCTCGATCACCGAAGACCCCTACGTCGAGATGCGACGCGCCCGGGCCGCGAGGATGCTCGGCCGCGGCCTCGCCACGAGATCGCTCGCGGATCACGGCGCGTTGCTCGCGACGCTCGACGCCGACCTCGCCATGCCGCTGCCCGACCGCGAGGGCATCGCGTCGCGCTGGTGCGGGCGCATCGGTCTGCCGGTGGCGCGCCTCGCGAGCGGCGTACCCGCGCCTGGATCCGAGCTCACGCTCCGCTTGCTGATCGGCGATCCCGAGCGGAGGCCGCAGCTCGTCGGCGCGCCCGCAGCCGACGCCCACGGGGTGCTCGAGCTCACCTCCGTCGTCGGCGAGCTGCTCACGCTGCGCGAGGTCGGTGGGGGCCCGATCGCGGATGCGCTGGGGGTCACCCGGCTGCATGGCGCGAGCGCCGCGACGCTGGCGCGGCAGCTCTCGCTCGGCGCCCCCTTCCTCGTGCGCGAGGCCGCGGTCGATCGCGGCAGGACGCAGGCCACGCTGCGCGATCTGCTCTTCGTCGAGCTCGAGCGCCTGCGCACGCTCGCCGCCCACTCGCTCTGCCTCTGCGATGCGCTCGACCGCGCGCCCGGTCTCGGCGAGCGCGTGGCCGAGACGTTCGGCAAGGCGCTCGGCGTCGATCACGCGCCCGCTCGCGCGCCCCATCGGGTGTGTGAGGCGTGGCATGCCCAGGCGCCGCGCTGGCTCGAAGGGGCGCTGCACGCGACGTTGCTGAGCAGCACGCTCGTCGAGCAGCACGACGAGGACTGGTTTCGCAATCCACGCGCCGGAGCGACCCTGCGCGGTGCGATCGACGCGATGCGCGCCATCGGTCCGACGGCGATCGAGCTCGACGCGCTGCGTCGCGCCGTCGATGGTTGGTACCGCGCGGCGGGGGCGTAGCCGACTCGCTGACGACCGTGGCGTGGGATGTCGCGCGAGCGCACAGGGGAACGCAGTCCACTGCGTGCGACGAAAGCGCCCGCGGCTGGTGTCGCCTGACCCCAACGCGACGCGCGAACACACGCGATCGACGAGGTGTCGGGCGGCGATCACCACGTGCGCGCGTGGCACACAACCTGCTGACCGCATCGCGTGCTCTCTCGCCTCTCGGCTCCCTCGCCCCACGCATCGAGGAGCCTCGCGCTCTCGATCGCGACCCTGATGTCGATCGCGATCATCGGCTGCGGTCCTTCGACGCCGCCGCCCTGCGACGACGACAGCCAGTGCACGGAGGCGGCGCCGATCTGCGTGCAGATCTCCCCCGACGAGCCGGGCGTGTGCGCCGCGAGCTGCTCGGGCGACGACTGCGGGAGCGGTCGCGTCTGCCGCGATGGCGCCTGCATCGCGTGCCTCGGGAGCGGCCGGCCCATCGGTGAGCTCTGCGCGTGCGACAGTGACTGCAGCTCGGGCGCGTGCGGTGGCGAGGGACGCTGCGTCGGCGAGTGCCTCGTGGATGGCTGCTCGGGCGGGATGATCTGCGAGGGCAACCCCGCCTCCTGCCGCACGTGCCTCGAGCTGACCGACGTCCCCGAGGGATCGACGTGCGGCTGCAACGCCGACTGTGCGTCGGGGCTCGAGTGCATCGGCGGCTTCTGCGGGCGTGACTGCGACATCGACGAGCAGTGCGGCGCCGAGGAGTGCTTCCACGCGCTGCGCGTGCCTCCGAGCTGCGGGCCGATCGATCCCGCGTGCACCTGGTCCGGCGACGTGCGCCTGGGCGGCACCTGCGCGTGCAACGCGGACTGCGACTTCGACGCGCCGCTCTGCGCGCTGGTGGTGATCGAGGGCGCGCTGACCCGCTCGTGCACCCAGGTGTGCGGACCCGAGCAGCCGTGCGCGGGCGGCACCAGCTGCTGCACCCAGGACGGCCTCCACTTCTATTGCATCGATCCGACCGCGGCGACGACCATCGGCGCCGACTGCAGCTGAGCTGACTCGAGGAGTACGTGATGAGAACGCTACGCGACACGATGGGCCGGACACGACGAGGCAGCGCGCTGATCGGCGCGTTCGTCATCTCCCTCTCCGCTTCGGCGTGCGAGCACGCAGAGGAGCGCACCCCCGAGCGTCCCGCGGCGCCGCTGCCCGAAGCGCGCTTCACCGTCGCGGCGAACGAGCCCGCGGTGCGCGGCCTCTCGGACGCGTCGCGCGAGGAGCTCGCGCACTCGCCGGTGGTGATGGTGCTGCTCGGCGAGGAGTACGCGAGCCGCACCAACGTGATGGTCGGGGAGCGCTGGGCCGCGCTGACCGCGCACACCGACGAGGGCTACCACCTCTCGATCCACGCGACCGACAACTGGCACGACGGTCCCGAGGGGATGGACCTCAACCCGTCGGGCGCCACGCCCACCTCCCCGCTTGGGAGACGGTCAACGAAGCGATCCGAGGTCTGTCGTGGGACGAGTTCGGTGTCGCGTACTCGCTCGAGATCGAGTGCGATCGCCCCGAGGACGACACCCGGTGTTCCGAGCCGGAGTTCTTGCAGGAGGTCGCCTCGCACCTCGTCATCGGTCACGTCGTCGACGAGACGCGCCTGCCGACCATCCCGGGCGGCAGTGATCCGGTGGGCGGCAGTGATCCGGTGGGTGGCAGTGATCCGGTGGGAGGTGCGCGATGACCCGAGTCACGATCCTCGTCGCGGCGATCCTCACCGTGCTCTCGGGCGCGTCGGTCGCGGACGCGCAGTCCTTCGATCCTCCGGGCGCGCTCGTCGCGGGCAGCGGACGCGGCGTGACCGACGGCACCGTGTGGGCGCCCACGATGCGCTTCCCGATGGAGTACGGTCCCGCCTACGCCAACTCGCAGGTGTACGCGCCGGGCGGCAGCATGCCGGGCGGACGCTCGGGCGGGCAGTGCTCCGACTACAACTACGGCTACCCGTGGCGCGACAACTTCTGTGAGACCCGGGGCTGGAGCGTGCCGCTCTGCCCGTCGGGGCGCGGTCACCAGGGTCAGGACATCCGTCCCGGGGTGTGCACCCGCAGCGTGGTCCCTGGCGTCGCGGCCGCGGCCGGTCGCATCGCCGACATCGGCTCCTACTCGGTCGATCTCGTGGCCGATGACGGCACGCGCTACGAGTACCTGCACATGGACCGCATCGCGGTGCGCGAGGGTCAGCGGGTCGAGTGCGGCGATCGCCTCGGCTACATCTCCAACGCGTTCGGCGGCACGCCGACGACGATTCACCTCCACTTCAACATCCGCATGGCCGTTCGCGGCGTCGGCTCGGCCTTCGTGCCGCCCTACACGTCGCTGCGCGAGTCGTACGGTCGGCTCGGCTCGGGGGACGCGTGCGCGCCTCCGATGGACGCTGGCGTCCGCGACGCGGGCGCGCGTACGGACGCGGGTCGCACCGACGCGGGCCGCGCGGACGCGGGCGGGCGCGATGCAGGTACGGGCCCCGGCTCGCGCATGTGCCGCAGCACGACCCTCGGTCGCAACGTCGCAGACGGCGAGTGCGTGCAGGTCGGCGCGTCGGTCGCGAGCTGCGGCACGGGCTGCGGCTGGGCGCGGTGTGACGCGGGCGCGTGGACCTGCATCAGCGATCTGGGGATGTGCGGCGGCACCACGCACCCGAACGCGGAGTGCTCGCCGGAGGGCGCCGGGTGTCGCTCCGACACGCTCGGTCGCAACGTCGATCACGGCACCTGCGTGCAGGTGACGCGCGGCGCCTGCGGCGAGTCGTCGTGCGCGTGGTACCGCTGCGTGGACGGCAACTGGGCGTGCACCGAGCTCACCTCGTGCACGGGTGAGCGCGCCGCGAACGCGAGCTGCGACGAGGTGTGCAACCCGGTCCGCGCGGTCTGCGCCGATCGTCTCGAGTGCTGTGGCGCTCGGACGAACTCGAACATCGAGTGCTACGAGGGCTACTGCGAGGACACCTCGGTGTGCTTGCCCAACGGCGACACCGGCTGCGGCACCACGGTGCCCGACGGCACGGGCCTGCCGCACTGCTGCGGACCGATGGTCTGCGGTCTCGACACGACGGGAACCCCCGAGTGCTGCGCCGTCCCGGGTCAGCCGTGTGAAGACTCCTTCGATTGCTGCGGCTTCGAGCTCTGCAGCGAAGGGATCTGCCAGCCGCAGGAGACCGGCGAGCGCTGCATGAACACCCAAGAGTGCGTGGGCGCGGACTACTGCACCGACGAAGGGGTCTGCGGCACCGACTGATCAGCAAACACGACCAACGTTCACGTGTGACGCGTGCGAGCGCGTGTTCGAGACGTGAACCTGAACGTGGTCGTGAACGGCAGTTTCTCGCTCGTTCGAGCAAGGTGACGAGAAGGCGCGGGTGCCGGCACGAAGCCGTCGCCCGCGCTCTCGTTTGGGTCGGAGCCTCGGGCCCGGCCTCGGCGTCGCCATCGTTCACGACCACGACGGTCGCGCTTCTGAATTGGGTGTTGATCCGAGCGGGGCGCTGCGCATCGAAGCGAAGCTTCCCTGCCCTCGGGCTCCTCCGTGTCCTCGGCGATGAGCTCTCGTTCGACGCCCGCAGCGATCGCGTGGCTCCCTCTCTTCTGCTTGGGCAGCGCGCGTATCGAAGCGCAGCTTCGACCTCCGGCCCCTGGTTCTTCGGTCGCGCCTTGCGGCTTCGCGCCTTTGCTCGCTTTGCGCGAAATTCTCCGTCGCGGGAGAGCGCTATCGCCACGCTCCCCGCCCTCGCTCCTCTGTGTCCCCGGCGATGAACTCTCGTTCGACGCCCGCAGCGATCGCGACGCGGTGTACGCGTTCGCCGAGCGAGAGAGATCGCGCAAAGCCGCAAGGCCGCAAAGGGGGAGACGGGTACGGAGGTCAGGCGGCGCATCGGTGGGCTTCGCGCTCTTCGGAGGGATCGGTGCGCGCTCGGCCTGTTCGTACCGCGCCGTACGGGTCGCTCGGGCGTCCACCGCTCGCCTGTTGGCGCGCTGTCGAACGCGACAGTCGTGAACGTGAACTTGAACGTGGTCGTGGTCGTGAACGGTCGTTTTCTCCGCCCGTCGAGCTCGAGGGCGGGTGACCTCTCGATCACTCAGCGGCGCTTGCGGATCAGCAGCGCAGCCAGCAACCCGAGACCCGCGAAGATCCCGAGGGCCTCGTTGGCACGTCCGACGCGGCAGCCGCAGCCGCCTTCGTTCGGCCCTCGGCGGCCGCCGGCGTCCATGCCTTCGGCCGGTGGGCCCGCATCGCGGCCCAGCGCGACGCAGGTGCCATCGACGCAGCGCGCCTCGGCCCCGCAGTCGATGCCGGCGCAGGGATCGGGGAGGCACGCCCCGTCCACGCAGCGCTCGCCGCTCGGGCAGCTCACTCCGTCGCACGCGCTCACGCATGCGCCGTCACGGCAGACCGTGCCGCCACCGCAGGTCACGCTCGCGCAGCGATCGACCACGCACTCGCCCGCGCGGCAGGCTTGCCCGCTGGGACACACGACGCCGTCGCAGCGATCGCGGCAGGTGCCTGCGGTGCACGCCTCGCTCGCGGCGCAGATGGCCGTCTCGCAGCCCGGATCGACGCAGCGCCCCGTGGTCGGCGACTCGGGGCGCGCATCGCACGCGCGGTCGGCGCCGCACAGCACGGACGCCGCGAGATCGGAGCAGGTGCACGCGGGGCCGCAGATGGTGCGCGCGCCCGGCTCGGCGGCGATGCAGACCTGCATCGCAGGGCACACGACGCCCGCACACGGATCGATGCACGCGCCGCCCGCGCAGATGCGGCCGGCGGGGCAGACCACTCCGTCGCAGGGCGCGACGCACGAACCACCGCGGCACAGCGTGCCGGGCGGGCAGGGCTCGGTGCGCGCCGCGCACGCGCTCTCGACGCACACGTTGCCTCCCGAGCAGCTGTAGCCGTCGGCGCACGCGCCCTCGAAGCACGCGGTCGAGCAGAGGCCCGTGTCTCCGTCGCACATCGTCCCGACGGGGCACTCGCTCGCGGGCAGGCAGTCGAGATCGCGCTCCGAGTCGCAGGGCTCGAACGCGCCGGGATGCACCGAGGGATCGGCGTCGTCGCAGTCGCTGCCGCCGCACGCGGCCGCGCGGTGACCATCGCCGTCCGCGTCGACGCAGATCGCGGTGTCGTCCTCGTTGAGGCCGGCGACTGCGTCGAGCTCGTCGTCGGAGCTGTGGTAGACGCACTCGGGGCCGGGGTTGCCGTGGTTGCCCGCTTGAATCGAGACGTAGCGGAACGAGAGACCGCAGGGCAACGCCCATACGGTGGCGAGCGCGTCGGCCACGGCCTCGCCAGCGGAGTTGTCGCGGAGCCACGTGCCGAGATCGGCGCGGCCTGCTTCGGCCACGCCGGTCGCGCGGGCATTGCGCGTCCATCCCTGGGTGAACGTGCGGATCAGGCGCGCCTCGTTCCACTGGGTGGGATCGGGCGCGTCGGGCGAGGCGATCTCGGTCGCGTCCGGGTTGTTGCTGAGCCAGACCGTGTACTCGAAGGCTTCGCAGGGCAGCGGCGGGTGATCGGTGATCGGGAAGAGCACCACGCGGTTCGCTTCACCGCCGAGGTCGTAGATGCGGCCGCGGGTCGGAAGATAGAAGCCGGGGTTGCCGTCGCCGACGTCCGCGCCCGAGTCGTTCGTGCGGATGACCTGCGTCCAATACCAATCGAGCGAGTCCGCTTGGAACGCGGGATCGTTGCCGCCCGGAGGGTTGGTGCCAGCCGCGCTGCAGCTGTAGCCCTCGAGGATCGTGGGCGTGTGCGTCACCCCGATGCATCCGTTCACGCCGCGCACGTACGTCGCGTACGTGAGCTGCGGTGCGAAGAGGCCATCGCGCGTGGTGAAGATGTCTTCCACGACGCCGTCGGCGCGCGCCGATCGGATCACGTTCAGACACGCCTCGCCGGTGGCGTCGACGCAGGCCGCCTGGGCCTCGGCGCGCCCGGCGCCTCCGAGCAACATCAGGAGCACGAGCACGACGGCGACGCGAAGGGCTGACATAGTCGCGATGATGCCCGAGGCCCGCGCCGTCCGAAAGTGGCTCTCCGGTGCCGTCTTCTGTGCTCTCGCGGGCACGACGGCCTGCGGCGGCACCGAGGTCGAGCCTCCCGGGCCCGGCGTGGACCTCGGCCCCAAGGTCGTCGCCGACGACGCGACGTTCGCGGCGTTCTGGACCTGGGAGCGCATCCCGCTCGAGAACCCGATGGTCCCCGTGCAGGCGATGCCTGGTCCCGCGTTCGTCTACGCGAGCCGCCGCCCCGAGGAAGGGGCCACCCGCTGGCCCATCGGCTCGGTGCTCATCAAGACCGTCGAGCCCTCCGAGGACTTCCGCGACTGGACGGTGCACGCGATGGTGAAGCGCAGCGCGCGCTTCAACCCCGAAGGATCGGTGGGTTGGGAGTTCTTCGCCCTCCAGCTCGACGAGACCGGCCGCACGACGATCCTCTGGCGCAGCGACGGCTACAACGACGGCCACGCCTACGGCCCGAGCTCGATGGCGCTGCCACCCGACCGCGAGCTCTCCTGCAACGACTGCCACGCACTGCACTGGCAAGACGACGCGGTCCTCACCCCAGCGCTGTCGCTCGACTGATGGGTCACTCGACGTTCGCTTCGTCCCACGCTTCGATCGTCTCTACGTCACCGACTACCCGGAGCGTCGCCGTCTCGCCTTCGTGCGGGCCGCGCCAGGTGATCGTTCCGGCGTCGAGATCGACGCTCACCGCGGGGTCGCCGTCGCGGATCGGCTCGCCGTCGAAGGCAGTCGTGAATGTGTGATCGCGGGTCTCGCACACCGCGTATCCCCCGATGCGGCGGCCGCCGAACAGATCCACGTCTTCGCCGCCGCGATCGCAGCGGAGGATGACTTGGCAGTTCACCCCGCTGCGCCACGCGGGCTGCATGCGCAGCGAGCAGGGGGTCCCAGCGCGGACCGGCGAGCCGACGCCGGCTTCTTCGACGGTGAGCTCCGCTTGGATGGGCGCTGCGTCGGCCTCGCATCCGACACAGACGAGCAGCGAGAGCACGAGCAGGATCGAGAGCGGCGCCAGCAGGGTTCGGTGGGTCATGGGACGGGCAACGCGCCCGTCGTCCCGGCGTGACCGACTTTCTTCGCGGCGAGCGTGATGCTTCAGCCGAGCACGGCGCGCACGGTCTCTTCGAGCGAGAAGCGGGGCGCGAAACCGAGGACCTCGCGGGCTCGGGTGTCGTCGACCATGCAGACGTAGCGGATGTGATCGAGCTCGGGCGTGGGGAACGACGTCAGCCGGTAGCGCCACATCCCGTTCAGCACCGGCGTCATCACGGAGCTCGGCACGGGCGTCGCGCGCTTGCCCAGGATCTTGAAGATCCGTGAGAGCGGGATCTCGCTCGGGCCCTTGATGTTGAAGATCCCCTTCATGCCGGGCGCGAGCGCGAGCTTCATCGCGTGGGCGACGTCGCGCTGGTGGACGACCTGCACCATCGGATCGAAGCCCATGAGCGACAACGGCCTGTTGAGCCGTAGGTAGTTGCTCGGTGCGTTCTTCACGGTGCCGAGGATGTGGCAGGGGCGAAGGACGACGGTCTCGATCTCGGGGTGCTTCCAGAAGAAGCTCTGCGCGAGGATGTCGACCTCGACGAGATCGCGGATCTCGGAGAAGTGCTGGGCGCCGAGCAGCGGCGCGTCCTCGGTGAGGAACTGCGGGTTGTCCGGGCTCGGACCGTAGACGTTCGCGCTCGAGAGCACGACGAGCTTCGGCACCTGGTACTGCGCGACGTACTCGAGGAGCTTCTGGAACGCGACGACGTTCCAGGTGTGGTGCTCGCGCGAGCTGGCGCGGAGATCGTGCATCACCCCGAGGTGCACCACCGCGCGGATGTCGCCGTTGCGGAAGATGTCGCGGGTCTTCTTGCGCCGCAGGTCGAACTGGTGATGGACGATGTCTTTGGGCAGCCCGACGAAGGCGCGGCGGTCGATGCCGATCACCCGATCCTCGCGGTGCATCAGGCGCGCGAAGACCCTCCCGAGGCGACCGCAGATGCCGGTGACCAGGACCGCGCCCCGATCGGCGCCCTCGGTCTTGGCGCGCGCGCCGCGCCGCTTCGGATCGCCCTTGCTCGCGTCCTTCTTGCTCGCCCCGCCGTGGCCTGCGCCGCCGTGGCCTGCGTCGTCGTGGCCTGCGCCGTTCGCGGTCGGAGCCTCATGGGATGCGCTCGCGTCGATCGGCTCCAGCGCCTCAGGACGCGGCGGCGGAGGAAGGCTCCGCTTGCGGCTCGAAGGTCGTTTCGCCGCAGCCATGGGCGCTCAGGGCGTGATCGGCGGGACGAGCGTGGGCGCGCCGTCGAGCGTGATCTGGCTCTCGAAGATCTCGCCCCCTGCGACGGTGAAGCGGTTGGCGCCGCTCACCGGGACGGCGAGGCGCGGATCCATGTACTCCCAGTGCATGGTCAGCGAGGTCTCGCTCTCACGCTCGATCGAGACGATGCGCAGCGCGCGCCACGCCGAGCTCGCGAACGTGTCGCGGTACCAGCTGCGCACCGCCTCGCGGCCATCGTGGCGGTAGGGATCGCCGGTCGCGGTGGTGGTGAAGGGCTCGAGCAGCGAGCCCGCTTGCGCGAACATGTCGGCGATCGCGTCCGCGTGGCCGAGCGAGAAGTGCACCGCGTAGAGCCGCGCGACCTCGCCGTCGGTCAAGAGGCGCGGCATCTCCTGCTCGTACACGAAGCGCACCTCGAAGCCGCCGCACCAGCGCGAGCGCTGCACCAGCACCTCGAGGCGACGGCCCTCGTGACGCACTTCGCCGGGACGCGGGGGCTCGGGCTGGCCGAAGCAGGTCGCGGTCGAGGGGACCGAGACGCGCGCGATCTCTTCCATCCGCAGCTCGCCCGAGCCGGTGGGCGGTGAGACCCGCTGCACGATCGTCTGATCGCAGCTCTCGGCCTCGTAGACGTGGCTGGAGTAGAGGAGGAGATCGTCGCCGTCCTCTTCGACGCGCAGGCGCGAGCTGAAGCCGCGGCTCGAGAGATCGAGCGGGCCCTCGGTGCAGTGGGCCTCGACGAAGTGCCACTCGGTGCCGCCGATGCCGGTGGGCATGGTCGCGGTGCGTCCGCTGCTGCTGCCGCCGCTGGAGGTCAGGTCGTCCGACTCGTCGAGGGTGCGGGTGGTGGTCTCGCCGCCGCACGCGGGGAGCGCGAGCGCGAGGAGCACGGAGCAGAACGACCGGGAAAAGCGAGCGGGAGCCATGTCGGGGCGAACGAAACCCCACAGCGGACGCCTGGTCAAGGGCGGGGACGCAAATCCGTGGGTTGTCGCGCGGCCGATGGTGCCCGGACGGTTGCGTTCGAGCCTCAGCGCTTGCGATCAGCGGACGGCTGGGACGCGCAGCGTGCGTTCGTCGTCACCGCGCAGCGCGAAGCCGTCGTGGGTCTCGACGATCAGGGGCTCGAGCTGCATGGCGGCGTGCGAGTCGAAGCGGGCTTGCAGGCCGCCGCGGACCGAGCAGTAGAGCGCACCGTCGCTGGCCTCGCGCAGGGTCGCCGGATCGAGCGGCTCCTCGAGGTCCCCCGAGAGCTGCAGGGTGACGTGATCGACCGAGCCCTGCTCGACGCGCAGCGAGCGCACGAAGTAGGGCGGTCCTTCGATCGCGACGTAGGCCCAGTTGATGTCGTTCTTCAGGCAGAAGCGCCCGTCGTCGGCGCGCTCGATCCAGCCGTCGAACGACTTGGTGAGGAGCGGGTGGGTGATGGCGTCGTCCCCGTTCCACCAGCGCCCCAGCGCGTCCCTGCGGATCTGGGTCTCGCGGCTCCGGCCGAGCATCGCCCGAGGATCGGTCATGACCGGCACTCAGCCACGTCCGCATGGAGCGCGCCACCCATCGATTTCCCACGACAATTCAGAAGGGGACGGTCCTCAGTAGTTGAGTAACCAGAATACACCAACAAAATAAGCAAGATACATCACGACACGATCCACGACTGCACAACTCGACGATCCGGACGGCTACGCCACAGGAAAATACGAAACAATATCGACCTCTTGGTGAGGTGCCGCAGCAAAACTCAATTACTGAGGACCGTCCCCTTTGATCCGCGGTGCCGAATTCGAGGCAAATCTGGCTCAATCTCGGCCGCTGCCGTCGCTCGGCACGCAGGCCACGTCGAACGGCGCGCACGTGAAGCGCACGTGGAAGTGGTCGGTGTGCCGCGGCACGTGGCGGATGATGCCCGCGCGCACGTCCTCGGCGCGGGGATACTGGAACCAGCGCGAGAGCTCGCTGCGGCTCGCTCCGGCGTCGCGCGCTGCTTCGTACAGCGGCCTCTGCAGCGCGTGGTCGACGAACACGTACTCGACGACGCCGCGCTCGATCCACGCATGCAAGAGCGCCCACTGCGCCGCCGCGTCCAGCTCGCTCGGCCGCGTCCAGTGGTGTCCGCAGTCGCGCTCCCGGCCCCGCGCCCGGCAGTTGTTTCGCAAGTACGCGATGTCCACGTCGCGCCCGCTCTGGTGGCTGTGGTGCTCACGCAGCGCCCCGCCGTTCGGCCGGCTCGCGTCGCGGATCTCGACCCGCGCCGCCTCCGGATGACTCGCGCGCAGCGCGTTGAACCCATCGACCAGCGCCTCGGCGACGAAGTGGGTCACCCACGCGCGCGCCGGCGTCCGCACCCGCCACGCCTCGTGGCGCGGGATGGGCACACCATCTTCCAACGTCCCTCGATCGACCCGCCCCACCGACGTGCTCGGTGGCGAGGCAGACTCGCTGTAGATGATCAGCTCGGCGCCCGCCTCGAGCGTCGCCTCCCGACCCAGCTCGTTCCAGCTCCGCAGCGCGCTCGCCTCGACGTTCCAGCGCGAGGCCACCACCGCGACGTGCTCACCCGGCAGCACCCGGTGCACGTGGCGAAAGCCCCGGCCCACCACCAGGCGCTGCCCCGGTCGCAGGCGCTCGATGTCCACACCGTCGTTCAGCGCGAGCAGCTCCGAGAGATTCATCCCGAAGCGCCGCGCGATGCGGTGTCCCGTGTCGCCCCGCGCCACCACGTAGGGAATGTCCTCGAGCTCGGCGCGCGCGCCGATCGGCGTGAGCGCGAGCGCGACCAGCACCACGAGCGGCAGCCACGTGCGCAGAAACGGAAGGAGCGGTCGCACCCCCCGCTGATAGCGGAGAGCACGCCGCTCCCTCAAGAAAAGGGCCGAACGGTCACTCGGCCCGAGGCGTCACTACTCGCGGTTGCGGCAGTAGCCGTCCATCATCGTGCCGTTCTCTTCGTGCGGCGGCACCCACTCGCGGCCCGCGCGGCAGCTGCCCCGGGCGGGCGGCGTCTGACGACCACCGCAGGCGGCGGTGAGGAGCGAGAGGGCGACGAGCGCGGTCATGGTGAATCGGATCATTCTTCTCTCCTGGTCGCGCCGGCTCCCCGGCGAACGGGCGGGTTCTATCCAATGGGAGCGGCCGCGTCGAGGGGGAAGGCTCCCGCGCCGGCCGACTCGACGCGCCACCTTTGCCCCCATTCGCGACAGCCGCTCGCCCCGCGCGCTCCACCGGCGAGACTGCGCGCTCCCCGAACCAAGGACGACATGGAACCCCGCGGCAGCCAGCTCACCCCCGACCTCTTTCCTCTCAAGGCCCCCTGCAAGCGCCAGAACGACTGGTACCTCGACCTCTTCATCGCGCTGCGCGTCGCGCTGGGGATCGACCCGAGCTTCGATGCGGGCATCGGGGGCGGGTACAACGCGCCGCAGAGCCCGCCGTGGAACGGCATCGATGGCGAGCTGGTCGGCGGCATCCGGGCGGTGGGCACCAAGAAGAAGTCGGCGGGTCAGGTGATCCAGGTCGAGTACGCGCTCTTCTCCCCCGACGGCGCGGCCCTCGCGTGGTGCGGCAGCCTCGACGCGTCTTTCTCGACGCCGGTACACGATCTTCTCTATCGCCGCCCGGACGGCACGAAGCTCGAGCTCGACGCGCCGCTCAAGGCTCGCATCAAAGGCCTGACCCTCTCCAAGCCGAAGAAGGCGGATCTGCCGGCTGCTCCGTTCGTGGCCGAGTTCCCCCTCCGCGTGGTGGCCGCGGCCGACCAGGTGGTCGCGGGCGCGGACATGAAGTCGAACGTGTACCTCTGGGACGCGACCTCGGGCGACCTGCGCGCGCGGATCAAGGTCGGCGGCGGAGGCATGAAGTTCCTCCACCAGATCGCGCTGTCGCCCGACGGTGCGCTCGCCGCGGTCGGCGCGAGCAGCGTGAACGTGCTCGATGTCGCCACCGGCAAGCCCGTCCTCAAGATCGCGGGTCACCCCAAGGGCGAGGTGTGGGGCATCCAGTTCTCTCCGGATGGCAAGACGATCGCGACCGCCTCGCGCGGTCCGCGCGGCACGGACAACTCCGTCGCGCTGTGGGACGCCGCGAGCGGCGCACAGCTGCACCGGTGGCCCTACGCGAACCCCGGCGCGGCGTGCACCTGGCTCGCCTTCTCCGCCGACGGCACCTCGCTGGTCTTCTCCACCGAGCGCCCCGCGGGGCTGCACCGCATCGATCTGAAGACCCGGCAGGTCGTGGCGAGCGTCGAGCTCGGGACCGCATCCGACGCCCTCGCGCCCTCGCAGCACGGCTGGGTCGTCGTCGTCGATCACACGCTCGTGCTCTGCGATCCGCTCACCCTCGAGGTGCGGGCCAAGGTCGACTACCCGCTGGGCGCAGCGGGGCGCCAGCACCTCGCCGCCACGCCCGATCGCGCGCGCATCGTCGCGGGCCGGCGCGACATCGGCGTGCTCGACGGCGCGACGCTGGCGCTGGAGAAGAAGCTCGTCGAGAACTCGGCCGACGCGTTCGGCGTCGCCACCGACGGCAAGCGAGCGTTCTCGGTCGACGGGCGCTCCGTGATCCCCCACGCGCTCTGAGCCCTCCGTGTCGCGCTGATGTGCTCGCCGAGCATCGCGCGCGCCGAGACCCATCGAGCCCTCCGATCGATCAGGCGGGCCCGCGGAATCTCCGTCCGCGGGTGCCGCCGCCGAGCGGAGGTGCCATCCTCCGGGTCCGTGGCGCGCCGCAGCACCATCCGCTCGATCTCGGTGCCGATCACGTTCGGCGCGGTGAGCGTGTCGCTCTCGGCCGCGCTCTTGGTCGGCTGGACCATCTTCGCCGTGCGCCGGATCAACGAGTCCGGCGAGAGCGCGTGGCTGCTCGTGCTCGGCGTCATCTCGTTCGTGGTGATCATGAGCGTGCTCGTGATGTTCACCATCTTCTTGGCCCGCGAGATCCTCGAGGTGCGGCGCCAGGACACGTTCATCGACTCGGTCACCCACGAGCTCAAGAGCCCGCTCGCCTCCATCAAGCTCTGCCTGCAGACGCTGGCACGCAAAGATCTCCCCGAGGACAAGCGCGAGACGCTGCAGCGGATGATCCACGACGACATCAGCCGGCTCTCCGCGTTCATCGACGACGTGCTCCAGGCCTCGCGCCTCGCCCACGAAGACGTGGGCACCGCGCTCGACACCGTCGGGGTGCTCGGCGTGGTGGAAGAGGCGGTGGAGGCGATGGTCGCGCGGCACCACATCGAGCGCAGCTCGGTCGTGATCGAGGTGCCGGCCGAGCTCTCCGTCGTGACCGATCGCGCGGCGTTCGAGATCGTGGTGCGCAACCTGATCGACAACGCGGTGAAGTACTCGGGCCGCCCTCCGAAGGTGACCGTGCGCGCAGTCGACGACGGAGCCCGCGCCGAGACCCGCATCGAGGTGAGCGACGAGGGCATCGGCATCGCGCCCAAGGAGCTGGGGCGGATCTTCCAGCGCTTCTACCGGGTGCCCGAGG
>CAYZQM010000022.1:21249-41344 GCA_964480175.1 uncultured Sandaracinaceae bacterium
CGCAAGCGCAAGGGCACGGGGCTGGGGCTCTTCGTGGTGAGCGCGCTGGTGCGCAACGTCGGCGGCAAGATCGCGGTCGCATCCGACGGCCCCGATCGCGGCTCGACCTTCACGGTCACCCTGCCGCACCGCCCCGATCGCCCCTCGCCCGCGCCCGATCGGCAGCCCGTGCCGCGCCTCGACGATCTCGCGACCTCGTCCGAGCGCGAGGTCGTCGAATCGTCGTCGCGCTGACGATGTGCAAGGCTGCCGCCGCGCATGAACAGCCCCGCCGCCCCCGAGACCCGCCAGCGCCTGCTCGTCGTCGAGGACGAGGAGCACCTGGCCATGGGCCTGAAGCTCAACCTCGAGCTCGAGGGCTACGACGTGACGGTCGCGGGCACCGCGCGCGAAGCGGGTGAGCTCTTGCTCGACGCGCGCACCATCGACGCGATCGTGCTCGACGTGATGCTGCCGGATCTCGACGGCTTCGAGCTCTGCAAGCGCCTGCGCGAGTCGGGCAACTACGTGCCCGTGGTGATGCTGACCGCGCGCAACGCCGCCGAGGATCGGGTGCGGGGCCTCGAGGTCGGCGCGGACGACTACTTGGTGAAGCCCTTCGAGCTCGGCGAGCTGCTCGCGCGGGTGCGCTCGATGCTGCGTCGTCGCGCGTGGGAGCGGGAGCGGCAGCGCGACGGCGCCAAGCCCTCGCCGACCGCGGTGGTGCTGGGCGACGCGCGCATCGACTTCGAGTCGCACGAGGTGGTGCGCGCGGGCGAGCCGATCAAGCTCACCCGCCTCGAGCTCGATCTGTTGCGCTACTTCATCGAGCACCCGCAGAAGGTGCTCTCGCGCGAGCACCTGCTCGAAGAGGTCTGGAAGCTGCACGGCTACTCGACCGCGCGCACGGTCGACAACTTCGTCTTCCGGCTGCGCCGCCACTTCGAGAACGATCCGACCGACCCGCGCTACTTCGTGTCGGTGCGCGGCGCGGGCTACAAGTTCGTCCCGTGACCGCGAGAGGAGCGGCCCCAGACGCGGAAGCGGCGACGGAAGCGGACGCGGGGACGGCAGCGGACGCGGGGACGGAAGCGGACGCGGACGCGGGGACAGAAGCGGACGCGGACGCGGGGACAGAAGCGGGCACGGGCGCGAGCACG
Source organism: uncultured Sandaracinaceae bacterium (assembly GCA_964480175.1). Taxonomy (GTDB): domain Bacteria; phylum Myxococcota_A; class Polyangia; order Polyangiales; family Sandaracinaceae; genus CAYZQM01. Next base: position 22,389 of record CAYZQM010000022.1, read on the forward strand.
GGCACGGGCACGGGCGCGGGCGCGGGCACCGGCACGATCTTCCAGCGCGTCCTCGCGCATCGCCGTCGCATCGCGACGTTCGCGATGGTCGCCCTGCTCCTGCTCCTGGTGACCCACGGCAGCCACGTCTTGCCCTCGACCCTCGAGCTGTCGATCCCGTTGAGCGCACCGAGCACGATCACCGCGCTCGAGGTCACCTTGCTCGACGAAGGCGGCGAAGAAGCCCACCGCCTGACCCGGCGCTTCTCGGGCGACGCCCCCGAGGCCCTCGAGCTGGACGCGTCGCTCCTCCCGGGCGCCTACGACGTCGAGGTCCGCGTCACCCGCGGCGATCGCACGGCGCTCCTACACGGCGCGGTCGAGGTCCCCTCCGACGGAAGGGTGCGGGTCCGCCTCCGAGAGTGACGGTGAGCGTCACGAGCACGTTTGCGGGCGTGCGATGGAGACGCCGCGTGGTCTCGATCGCAAGCACCGCTGCGAGGTTGTCGTCGCGGGCGGACGCGATGACGGGCTACACTCGCGCGCGTGCCTTTGCGTCCCGTGCCGCCCGTCCAGATCGCGGGTCTCCCCACCGACGAGATCGGACGTCGCGTGAAGGCCGAGCTCCGCGATCGCATGCGTCGGGTGCGCAAGGCGATCGGCGACGAGGGGCGCAAGGAGCGCAGCAAGAAGATCGCCGATCACGTGCTCGCGCTCCCGGCGTGGACGAGCGCGAAGACGGTCGCGCTCTTCGTGCCGATGCGCACCGAGGTCGACGTCACGCTGCTGCGCGACGCCGCGCTCGAGGCCGGCAAGGCCATCGCCGCGCCGCGCATGATCGAGATCCCGGACGGCGATCCGAACGCGCCGCCCCGGCTGAAGCTCGAGCTGCGCAGCTGGGACCGCGAGATCGTCCCGGTCGAGAGCGGCAAGATGGTGAAGGAGCCGCCGGAGAGCGCGCCGCTCGTGTCGCCCGAGCGCGTCGACCTCGTCATCGTGCCCGCGCTGGCGCTCGATCCGTCGGGCGGTCGTGTCGGATACGGCGCGGGCCTCTACGACGGCTTGCTCCCCTCGCTCACCAACGCGCTGCGCGTCGCCGTCGCCTACGAGTTCCAGCTCGTCCTCGAGCTCCCGCTGATGCCGCACGACCAGCGGGTCCATCACATCGTCACCGACGAGCGCAGCGTCCCGGCCACAGGAGCGACCGGCTGATGCGGGGGACGTGATGGAGACCCTGCCGGCAGGGCATCGCATCGCGTCGCGCTTCGAGATCGTGCGACCCGCGGCGAGCGGCTCGTTCGGCGCGATCTACCTCGCGATCGATCACGAGGACGGCTCGCAGGTCGCGCTCAAGGTCTTGCTCCGCGACGCGGACGCGCAGCGCTTCAGCCGCGAGGCGCGCGTGCTGGCCGACATCCGCGACGAGGGCGTCGTGCCCTACGTCGCTCACGGCATCGACGGCAAGACGCCGTACCTGGCGATGCGCTGGCTCGAGGGCGAAGACCTCGATCACCGCCTGGCGCGAGGGCCGCTCTCGGTGCCCGAGACGATAGCGCTCGGTCGCCGCATCGCGTCGGGCTTGGGCGCGGCCCACGCCCGCGGCGTCGTCCACCGCGACGTGAAGCCCACCAACATCTTCCTGGTGCAGGGCGACGCCGCGCAGGCCGTGCTGCTCGACTTCGGCATCGCGCGCTCGCGCTCGGAGCTCACGCAGACCGCGCGCGGGACCGTGATCGGCACGCCCGGCTACCTCGCGCCCGAGCAAGCGCGGGCGGATGCAGAGGTCGACGCGCGCGCAGACGTCTTCGCGCTCGGCTCCGTGCTCTGGGAGTGCGTCGCGGGGCAGCCCGCCTTCGATGGTCCGACGGTGATGACCATCCTCACCAAGGTCCTCTTCGATCCGGTGCCGCACCTGCACGCGGTCGTGCCCAGCGTGCCGCACGGCCTCAGCGCGCTCGTGATGCGCGCGATGTCGAAGGAGCCCGATCAGCGCCCCGTCGACGGCGCCGCGCTCGCTCGCGAGCTGGGTGCGCTCTCCAGCGAGGATCGGCCCGCGCAGCGCGAGGGCATCGGCGACGCCGAGCGCACGCTGGTCACCGTGCTCGTCGCCAAGGATCTCGATCCGCCGCGCGGCGGCATGGCGACGTGGACGGCGATCGCGGCGCAGTGGGCGCTGCGCCTCGAGGCGCTCGCCGACGGCACGGTCGCGGCGCTCTTGCGCGGCGAGGCCGTCGCCACGGATCAAGCGGCCAACGCCGCGCGCCTCGGCCTCAGCTTGCTGCGCGCGCGGCCCAGCCTCGCGGTCGGCATGGCGACGGGGCGCAGCGTGCTCAGCCAGGGCGCGGAGGGCGACATCATCGCGCGCGCGGCGGCGCTCGTGGGCGCATCACCCGGCGTGCTGGTCGATGCGACCACGGCCGGCCTGCTGGGCGATCGCTTCCGCATGCGCCTGGACGCCAAGGGCGCCGAGCTGCTCGAGGAAGATCGCAGCGGGCGCAGCGCGCGACGCGTCGTGGGACGCGAGCACGAGCTCGAGCTCGCCGAGTCCCTCTTCGCGCGGACACTCGTGGAGGAGACGACGCAGACGCTGCTCCTCGGATCGGATCCCGGCCTCGGCAAGACCGCGCTCGCGCGCGAGATCGTCGCGCACATCGCCGCGAGCGAGGCCGTGCCTTCGGTGTGGCAGGTCGCTGGCGAGCGCCTCACCCAAGACGAGCCGTGGGCGCTCGCGGGACGTTTGCTCCGCGGCGCGGGCGCGCCGGAGGAGACCGATCCGTCGCGCGCGGCGACGGTGTTCGAGCGCTGGGCGAGCGCGCGCCTGGGCGACGGCGATCCGGGCGTCGAGCTCGCGCTCACCATGGCGGGCTTGATGCAGCGCGCGTCCAGCCCCTTCGTGCGCGCCGCGCGCGAGAGCCAGGGCGTGTACTCGGTGCACGCGCACGAGACGTTGGTGCGCTTGGTGCGCGCCGAGGCTGCGCGCTCGCCGCTCTTGATCGTCGTCGAGGATCTGCATCACGCCGATCAAGCCTCGTGCGACGCGCTGGCCGAGCTGGCGTCGATCGACGCGCCTACCCGCGCGCTCTTCGTGTTCACCTCGCGCCTCGCGGAGTCCGGCGCGGCGCGCCTCGAGCGCCTGGGCCGCGGCGCGCGGAGCGCTCGGCTCACGCTCGGCAAGCTCTCGCCCAATGCCGCCGAGGAGCTGGTGCGCGAGGGGCTCGACGCGTCGCTGCCAGATCTGAGCGCGCGGGTGCAGGAGATCCGCGTCCGCGCGGACGGCAGCCCGTTCTTGCTCAACGAGCTGGTGCGCGCGGACCGCGCGGGCGTGCGCGGCCTGCCCGGCACCGTGAGCGCCGTGTTGCAAGGGCGCTTCGACGCGCTGCCTGGCCACGCACGCAGGGTGCTGCGCGCGGCCAGCGTGCTCGGCGCCGGGACGCCGGACGATCTGCTCGCCGTCACGGGACCGCTCGAGATGGACGCCGCGCTCGAGGTGCTCGTGAGCGACGGCATCCTGGGACGCGAGCCGGGCAGCGCGGTCGTCGCGTTCCGCAACCCGCTCTTGCACGAGGTCGCCTACGGGATGCTCACCGAGGACGATCGGGTGCTCGCGCACCAGCTGGTCGCGCAGCGCCTCGAAGAGAGCGGGCGGGGCGGCGCGGCGCTCTTGGCCGAGCACTGGCTGCGCGCCAAGCAGCCGGCGCGCGCATCGGCGTGGCTGAACCAGCTGGCGCGCGATGCGCTCGCGACCGACGACGTGGGCAGCGCGCTTCGCTTCGCCGAGCGCGGTCTGCCGGCCGCGACGGGCGCGCTCCGCGGGGATCTGTTGGCCACGCTCGCGGAGGCCAAGCTGTGGGGCAACGAGCTCAGCGCCGCCGCCGACGCCGCGCGCGAGGCGCTGAAGTTGTTGCCCCGCGGGGCGCGCGCGTGGTGCCGCGCGGTCGGCGCGAGCGGGGTCGCCGAAGGGCGCTTGGGCAACGTCGATGCGCTCGAGGCGCTCGCGATGGATCTCGTGCTCGTCGGGGGCGACGTCGATCCCCAAGGACCGTCGGCGCTCGCGACGGCGCTCGCGCGCGTGTCGAACCACCTCTTCTTCCTGAACCGGCTCGACGCCGGCAACGCGGTGGTCGCGCACCTCGAAGGGATCGCCAACACGGAGGGCGCAGGCGATCCGCTCGTCGAGATGCGGGTGGCCCAGGCGCTGGGCATCGCGACGCGCTTCCGCGGCAACCTGCGCGAGCACGTCGAGTGGAGCGAGCGCGCGCTCGAGCGTGCCCAGGCGCTGGGCGATCGGCGCACGTCTGCGCTCCTGCTCACCAACCTCGGCGACGCGCTCCGCACCGTGGGCCGCGCGGCCGAGGCCGAGCCGCTCTTGCGATCGGGCCTGAGCGCCGCGCGCTCGATGGGCCTCTCTGCGCTCGCGGTGCCGCTCCGCCTCAACCTCGGCGCGGCGCTCAGCGAGCTCGGTCGCGACGCCGAGGCCTGCGACGAGCTCGCGATCGTGGTGCGCGACGTGATCGCCGATGGCGATGCCCGCGTGGTGGTGGACGCCCGCCTCACGTACGCCCGCGCGTTGGCTCGAGCAGGTCGATCGAGCGAAGCGATGCAGCACGTCGAGGCGGCGAGCGAGGGCATGGCCGACGACTCGCCCTACCGTCCGCTCGCGCTCGCGATCGGCGCGTCGCTCGCGCTCACCGATCGCAAGCGCAAGCCGTCGGACACGTTGCGTGCGGCCGAGCTCGCCGCGCAGCTCCTCGAAGCGCAGCCCCCGGACGCGGCCGAGAGCTTCGTGTGGCTCACCCTCGCCGACGCGCGCCGCGGCGCTGGTGACGAAGCTGGCGCCGACCAAGCGATCTCGGTCGGCTGGGGACGCGTGCTCACCAGCCTCGACACCCTCGGCGAGCTCGCGAAGGACGCGCTCACCAACGTCCCGGATCTGGCGAACCTCTACGCCCAAGCCGTCACGATCGGCGTCGCGACCCCGCCCGAGCCCGACACCCGAGACACGCTGCCGCCCTGATCGGATCGCGCTTCGCCGTGCGCGTCGAGCGATGGTCTCGACCTGGGCCGACAGCATCCCGGCGGAGCTACGTCGAGCTCCATCGATCTAGACGCCGCCGCGCGCCTGTGGACCCTCAGCGGGCAGCCTCTGGCGCGCGGAGCGAACCGTTCACGCCAACGTGGCTCCGAACGCGCCACGCGGCCGCACGCAGGGCCGCGCCCTCCCATGATGGGGCTCATGAAACGAACCTTGGTGATCGCGTTCGTCGTCGCATCGAGCATCGCGGGCGGCTGCGGAGAGCCTCCCGAACCCGAGACCTATGCGTACGCGTTCTACGTCGCGGGCTCGCCCATCGACGTCCCCGAGCCCGTCCCGCTCCTGCTCGATGGACGTCCGTTGGGCGACGTCGAAGTCGTCCACGATCTCCACGTGTCGATCGCCAACGCCACGTGGGTGAGCGGCGCGGCGTTGACGACGCCTGCGGCGACGACCTGCGGCGACGAGGCGCTCGCCGTGGTGGCAGACCTCGACCGCGAGAGCGAGACGCATCGGCGCGATGACATCCGTCGCGGAAGCGCGATGCGGGACTCGATCCGGGTCGCCGTCACCTTGCCGGCGGTGACGCGCCAGACCCTGTACGTCGACAACCGCGATGGCACGGTCCCCGCGCTCGTCACCGTGGGGAGCCTCGCGCTGGATCCGGTGGCCCCGGGCGCGGCGGCGCGCATGCAAGTCACGGTGGGGGGATGCCCCGAGGCGCGCGTGGTGAGGGTCGCGGGCGTGGAGGTGGGCACGATGGACACCTCGCGCTTTCAGCTGATCGATGCGGTGGGCGGTCATTGCTACGAGCACGGCGCAGTGGTCTACGGCGCCCCGGGCGCGGGTGTACGCGGCGCATCGGAGCCGGCCCGATTGCCGGCGCTTCGCGTCCAAGCGGTCCCGGGCATCGACTACCTCGTCGAGGAGCCGCCCACGACGATCAGCAGCACCCGCACCGTCGTCGCGCCGGTCGTGCTGCGGCACACCCCGTGTCGCTGACCCGAGATCGGAATCGAATCGCTCAGCGCACGGGGGCGCGGCAGGTGGCCATCAGGAATGGGAACGTCGCGTGACCCGCTGCGGGCTCGTCGATCGCGAGCAACGTCGCGGCGCCGAGCGGGGCGAGCGCGCGGGTCAGCGACGCCTCGTCGTAGAAGTAGATCGAGACGCTCCCGTCCCCACGAGAGCGCATTGGTCGCGAGCGTAGTCTCCCAGACCTCGTCTGCCATCAGAGGAGGCCGCTCGTCGCGAGCTCCGCGGTCAGCTCCGCGTTGAGCATCGTCGCGGCGTGGGCACCCGCAGCAGCGCCGAAGATCGCGGCTTGCTGCCGGGTGATCGAGTCGCCCGCGGCGTAGATGCCGGGGATGGAGGTCTCGCGGCGCATCGGATCGACGGCGATGAAGCCGTGCTCGTCGAGCGCCACGCCGAGCGCGCGCACGACGTCGACCTGGGTCTGCGGAGGATGCGCGAAGAGCGCCTCGCAGCGGACCCGCTCACCGCCCTCGAGCTCGATCGCCGTGAGCGCCCCGCCTTCGCTCACCAAGCGCTTCACCTTCGCCGTCTCCAGACGAATCCCGGCCTTGGTGAGCGTGGCGCGCTGCTCGTCGTGCACCTCGAACGCGCCATCGGTGAACACGGTCAGCTCCTTGGTCCAGCCCCGCGCCATCAGCGCGAAGTGCATGAACATCGGCGCATGAGCTGCGCTGACCAAGAAGCCCCACGGCCGATCGCGCACCTCCCATCCGTGGCAGTACGGACACTGGAAGATCGACTTGCCCCAGAGCTCCGCGAAGCCCTCGATCGGCAGGGTCCCATCGATCATCCCCGTGGCGAGCACGATGCGCTTGGTCACGACCGGCTCGCCGTTCACCTCGACGGTGAAGGCGCCAGACGAGCCCGTGATCGCGCCCACGCGCGCCTCCTTCACTTCGATCGTGGGATACGCAGCGAGCTGCTCACGGCCGATGCGCCTGAAGTCGCTCGGCGCCACTCCGTCGCGGGTCACGAAGTTGTGCAGGTGCACCGCGGCGGCGTTGCGCGGCGGACCTGCGTCGCAGAGCAAGACCCGCTTGCGGGCCAGACCGAGGGCGAGCGCGGCAGACAGACCCGCGGGGCCGCCTCCCACGATGAGGGCGTCGTACGACATGGGGATTCCTTTCGTCTCGAGGCAGCGCCGGAGATCGGCGCGCCGAACAACTCGACTCAGCGGCGCTTGGGCGCTCGCTTCTTCGTCGCTCCTTGGATGCGCTCGCGCTGCCATGCGGCCATGCGCTCGCCGACTTCGTCGTTCAGCATCGCGAGCGTCACGTCGCCGAACGCAGACAAGAGCAGCGCCTCCGCGTCGTCGAACGCTCTGCTCAGGCGCGCGTTCACCGCTTGCTCCACGAGGCAGCCGGGCGCGTCGGTGCGGTTGCCGATCGCGAGCAGCTCTGGCGCGCCGAGCGCGAGGTACACGTCGCGCAGGGTGACCTTGGACAGATCGCACGCGAGCGTCCAGCCACCGCCGTGTCCCTTGCCCGAGGTCACGTAGCCGTTCTCCCGGAGCCCCGCGAGGATGCGGCGGATCACCACGGGGTTGGTGTCCATCGACCGGGCGAGCACCTCCGACGTCATCGGCGCGTCGCTCTGCGCCATGTGAAGGAGGAGGTGCAGCACCCCGGACAATCGGCTGTCGCGTCTCACGTAACGAGTGATGTTACAATAGTGCTCGGGCGTCAAGCCTCGGTCTCGCGAGGCGTGGTAGCGTCGCGACGATGGCGGACAACAAGGCGCCCCCGATGGCGTTCTGGGTGGTGGTCGGGCTCCTCTTCGGAGGCTGTTGTGTGTTCACGGCGCTCGTCGCGGTGGTGGCACCGAACGCCGAAGGGTGGGCCCAGCGGCAGACCTTCGAGGCTGCGATGCGCGCGAACATGGATCTGCCCGCTGCCGACGAGGAGCGCCTCGCGCGACTGGCCTACGAGGCGATGATGGCGACCGGCGGCATGCGCGCGTTCGACTCGGGCCGGGCGGCAGACGTCGGAGAAGGCGCGCGGCGCGTCGATGACCGGGTGATCGTCGAGCTGCACGAGCTGCGCACCACGCTCGCGCGCGCCTCGCTTCCGTTCTGCGCCTCGCTGTGGTCGGGCGAGGACAACAGCACCGAGCTCTACCCGCTGCTCGCGCGCCAGTCCGACGACGTGGTGCTCTCGTTCTTTCGCGTGACCTACCACCTGCTCGACGCCGCGATCGAGGGCGGCCCGGTCGCGATGACGGAAGACGAGATCGCGACCGAGACCGACGCCGCGTTCGAAGGGGCGAGCCTCGCGCACGACCCGAGCGCCATCGCCATCGCGCTCGAGCTCGACCTCGACGCCGACCCGACCCAGCAGTGCGCCGCGCTGCTCGAGCTGCACGACTTCATCCGCGCCCAGCCCGAGCCCACGCGATCGCGCTACGCCCGCGCCCTCTTCGCATCGATGAGCGCCCCGCTCTGACGTTCGCGGCGACCCGGGTGCACTGCCCTAGCGTCGCTCGTGCGCTAGCGTCGCTTGCGCGATGTGCTCGTCGTCGGCGTGCCGGGACGCGCCGCCTTGGCGGCCGCGCGGTCGCGTGCCTGACAGCGGCGCACGTAGCCGATCGCCAGCGCGCAGAGCTCGTCCGCGAACGCGGGTGATTTGAGCAGGGAGGGGCGGTGGGTCGCGGCGTGCACGATCGGTCCGTCGAGCGCTGCGACGAGCACCGCGGCCCGCATCGGCGCTTGCTCCACCGGCAGCAGCGGCGCGACGACCTCGACGATCAGCGCGAGCGCGGCGCGATCCACCTCGGTGAGCGCGAGGACGTACGAGCGCTTGGCGTACTTGATCGCGAGGATCGCCGCGATGATCGCGCGGAACGCCGCCTCGAGGGGACGGCCTCGCTGCGCGCGCGCCACCTCGGTGAGCGATGCGAGGATGCGCGCGCGATCGGCGGCCTTGAGCGCCCCGATCAGCGCCGCCTTGTCGGGGAAGTACTGGTACAGCGTCCCCACCGAGACGCCGGCGCGCGCCGCGACCCGCGTGGTGGTCACCTTCTGCAAGCCGACCTCGTCCAAGACCTGAAGGGTCGCCTTCAAGATCGCGTCGACCGTCGCCTGCGAACGCGACTGAACCGGCTTCTTTCGATGGTGCTGCGCGCTGCTCGGCGCTGCGCCGCCGAAAGCGAATACCAAACCCGAAGGATTGCTCATATTTTGAACCTATCATGCGAACGTACATCGTGACCGGGGCGAGCAGTGGTTTCGGGTTGGCGCTGAGCCGAGCGCTCGCGCAGCGAGCGGATACGGAGGTGATCGCCGCGGTGCGCGACGTCGATCGGGCCCGAGCGCTCGGGCTGAACGCGCGCCGCATCGACGTCGCATCACAGGACGACGTCGCTCGCTTCGTGGGCGAGTGGAAGGGCGCGCCCATCGAGGCGCTCATCAACAACGCGGGCATGCAGAACAGCACGGCCCCGGCGCGGGCGAGCGCGGACGGGTGGGACGAGACGCTCGCGACGAACCACCTCGGCGCCTACGCGCTCACCACGGGTCTGTTGCCGTTCGCTTCGAAGGTCATGTTCCTCGGCAGCGCCACCCAAGATCCCGAGGCGCCGACGCCGAAGCGCTTCGGCTTTCGCGGGGCGCAGTTCGCGCCGATGGCCGAGCTCGCGCGGGTGGATGGGCCGCTCTCGGGTCGCGACCGATACGCGACGAGCAAGGGGCTCGCGTCGCTCGCCGCGCTCGGGCTGGCTGCGCGCTTCCCCGACAAGACGTTCTTCGCGTTCGATCCCGGGCTGATGGCGGGCACGGGGCTCGCGCGCGGTCAGTCGTCCGTGTTGCGCTTCGCGTGGAACTGGGTGCTGCCGATGGTCACTGGCTTCTTGGCCGACGGCAGCAACCCGGCGCGCTCCGCCGCGGCCGCGGCGTGGTTGCTGACCGAGGCCGAGCCGGAGAGCGGCGCGACGTACGATCATCACCGCGTTCGATCGCGACACCTTCACCCCCGCGCCACGGATCGCGCGTTCGCCGAGGCGATGCTCGCCGACACCGACGCGTTCCTCGCCGCGCGACGCGCGCTCGCCGCGTGAGACAGGGCCGTCGTCGGTCTCCGCGCCGCGGCCGCGACGACGCCCCTTTACGCGGACCGAACGTGCCCCATAGCCGGCGCCCATGCCCAACATCCCCCAGCTCCGCTCCACCTTTTCCCTCGGCGATCTGACCCTGAAGAACCGTGCAGTGATGTCGCCGATGACACGCTCGCGCGCCATCGGGAACGTCCCCAACGACCTGATGGCCGAGTACTACGGGCAGCGCGCCGACGACGCGGGCCTGATCATCACCGAGGGCACCTCGCCCAGCCCCAACGGCCTCGGGTACGCGCGCATCCCCGGGCTCTTCTCGGACGCGCAGGTCGCGGGCTGGAAGAAGGTCACCGACGCGGTGCACGCCAAGGGCGGCCGCATCTTCGCGCAGCTCATGCACACGGGCCGCATCGGTCACGCCAACAACCTCCCGAAGGGCGCCGAGGTCGTCGGTCCTTCGGCGGTGAAGGCCGCGGGGTCGATGTACACGGATCAGGAAGGCCCCCAGGAGCACCCGACGCCGCGCGCGCTGACCGAGGCCGACGTCGACGCCACGATCGAAGAGTTCGTCACCGCGTCCAAGAACGCGATCGCGGCGGGCTTCGACGGCATCGAGCTGCACGGCGCCAACGGCTACCTCATCGATCAGTTCCTCAATCCCCGCTCGAACGAGCGCAGCGACAAGTGGGGCGGCAGCGCCGAGAAGCGCAACCGCTTCGCGATCGAGATCGCCAAGCGCGCGGCGGCGGCGATCGGCGCCAAGCGCGTCGGCATCCGGGTCTCGCCCTACGGCGCGTTCAACGACCTGAGCGCGTTCGATGGCATCGACGCGCAGTACGAGGCGCTCGCCGCGGAGCTCGGCAAGCTGGGCATCGGGTACATCCACATCGTCGATCACTCGGCGATGGGCGCGCCGAAGGTGCCCGACGCGATCAAGGACGCGATCCGCAAGGCCTTCGGCGGCACGATCATCCTCAGCGGCGGCTACGACGCAGCGCGCGCCGAGGTGGATCTGAAGGCCGGCAAGGGCGAGCTCGTCGCTTTCGGCCGCCCCTTCCTCGCGAACCCGGATCTGCTCCGCCGCTTCGAAGCCGACGCCGCGCTCAACGACCCCAAGTTCGACCTCTTCTACACCCCCGGCCCCGAGGGCTACACCGACTACCCGACGCTCTGATCGCAGCGCTCGTCGCGATCGCGGTAGTCAGAGGGGGAGCGGTTCCCGTCGGTCATGGAACGACGGGAAACGCTCCGCACCGACACGGAGCGCCACGATGCCACCCACGATCGCGCAGGTCGTGTCGCGATCACCGAGGCCGGCCACGGTGTTCCAGAGCGCCTCTTCCATGTCATCGACGTGCTGTGACGCGCACCAAAGAGAGAAGGGGACGGTGTCGGGGCACGAGACCTTCGCGCCATTCCCGAGCACGGACGCAGCGACCTCGGGGTTCGTCACCAACCCGAGCTCGATCGCCTCGCCGATTCCTCGACGCACCTCGCTCTCGGGCACGTGCACTCGGACGGCCTCCAACAGCGCGTGGCCACGGAGCGAGGTGCTCCCGGCGAGCGCCGCTGCGACCGCGACCGCGATGGCGCCCGCGACCGCCTCGGGATGCATGTGCGTCGGAAGCGACGACGCCGCTGCTTCGGTCACGACGCGATCCAGATCGTCTGCGAAGTACGCGCCGATCGGCGCGACGCGCATCGCCGAGCCGTTCCCATACGACCCGAGCCCGCCGAACGCCGCACCAGCGCTCTCGCGCCACGGCGTGCCTTCGGCGATCGCCGTCAGGATCGTGTGCGCGCCCGGGCCATAGCCGCGATCGGGTTCCGCGCGGTAGCGATCAGCGAAGCGCTGCGCCAAGGCGTCCTCGTCGATCGCGCCGGCGGCGTCCAGTTGCTCGACGATCGAGAGCGCCATCGCCGTGTCGTCGGTCCAAGGCCAGACCCGCATCCCAGGCAACGCGCGCATCTCGATGAACCGCGCGACGTGGTCCGGATGGACGAAGTAGCGCTCGCCGAACGCATCTCCGATCGACAGCCCCTCGAGCGAGAGCCTCGCCCGTCCCATGCGGGTCGCATGATCATGCGCTTTCGCTTTCACGCGCGCCGAACGTAGCGCAGGGCGGCGCCGATTCCCGCGGGTCGTCGGCCGCGAGCTCGGGCCCTGCTGCGCTCGGCTACACTCGCGCGCTCGTGAAGACCAAGGCCCGTACACCCAAGCGCGCTGAAGAGACGCGCGCGCGTTCGGAGGTCGTCGCGCGGATGGAGGCGGTGCATCGCGCGTTCGAGGGGCGCTCGGTGCTCGAGGACGTGAGCGTCGAGGTGCGCGCCGGCGAAGTGCTGGGCGTGGTGGGGCCGAACGGTGGGGGCAAGAGCACGCTGCTGCTCTTGCTCGCGGGGTTGCTCCAGCCGACGTCGGGACGCGTCACCGTCGACGGACACGTCGCGCATCAGCTCGCGCTCGAGGCAGCGGGGCTCGTCGGCTTGGTCACTGCGCGGCCCGGGCTCTATCCGCTGCTCACCGGTCGCGAGAACCTCCACCACTTCGGCGGGCTCTTCGGGCTCATGCCTGCGACGGTCGAAGCGCGCGCGGCGCCGCTCTGTGAGTCGCTCGCTCTCGGTAGCCTCGATGCGCGCGTCGCGACGTGGTCGACCGGGATGCAGCAGAAGCTCTCGCTGGTGCGGGCGCTCTTGCTCTCGCCGAAGCTGCTCTTGCTGGACGAGCCCACCGCGAACCTCGATCCGCCGATCGCCCGCAGCCTCTACGACGCCATCCGCCGCCGCGCGGACGAGGGTCTCGCGTGCGTGCTCGTCACCCACGATCTGAGCGCCGCCGAGTCGTTCGCCGACCGCGTGCTGCTCGTGGACGGTCGCGTGCGTCGCGAGCTCGACGTCCCGCGCCGCGGCGCCGCGGAGCCCGGACCGCTCCTGCGTGCCTGGCAGGAGTCGATCCCGCGATGAGACCGTGGCAGCGCCTCGCGCGCACCGAGATCCTCGAGCAGCGTCGCCAGCCAGCGATGCTCTTCGTGCTCGTCCTGAACTACCTGGTGATCCTCGGGGTCTTCGTCGCGGGCTTCTTCTACGTCAACGCCGCGATCGCCGACCCCGCCACGCGCGAGGCGCTCACCGAGCAGCTCACCGCGAACGGCGTGGAGCTCGACGCGCTGCTCCGCGTCGCCGTCTCCACGTTCGGCTCGCTGCTCTTCACCAACCTCCCGCTCTACGTCGCCGTGTTCTCCGCCAACTCGGTGCTGCACGATTGATCGCTCGGCACACTCCCCTTCCTCTTGCTTGCTCCCCTCACCCGCCTCGAGCTCCTCGCGGGCAAGCTCGCTGGGTCGATGGCGATCCCCGTGCTCATGCACGTCGCGTTCGTCGGGCTCGGTTGTTTGCTCCTCGGTCGCCTCGAGCTGGTCGCCGACTTCCCGCTCTTCTCCGCGAGCGGAGCGTGGTGGGTGGCGCTCCTCGTCGGCGCTCCGTCCGCGGCCGCGCTGATCGGCGCGATCGGCACCGCCATCTCCGCACTCTCTCGCGACGTACGCACCTCGATGCAGACGACGTCGTTCATCGTCGGCCTGCTCAGCCTCGGCATCGGCTACGTGCTGGTCGACACGCTCGCCGAGGGCGTCGAGCTCCAGCTCGTGTTCGCGGTCGCGTGTCTCATGCTCGGCGGACTCACGCTCGCCCTCGGCGCCCGCCTCATCAGCCGCGACGTCGCGTGAAAGCGACCGCGCCGTCGCGCTCAAAGGGGACGGTCCTCAGTAATTGAGTTTTGCTATCCGCAATGAAATCAACGGATGGATGCCAAAAAGGGGACGGACCTCAGTTGTTTGGCCCCCAACCAAGCCCCCTGACCCAGCCCCTCCGATCCACCCCTCGAACGCTCCCCCATTGCGCCGACCTCGCCGTTCCGCGACGCTGGTGCGATGTCGATGTCCGCTGGGGTGATCTGGGTGCGATGCAAGGAGGCGGCGCTCGACGAGGCGCACATCCAGCTGCGCGAAGGACGCGTGACGCTGCGCGCGCTCGTCGGGATGCTGCTCGGCGCGTTCTCCATCGTGCGCCGCGCCGGGCACGTCATCGTCCTCACCGCGGTCGCGGCCGCGCTCCTCTGCGCGGTCGGCTGGCTCGGGGTCGTCGGCGCGGTCTTCGTGATCGGCGCCGGCCTCACGGCGGCGGTCGGCAACGCGGCCCACGACTACCGCCGCATGGCCACGGTCGGCGCGATGGTCCTCGCCGTCGCCGCCCCCTGCGCGGGCGCCATCCGCGTCGGCGCCAACCTCGCGCAGCAGCACGGCGAGGCCCACTTCGTCTCCGGCTGGGCGCTCTTCTTCGGCGTCACGCTCGTCGGCACGTTCATGCTCTTGCCGCTCCTCGAGGCCGCCGCGCGGACCGCGCACGGCAGCACGGTCGGCGCCGCGATCGCCGCCTCGCTCGTCGCCACCGGCCGCCGCGGTCTCTTGGTCACGCTCCTGTTCGCGGCCGTCGCGACCGCCGCCATCGCGATCGTCCCGGTGCTCGACACGCTCGTGCCGCTCGAGCTGCTGCCGCCGCGCTCCGATGGCCCCGAGTTCTCGGCGGCGCTCACGATGTTCGCCGCCGGCGGCGCGATCACGCTCACCGTGTGGACGCTGATGGCCGCGACGCTCGCGGCCGAGCAGCCCGCCGAGCGCGTGCGCTCGCGGTCCGCGTTCGCGCTCGTCGTCAGCGCGATGGCCCTGCTCACGCTCGCGACCCTCGCGGGCGCGACGCTGGTGCCCGCCCCGCTTCAGCCCACCACGCCCGATGCACCGCTCGCGGCGCCGCTGCCTCCCGGCAACGTGAGCGCGGTCGTCGACGAGCGGGTGGCCGAGGCGCCGCTGCTCTTCGTGTTCGATGGCGTCATCCGTCGCGAGACCATCCCGCTCTCGCCGGGCGATCGCCTGTTCGACGTCTTCGTCACGCCGGACGAGACGATCGCCGTCGTCATCGCGCGCCGTGACGAGACCCTCGCTCGCGCCTGCTTCGATGCGCACGGGCATCGCATCGACGACGGACCCCTCGATCGCATCGCGTCGCACCTGGGCGTCGCGGCGACGGCTGCGCTCCTGGGCTGTGCTGCGCTGCTCTTCTACGCGATGTTCCGCACCCAGCGTCGCGCGCGCCTGCACCGCGCGGTGCGGCGCGGTCGTGAGACGCTGCTGCGCGGTCACCTGCGCGGCCTCGACCTGCCGCCACTGCAAGCGGCCGATGGCATCGCGCAGACCCGCGGCTGGTCCTTCGAGGCGACGGACGGAACGGCGTGGCTCGCGCTGCCGCACCAGATGCCGCTGCTCGGCGCGCCGCGTGCGATGCTCGCCGAGGGCGCGCCGATCGAGCTCGTCGCTCCCGAGCCCATCGATCGCCTCCACTTTCGCGGAGGACGCGCGGCCGCACCGGACGGCGCGGCGCTCGTGATCCCCGATGCGGGCGCGATCGAGTGGCTGGTGGGCACCTGGGCGCTCGGTCCCGCGGGCGGCGCGCTGGGCGCGGCCAGCCTCTTCGCGCTCGCGGGCATGGTGCTGACGTTGGGCGCAGCCGCGGACGTCGGGCCGCTGGTGACGTCTGGGATCGACAGCCTGGCCGCGCGCATGGAGACCGCCGCGCCCGCAGGCGACCCGCTTCCGCTCACCGACCCCACGCGGGCCGAGCGGATCGCAGCGAACGTCCACTACCTGGGGATCACCTACGTGTCGGGCACCCGCACGGACATCAGCTCGGCCCTGCGCGACGAGATCGCGCGAATGGAGACGCTCCCCGACGTGCGGCTCGAGGGCAACCAGCTCCTCGACATCGCTCCGGGATCCCTGCTCGACCTGCTCGGCTTCCAGAGCGGCGACGTCATCGTGAGCATCGCAGGCGTACCCATCGACACGCCTTCGATGCTGCACGTGCTCGGTCCCACGGTGCGTGTCATGTCGATCGTCGGTATCCGGGTGCGCCGCCGCGGCTACGAGCTCGACCTGGTCTTCCGCGTCGTCCCCTGAGCCGCCTTCGTCGCTCCGTTTCTTCATCGAACGTTCTTCATCGAACTTCGCGAGACTCGGGTGGTCCGCGTCACCCCGGTGCGGTAGCTCCGCTTCGCCGCCATGTTCGACTCCCTCCGTTCGTTCCGCTGGGTAGCTCTCGTCGAGGGCGTCTCGTACGTCGTGCTGCTCTTCATCGCGATGCCGCTGAAGTACCTGCTCGCGATGCCGCTCGCGGTGCGGGTCACCGGCGGAGTCCACGGGTTTCTCTTCCTCCTCTTCTGCGGCGCGCTGGTACGCGTCGTCCTCGAGCGCGGCTGGCCGTGGCGCCGCGCGGCGCTCGCGTTCGTCAGCTCGCTCGTGCCCTTCGGCACCTTCGTGTTCGATCGCTCGCTGGCGCGCGAGCTCGACGCGCGCCCCGCCGACTGAGCTGGCGTAGCGCGCCGATCCCTAGTCCATTCGGCCCAGCTCGTCGTCGAGCCGCCGATCCAGCGCGTCGTTCGCCCTCACCGCCGGTGGGGTCGCTTCGCGGTCACGCGGACGGATCAGCCAGGCGATGAGCACCAGCGATCCGAGCAGGAACAGGAGGACGATCGGGGCGGCGGCGGCCTCCGGGCTCATCGTGCCCCGAGGGACCGCGAGGATCCGTTCGCCGTAACGCGCGACGAAGTCGGCCTCGATCGCCTCGGACGACTCTCCCGAGCGCAGCCGCTCCGTGATCTCGCGGCGAAGTCCCGGCGTGATCTCGGACTCGTGGACGTCGAGCGTCTGTTGCCAACAGCACGGCGCCATCAGCCGCGCCTCGAGCGCGCGTGCGCGCCCTTCGACGCCAGCGGATGGGCTCATCGAGCACGCGAGCGTCGCGCTCGCGAGCACCAGGGTCAGCAGCCGAGCCGATCGGAACACGTCCGGGTCGTGGCGCCTGTGGCCGTCGTGAGCAAGACCCGAGGAGCGCACTGCGACGATGGACCGCACCCACGGCGCGCCCCGCCGACTGAGGAGAGCGAGAGGCCGACTCCGCGCAAAGGCGCTCGATGTAGTCGAGCGCGTCACGTGCGATGTGCGCTCTGAGTCGAGAAGTTTCACCGCCGAGGGCGCCGAGGGCCGCCGAGGGAGAAGGAGCAGAGGCGCCTCCGCGAAGCGATCATCCCTCTGCGATCCTCTGCGGCCCTCGGCGGTTGAACTCAGGTTCTCTTCTGTGGGCGCTCGCCCACAGGCGTGCAGCATCGCGACGATGCGGCGAGGAGAGCACGTCACTCGCAGGTGCCGGCCATCGCGGCGTCGAGCTGCGCGATGATCGCGTCGATCGCGCTGTCATAACTATCGCCACAGAGCGACTGCAGCGTGATGCGGCCGCCGCCCTCCTCGATGCCGGCCGCGACCTCCACCATCCGGCGCGGCGGATACGCTGGACCATTCGCCGTGTCGCACGACGTGACTAGCCGAACGGGCGGCGTGGTGTACGGGTCTTCCGTGTACTGCATGCGTGGGTCGACGAGCACGACGTCCGGCGCCGCTCCGCTCAGGTCGAGCGGGATGCCTGCGAGCGTCGCGTAGACCAGTCGGCTCGGGTACGCACGCAGCTGCAAGAAGCCGTCGACGTAGCGTGCGGGCGGATACTGCGCCTCAGGAAACCGCGAACACCGAAGGTGCAAGGGATGGCCGGCGTACGCGGAGTCGTTCAAGCCCATGATGCGGTAGTCGAGTAGCGAGCAGTCTTCCTCGTCCGTGAACATCACGACACCGAGCACCGACTCCGCGCGGAGGAATCCGTCGTTCGCTCCACCTGGACCCGCGTGGCCCATCGTGTCGCCCCAGAACGTCGGTGGCGCGTAGTCGTCCGCGACGAAGTCCGCGACGCTCGCTGGGGACAGGGCCTTGAGCGTCGCCTCGAGCTGCTGCTCGAAGGTGCAGCTCGAGGTGCCGACCTCGATCGCGCACGCGAGCGTGGCGACGAACGCATCGAGGTCCGTCACTCCGAGCTCGAACGAGTGGATCGTCACCCGATCGCCGAGGCACGCGTATAGGCCAGCAGTCCCGTGATCGAGTCGGCCGTCATCGCCGGTTCCGAGGCCACAGCCAGGAAACGCTTCGTCGTTGGGGATGTCGCCTGCGCCCATGTTGCTGGTGACGGTGCCCACGTGCAGCGATCGGATCGGTGCGACTTCGGGCTCTGGATCGCCGTCGCGGTTTCCCGTGCTCAGCCGCTCGACGAGGCGTCGCATCTCGCGCGAGAGGATTCCCTGCTCCTGCGCCATCGTGCCGGTGTTGTCGATCATGAACAGCAGATCGACCGAGTCGGTCGCCGGAGCACACGGCGGCTCCGGCGCATCGGGCAGCGACGCGTCGATCGTCTCCGAGGGCGAGCACGCGATCGATGACGCGAGCCACCCGCTCAGGATCGAGACCACCGCAGCGCGCCGAGCTCCGTCCATGGACATCGAGCGTCGCTCACCGCCGCGCCGATCGCCAGGGGGCTACCCAGCGGCGGGACGCGGCGCGTGTGCGCCCTGCCGATCACTCGCAGGTGCCGACCATCGCAGCATCGAGCTGCGCGATGATGGCGTCGATCGCGCTGTCGTACTCATAGGCGCAGAGCGACTGCAGCGTGATGCGGCCGCCGCCCTCTTCGATGCCGGCCGCGACCTCCATCATCCGGCGCGGCGCGAACGCCGTCCCGTTCGCCGTGTCGCACGACGGCAGAAGGCGCACGGCCGGGGTGACGGAGGTGTCCTCGACGTTCTCCATCCGCCCGTCGTCGAGCACGTCCTCGGGCGACATGCCGGCGAGGTCCACGGGGATGCCGGCGATCGGCGCGTACACCAAGCGGCTGGGGAACGTGCGCAGCTGAAGGAAGCCGTCGACGTAGCGATCGATGGGAT
>CAYZQM010000023.1:0-11434 GCA_964480175.1 uncultured Sandaracinaceae bacterium
CGCCGAGCACACTGGTACGCTGATGATCCCCGAGCAGCCCACACAGGCTGGTGCGAGAGGCGTTCGGAGGTGGGTGCGGGACGATCGGCTTGCGATGGGATGCGAGCCTCTGGCTCTGCACGCTGGAGATCGTTCACGTTCACGACCACGATCACGTTCACGACGGTCGCGCTGCGCAGCGGCTGTCTCTATCTCTGCTGCTGTCTCTGTCTCTGATTCTGTCTCTGTCTCTGATTCTGTCTTGTCTCTGTCTCTGGCTCTCACCGAGCGAGCGCGCAGAGCACCTCCAGCCGCGTTGATTGACCGCCGCATTCGCCCGCGCGGAGGCCACCTTCCGGTCCTGCCTTCCGTCGCGGCGATTCGTGGCTCTGCTCGCTCGTCGTTCTCAGCCGCGCCCGAACGTGACGGCTGCGGACGACACCTTCATCGGCGTCGGGTTGTTCCGCCGAAAGCGCAAGCACTCGGTGTGCGACCGAAAGCTCACGGCGAACGACTCTTCGCCCTGGATGTAGTAGCCGGCACCGAGCTGCACTGCGTTCGCGCCTCGATGGGCGCTGCACACGGGGACGTCGATCGTCCGCGTGATGCGCGTCTTGCCGCCGACGACGGCCTTGATGGTGCTTCCGGTCACGCGCTCGTTCTCGGTCGGTGGCCCTCCGCAGAGCACGCATGCGGCTTCCCAGTTCACGCCCCCAGCGGGGAACGGGCTCTCGAACGTCGCCTGTTCAGCCACCCGATCTTCGGGGACGGCGCGCATCCCTTGGACGTCCCGCTCCATGTACTGAAAGCAGCTCTTGCACGGCGCGACGCGGCCCGCACTCAGCGCCTCCTCGGCGAACGTCTGTTCGGCCTTGCAGCGAGGACACGCTACCGCGACGTACTTCAGTCCACCGCGCAGCCGGCTCACCAGCATCGATCCGCCGACCACGATGAGGAAGCCGCCTCCGAGGTAGCCCACGACCGACCAGCCGTTGAGCACGGTGCCCACGATCACGCCCACCCCTGCCAGGGTGAGCGCGATGCTGTAGGCGAGGATTCCGATGTTCGCGGCGCCGGCTTGCTTCACGTCGTTGGAGCTCATCGGCCGCAAGCTACGCGGGAGCCCGACATCGACTGCATGAGTTTTCGCTCAGCAAAGGGGTCTTCGGCCGCATGGAGCGGTTCACGGAGCGGCGGTCCTCTGCTGCTTGGGGAGAGGGGCCGGGGTTGAGGCCGCCGAGCACACCGGTACGCTGATGATCCCCCGAGCAGCCCACACAGGCTGGTGCGAGAGGCGTTCGGAGGTGGGTGCCGGACGATCGGCTTGCGATGGGATGCGAGCCTCTGGCTCTGCACGCTGGAGATCGTTCACGTTCACGACCACGATCACGTTCACGACGGTCGCGCTGCGCAGCGGCTGTCTCTGTCTCTGTCTGTCTCTGTCTGTCTCTGTCTCTGTCTCTGTCTCTGTCGCTGTCTCTGCTGCTCGTTCTGCCTCTGAGTCGGGCGCGGGCTCGGGCGCGGGCTCGGGCGCGGGTCTGTCTCTGGCTCTGTCGCTGTCTCTGTCTCTGTCTGTGCGGCCCGCGCCCGATCGCTCAGCTCACGCCTCGATCTTCTTCGCTCGCGGGTGCATCCCAGCCGGGATGCGGCGCTCGCCGTGGAAGGTCGCGCCTTCCTTGGCCATCGCGACCAGCACCGGCGCGGGGGCGAAGCGGTTGCCCATGCGATCGCGGTAGTGCTCGAGGCGCCGCACCACCTCGCGGGGACCGACGCTGTCGACCCAGCGGAAGGGACCGCCGCGGAAGGGCGGGAAGCCCAGGCCGAAGATCGCGCCGACGTCTCCGTCGCGCGCGCTGCGCAAGATCCCCTCGCCGTAGCAGTGCGCCGCCTCGTTCACGAACATGAGCGCGCAGCGCTGGGCGATCTCGTCTTTGCCCATCGTCTTGGTCGGGCTCAGGCCGAGGACCTCGTAGACCGTCGGGTCCACTTCCTTCTTCTTGCTCTTCTTGTCCGCGCCGTACTTGTAGAGACCGCGCTCGTTCTTGCGGCCGTCGGCGATGAGCTTCTCGAAGCCCGCGGGCGCCGTCAGGCGATCGCCGAACTCGGCGAGCATGATGTGCCCGACCTTCTCGGCGACGTCGATGCCGACCTCGTCGAGCAGCGCCATCGGTCCGACCGGAAAGCCCCAGTCCAAGAGCGCCTCGTCGATCGCCTCGATCGCCACGCCCTCGCTGAGGATGAACGCCGCCTCGTTCATGTACGGGGCGAGGATCCGGCTCGTGTAGAAGCCGACGCCGTCGTTCACCACGATGACGGTCTTGCCCTGCTTCTTGCCGAGCTCGACGCACGTCGCGGTGACCTCGTCGCTCGTCTTCTTGGTCACGATGATCTCGAGGAGCGGCATCTTCTCGACCGGCGAGAAGTAGTGCATGCCGATCACGTTCTCGGGCTTCTTCGCGCCCGCCGCGATCTGGGTGATCGGGAGCGAGCTGGTGTTCGACGCGAAGATGACGCCGGGCTTGCAGTTGCTCTCCACGTCGGCGAGCACCCGGTGCTTGAGCGCGAGATCCTCGAAGACCGCCTCGATCACCACCTCGCAATCGCGGAAGCCGTCGTAGCCGATCGTGCCCGTGACCAGCGCGAGCTCCTGATCGGCCTCGCGCGCGGTGATGCGCTTGCGCTTCACCTTCGCGCCCACGAGCGTCTTCATGTGACCGAGGCCGCGGGCCAAGCCCGCGTCGTCCTTGTCCTTGAGGCGCACCGGGATCCCGCCCTGCGAGGTGACGAACGCGATGCCGCCGCCCATCAGGCCCGCGCCCAGCATCCCGACCTTGTGCACCGCGCGCGGCTCGATCGTCGGGTCATCGACGCCGCGATCCTTCTTGAGCGCGTTCTGCGCGAAGAAGATCGACATGAGCGAGGCCGCCTGCGGAGAGACGACGAGCTCACCGAAGGCGCGCGCCTCGGCGGCCAGGCCCGCCTCCATCCCCTTCTCGAGGCCGATGCGCACGACGTCCAAGATCCGCTCTTGGGCGGGATAGTTGCCGCGGGTCTTGGCCATCAGCGACTTGCGCGCCTGATCGAAGACCACCTTGCGGCCCAGGCCCGTCTCCTTGAGCGCGCGATCCTTGAGCGCATCGAAGCCCGAGGGCCTCCTTTTGGGCTCACCACGCTTGCCCGCGAGCTCGAGCGCTTTCTTGCACGCGACCTCGAGCAAGATCGCCTCGGGCACCACCTCGTCCACCAGGCCCGCCTTCTTGGCGCGCTTGGCATCCAGCTGCTTGCCAGTGAGCAAGAGATCGAGCGCGGTCTCGATCGCGATGAGGCGCGGCAGGCGCTGGGTGCCGCCCGCGCCGGGCAAGAGACCCAGCATGCACTCGGGCAGCCCGAGCTTGGTCTTGCGATCGTCCGACGCGATGCGCGCGTGGCACGCGAGCGCGACCTCGAGGCCCCCGCCGAGCGCCGCGCCGTGGATCGCCGCGACCACCGGCACCGAGAAGTTCTCGATCCGATCGAGCGCCTCTTGGCCGGTGGTGGAGAGCTTGCGCGCCTCCTCCTCGGTCTTGGCGGCCTTCAGCATCTCGATGTCGGCGCCCGCGATGAAGCCGCCCTTCTTTCCGCTGGTGAAGACGATCGCCTGGATGGATCCGTCGCGTGCGATCGCGCTGAACGCGCGATCGAAGTCGTCCGCGAAGCTCGCGCGCAGCGTGTTCACCGCTTCGCCGGGCACGTCCATCCGCACGATGGCGACGCCATCGCTGCGCTTCTCGACGCTCAGCGCGTCGCCCAGCTTCTCGATCGCATTGGTGTTGGTCTGCATGGTGGTCACTCCCGCTCCAGGACGATCGCGGCGCCGAGGCCGCCGGCTGCGCAGGCGGTGACCAGCGCGAGGTTGCCGCCGCGCCGAGCGAGCTCGCGCAGCGTCTGGGTGATCTGCCGCGCGCCCGTCGCGGCGAAGGGGTGGCCGATCGCGATCGAGCCGCCGGTCACGTTCATCTTGTTCCAGTCGATCTGCCCGATCGCGCGATCGCGGTTCAGGTGCTCCTTGGCCCACGCGGCGCTCTCGAACGCCTGGGTGTTGGAGAGCACCTGGGCCGCGAAGGCCTCGTGCATGTCGATGAGATCGAGATCCTTCAGCTCGATGCCCGCGCGATCGAGCGCCTTCGGCGTCGCGTAGCTCGGGCCCATCAAGAGCTGGCCCCGGGGATCGAGCGCGGCGAACGCGTAGCTCTTGATGAAGCCGAGCGGCTTCAGCCCCTCGGCCTTCGCGACGTCCTCGCGCATCAGCATCAGCGCGCTCGCGCCGTCGGTGAGCGCGGAGCTGCTCGCCGCCGTCACGGTGCCGTACTTGCGATCGAACGCCGGCTTGAGCTTGGCGTAGCTGCCCAGCTCCGAGTCCTTGCGGACGTTGTTGTCCTCGCTGAAGGGAACGAGCGATCCGCGCTCTTTCCCCGGCACGAAGACCGTCATCACCTCTTCGGCCAAGCGGCCATCGGCCCAGGCGCGCGCGGCCTTGACGTGGCTCTCGTGCGCGATCCGATCCTGATCGGCGCGCGCGATGTGGTTCTCCTTCGCCATCTTCTCGGCGCTCTGCCCCATCGACAGTCCGGTCGAGTACTCGACGATCGCGGGCGGCACCGGGATGAGGTCCTTGCCGCTCAGCTTTCCGAAGGCCGACAGGCGCTGGGGCAGCGTCTTGGCCTTGCTCGCGTCCAGAAGCGCGCTCGCGAGCGGCTTGCTCACGGTGATCGGCACGTCGCTCGTCGAGTCCGCGCCGCCCGCGATCCCGATCTGCACCGCGCCCGCCAAGATCGCCTCGGTCACCGAGACCGCGCTCTGGTAGCTGGTGGCGCACGCGCGGCTGACGCTGAACGCCTCGATGTGCCGCGGCAGGTTCGCCTGGAACGCGATCTCGCGCGCGATGTTCGGCGCGGCGATCGAGGGGAGCACCTGCCCGTAGACGATCTGATCGATGCGATCGGGCGAGACGCCGGTGCGCGCGACGAGCTCGCCGACGACCTGCGCGCCGAGATCGAGCGCCGAGAGCTTCTTGTACGCGGTCGACTGCTTGGCGAACGGCGTGCGCAAGCCGGCGACGATGGCCACGCGCTTTCCCTTGGTTGCGATGGGCTCTGCCATGAGGTCCTCTCTATCTCGCTGCCCCACACACGTTCTCTTGAACGGAAGTCAGCAGGCTGGGTCGGAGGCATGCGGTGCTTGACGCGACGTGTCAAGCGAGCGACTGGCGTCGCTGCGTGGCTGCGGCCACCTTCGCGCGCCATGCAGAACGAAGAGAGCGCGAACGAAGAGAGCGCGGTCGCCACGCCGCGGCGGGTGCTCGGTGAGCCCACCCTGCTGGACGACGCGTTCATCGCCGACTGTCCCTACGCGCCCGGCTCGCAGCTGATCGACGCGCTCTACGCCGTCGACGTCGAGCAGTCGCTGATCGTCGCGCGCTGGCCCACCAGCGACGAGATGCCCATCACCCGCGATCAGCGCGCGCACCCGCTCAAGCACCCGCGCCACGTGAGCGGCGGCTTGATGGTGCACATGACCGGCATGGCCGGCTTCATCCACGCCTACTACGTGCTCGGCCTGCGCCACGAAGAGGGCTGGGTGGGCTTCGGTGGTCGCATCCACTCGGCGAAGTTCCGGGCGCTCGCGCCGCCCGGCGAGCCGATCGTGGTCGAGTGCAAGGCGACGAAGATCATGCGCCGCAGCACCCGCATCGTGGGCCGCTACGACCTCAAGTTCTACCAGCGCGACACGCTGGTCTACGAAGGCGATCAGACCGCGATGTGGCTCAAGGTCGACGAGACCAAGGGCATGCCGACCGTGCTCGGCGACTAGTTTGTTGGAAGGGCTGGAGCAGCCCTTCCGCCTCCGCTCGCTGCGCTCGCGCTGCGCGTGGGTCCCGAAACCCACTTGCGGGCTCTGCCCCCTGGGCCCGGACACCGTGGCGCGGTTGGGCAAGGGTTGCTCGACCGTGCGGAGCGGTGGTACCCAGATCGGGCCACCGGGGGGTGGCAGGTTGTTTGCTGTACCGGGGAACCACATCCGGCCGTGTCGCCGGCAGGAGGTTCTGATGTTCTTTGGTCTATGGCTCGCGGTTCTCGGTGTGATGGGTGCAGCTAGTTTGATCGTCGCGCGTCGCCCCAACGCTGCGGATGCGATCGCCAAGCTCGCGCCCTACCAAGGTTGGTTCGGCGCCATCTCGGCCCTCTGGGGCGTGTGGGGTCTCATCAGTGCGGTGCTCGGTATCGCCCTTCTGACCAGCAACCCCATCCAGTGGGTCCTCTGGCTGGCGAGCGCGGTCTTGCTCGTGAGCCTCGGGCTCTTGCTCGGCGTCGGCGTGCTCAAGACCTTCATCAAGGACGCGACCGCCCAAGCGAAGATGGACGAGACCATCAAGAAGCTCGCCCCCTACCAGGGCACGCTGGGCTTGGTCTCGATCGGCCTCGGCATCGCGACCGTCGTCGTCAACCTCATCTTCTGAGGTCGTCCATCGCACGCGAAGCGCGTGGGCCCTCGCGGTCCGCGCGCTTCGTCGCGTCTGGACATTGGTTGCTGCATCGGTTAACCATGTCGTCCACCACGAGACCGAGGAGAACGACCGATGAGAGCTCCCCCCGAGGGCTGGCCCCGCATGTCGCAGAGCATCTACTACCGCGATCCGAGCGCCGCGATCGACTGGCTGTGTGAAGCGTTCGACTTCGAGGTGCGCCTCAAGGTCGAGGGCGAGCCGGGCGACATCGTCCACTCCGAGCTCACCTACGGCGGCGGTCTCGTGATGGTCGGCGGGACCGGCCGCACCGACGACGGCAAGCAGGCGTGGCAGACGCGGCAGGCGAGCCCGAAGGACGTCGAGGGCAAGAACACCCAGGCGGTGTGCGTCTTCGTCGACGACTGCGATGCCCACTGCGCCCGAGCGCGCAGCGCGGGCGCGACGATCTTTCGTGAGCCCGAGACCACCGACTACGGCGACGACTACTGGTCCGACCGCACGTATGGCGCGATCGATCCCGAGGGCCACATGTGGTGGTTCATGCAGCGCATGAAGACCGGCAAGGGCGCGTGAGCCGCAAGACGGAGAAGAAGGCGGAGAAGAAGGCCGAGAAGGTCGACGCGGCGTTCGCGGCCCTGGCCGATCCCACCCGGCGCCGCGTCGTCGAGCTCTTGGGGCGCGCGCCGCATCGCGCGAGCGAGCTCGCCGCGATCACCAGCCAGAGCCGCCCCGGCATGAGCCGCCACCTGCGCCTCTTGCGCGAGGCGGGCCTCGTGCGCGAAGAGGCCGACGAGAGCGACGCGCGCGCGAGCCTGTACGTGCTCGATCGGCGCGCGTTCGACGACGTGCAGGGCTTCCTCGATCGGGTGCAGACGTTCTGGTCCGATCAGCTCGCCTCGTTCGCCGATCACCTCGAGGCGCGCGCCGCGCTGCGACCACCGAAGCGCAAGCGAGCCTCGCGATGAGCGGCGATCGGGTGCGCGCCAGCCTCCGGGTGAAGCGCGCGCGCGACGAGGTCTTCACCGTCTTCACCGACGAGCTCGACGCGTGGTGGCGCCGCGGCAAGCGCTACCGCATGGGCGAAGAGAGCGTGATGCACCTCGCCCCCGAGGTCGGCGGCGCGCTCACGGAGACCGTCTCCCTCCGCGGTCGCACGAAGGTCTACGAGATGGGCCGCGTCACCGTGTGGGATCCCCCGCGCCGTCTGGTGATCGCCTGGCGCCCAGTGAACTTCCGGCCGAGCGATCCGAGCACCGAGGTCGAGGTCACCTTCGAGCGCGTGATCGGCGCGGGCGGCGAGGCGACGGAGGTCGTCATCGAGCACCGCGGCTGGAGCGCCGTGCGCCCCGATCATCCCGCGCGCCACCGTCAGGACATGCCCGCGTTCGTCCGCACGATGGCGTTCTGGTGGAGCGATCTCGCGTCGTCGCTGAGAATCCATCTCATGGATTCCGAGCAGACCACGAGTCGCGATTGACCACGTTCACCTACCCAAATCAACGACACTCCTCGACAGCACGATCGCTGTCCGCTACCTTGCCGGCCCACACCTGGGGTTTTGCCGTGTTGCACGTTCATCACACAGTTGCTCGCGACCACGAAAGAGTCGATCGCGACGCTCCGACGAAGGTCGGAGAAGGCGTGAAGATCCGCGCGGACCGATCGGGGGGCGCGCGCTCGGTGATGGGCTTGCTGGCCGCCTCGTGGGCTCTCCGCCCCTACTCCGGCGCAGGCTTCTCGGGCTTCCCGCTCGCGAGCGGCCTCCCGCAGAACCGCTGCATCGATCCCCACCGCCTCAGGAGGGTGTGCTGACCGTATCGAAGAGCGCTCGTCGTGAGCGCGTTCGAGCAAGAAGCCGCCCCGGGCAACCAGGGCGGCTTCTTTCGTTTCAGCCGTCCTCGTTTCGCCACCGTCACGTCTCCGTCATTCCCCATCTCCTTCTCTTGGTCTCGCTTCTCCGTTGGATTCGATAGGTGCTCCCATGCAACAGACGTTGGTTCTCGATCAGGGCTATCAGCCGCACCGGGTGGTGAGCTGGCAGCGCGCGGTCCTCATGCTCTTCGACGGAAAGGTCGAGGTGGTCGAGGAGTACGACGACCTCATCCGCAGCATCTCGGTGACGCTGCGGATGCCGGCCGTGGTGCGCCTCCTGAGCCGCGTGCGGCATCCCCGCCGGCGGGTGCGCTTCTCGCGGATGAACGTCGCGACGCGCGACGGCTTTCGCTGCCAGTACTGCGCGCAGAAGCTGCCGCTCGGAAAGCTCACCTACGACCACGTGATTCCCCGCTCGCAGGGAGGCCTGACGAGCTGGACCAACATCGTGATGGCCTGCTACCCGTGCAACGGGAAGAAGGCCAACCGCACGCCGGAGCAGGCACGCATGTCCTTGCGCGCCCGCCCGGTGCAACCCACGTGGCTGCCCGCCGTCACCCTGCGTCTGAGCGTGCACGACGTGCCCAGCGCGTGGGCCAGCTGGCTCTACTGGAATGCCACGCTCGAGGAGGGTTGAATCGAATCGAGCAGACTCCCGATCTCGCTCTCCGCGCCCACGCGGAGAGCGAGGTCGGCGGGTCACTCCCGAGTCGGGGTGAGCGTCAGCGTCAGCGTGTAGCGCGCGCCGTCGGCGTCGTAGGACGCGCCCGACCAGAGCTCGACGAACGCGAAGATCGATCCGCCACCCAGGTTGGGCAGCGTGACCCGCGAGTGCATGTTCTCCCCGATCGCCAGGTCGTCGTTGCACCAGTCGACGGGCGCAGACGACGGCATCGGGTCCACGCAGTCGCGGCGGAAGTAGAGGATCGTGTCGAGCGCGAACGTGCTCTCGTGCTCGGTCACGCCGCTGGTCTCGGCGATCAGATCCCAGCGCCCCTCGGGCACGGTGATCGAGAGGAGCTCTTCGGCGCCCCCGGTCACGAGCGGCGCGCACGCCGCGGTGAACAGACCGGGTCGCACCGGGATCACGCCCTGGTGCTCCAGTGCGAAGCCATCGCCGTCTGGGCGAAAGGTCAGCGGCGTCGCCGCGTCGCACGCCGCGATGCGCTCGCCCGCAGGCACGCAGCGTCCCGCGCTCCCGCACGAGAGCTCGGTGGGGCAGAGGTGCGTCTCGTCGCAGGGTTCGTCGGTGCCCACCAGCGTCGCGAGCTGCAGCGGGATGCGCACGGGCTCGCTGGCGTTGCCGGGCCGATCGAGCACCGCGATCTCCGCGTGCGTCGCGCGCGCCAAGGCCGGCAGCGCGTCGCTCCCGAGCTGCAGCGTCGCGGACTCCGACAGCTCCGTCGCGCCCCGCGCCGGGTGATCGAAGCGGACCTTCAGGTCCTCGACCGGCGGGTCGTCCTCGCCGCTCCACACCGGAACGGCGATCGCAGCGCCTGCGGCATCCAAGAGACGCAGCGCGATGCCGTCGCTGTCGCCGTCGGGATCGGAGGCCCGCACCCGGGTGACCAAGAGACCCCCCGCCAGCGTCGCGCTCGCCTCCAGCAGCGTGCTCGGGGTGCTCGGTCGCGTGGTGATGTCGAGCTGCAGGAGACCTCGATCGACGCGGCCGCCCCGGCTCGAGCCGTAGCCGGTGACGACGATCGTGATCAGCTCGCCGCCCTGCGCCAAGAGCGCTCCCTCGGAGCGCGACTCGCGTCCCGGCGCGGCGTCGTCGATCGACCAGTCGGGGTACGGGCGCTCGCCCGCCTCCTCGCAGTCGCTGCGGTAGACCGCGATCACCGTGTCGAAGTGGCTGTCGGTGCCCGCGTTCACGGTGCTCAGCTCGACGGCGCGCGGGCCCTCGCCAGGCACCCGGTAGCGCACCGCGACGCTGGGCGCGGGCTCCGAGTCTGCGTCGCGCAGCGAGCGCAGCGCGAAGAGCGCGCTCGTGCCCTCGCGGCTGTCCAGCGCGATCGATCGCGTGACGCCGTCCTCGCCGCGCACCTCCTCGAGCGCCTCGCAGAAGCCGACGGTCTCGCTCAGCGGCGCCGGCGCCGCCGCCGTCTCGCCCGAGTCCATCGCGTAGTACCCGCCCGCACCCACGAGACCCAACGCGAGGACTGCGGCGAGGGCGAGCGGCGCTCGTCGTCGAGACGAACGATCCGCCGGATCCGCGGCGGGCTCGGGCGCGGGGCGCGCGCTCGGTCGGGCCGCGCGCGTGCGCTCCACTGCCGCATGGTCCACTGCCGCATGATCCGCTGCCGCATGATCCTCTCGCGGACGGTCCTCTCGCGGGCGGTCGCCCCCGCCCACGCTGGAGAACGACGCGGATCCCGTGATCGCGCGGGTGAGCCGGGTCACGCCTTCTTCGACGTCGCCGTCGACGGGGGCGCGCGGCGTCTCGCCGAGCGTGGTGAGGAGCGCTCGCTCGGCCTCGAGCTCGGCGTGACCCAGCGACGCGACCAAGAAGCCGAGCTCGTCGGGCTCCACGGCCAGCGCCTCGGGGCACGCGTTGCCCAGCGCGCGCCGCAGCGCCTGCGCGGTCTCGAAGCGATCTTCGGCCTCGGGCGCGAGCGCGGTGAGCACCACGGTGTCGAGGCTGGGGCTCACGTCGGAGGCGAGCGCGCTCGGCGCCTCCACGTTCGGCGCGCGCACCCGCTCGAGGATGTCCATCTCGTTCTCACCGCGGAACAGGCGGCGCGCGGTGAGCATCTCCCAGAGCACCACCCCGAGCGCGTACACGTCGATGCGCCGATCGATGGCCCGGCCCCACGCCTGCTCGGGCGCCATGTAGCGCAGCTTGCCCTTGAGCGATCCGGCCTCCGTCTCCTCGAGGCGACCGCGGGCGCGGGCCACGCCGAAGTCGATCAGCTTCACGTGGCCATCGAGGCTCACGAGCACGTTCTGCGGAGAGACGTCGCGGTGGATCACCTCGAGCGGCTCGCCCTTCGGATCCTTGGCCTCGTGCGCGGCGTGCAGACCGTCGGCGACCTTCATCGCGATCGCCACCGCGACCGGCGGCGAGAGCATCCGTCG
>CAYZQM010000023.1:11444-40721 GCA_964480175.1 uncultured Sandaracinaceae bacterium
TTGAGGAGCACCGAGAGCGAGATCCCGTGCACGTACTCCATCGCGAGGAAGTACGTGCCGTCGTGCTCGCCGAGCTCTTCGACGTGCACCACGTTCGGGTGGGCGATGCGGGCGCTCAGGCGTGCCTCGTCGAGGAACATGTCGACGAAGGAGCGATCGGTGGCGAGGTGCGCGTGCACCACCTTGATCGCGACCGGCCGCGAGAAGCCCGCTGGGCCCGAGCGGCGCGCGAGGTAGAGCGAGGCCATCCCGCCGGCGCGCAGGGGAGCGACGATCTCGTAGGGGCCGACGTGGCCGCCGACGGAGAGGCCCGGTTGGCTCATCGCCCCGGAGCCTACCCGCGATCGGCGCGCAGATGTCGAGCGTCAGCCGAGGCGCAGCCGAGCGTCAGCCGAGCCGCAGTTGGAGCTGCTCCTCGAAGATCGCGCAGAAGACCGCGAAGTCCGCGAGGCCCGCGACCGGAAAGCGGAACACGCCGTCCGAGCTGAACCAGCCTTCCTTCGCTCCGACTCGTTTGATCGTGAGCACGCCCTGCTGCACGGACGCCGACTCGATCTGCCCGCGGTCGAGCCGCTCCTGCTTGCCGCCTTGCTCGAACTCGACGAAGCCCTTGCCGATGCGGATGAAGCCGCCGCTGGTGCCGAAGGACGTGACGCCGCGCTCGGCGATCTCGCGGTCGACCTGCGCGATGCGGTAGCGGCTCCAGCCGCGCTCGGCGGCGAAGCCGAACATCACGGGATCGTGCGAGACGGTGGCCTTGCCGCGCATCAGGCCGGCGGCCTCTTCGTGGTACTGGCCCTGGATGACGAAGGCGCGTTTGCCGTTCGGTCCCCACCACGTGTAGTTGTATCGAGTCCCCGAGTAGACGCCGTTGACGTAGTGGCGGGTGCGCTGGCTGGTGAGCGAGATCGCGTCGGCGTAGCGGAAGATCTCCGACTTCGCGCCGAACAGCCCCTTCTCCCAGCGCATGACGCCCTGATCGCCCACCCACGTCATCCGCTCTTTGCGGAGCATGTAGCCGATGGCCACCACGAGCGCGGTGGGCACGATCGCGCCCGCCGCGCCGCCGAAGATCAGCAGCGTCGTGCGGTACTCCATCGGCTGCCAGATGCCGCGCGCGAAGAGCGAGTCGATACCCACGCCGACGACCGTCGCGCCGAGGATCGCGCCGCAGATGAACACCACGACGGCGAGCGAGATCATCACGGTGAACTCGTTGCCCACCCACGACTTGAAGCCGCTGCGCGTCTTGTTGGTCTGCGCGTTCGTCACCCGACCGATCGCGGCGTCGGGGCTGACGGCGAAGTAGTCGTCCGCCGGGATCGGGGTTCCGTCGTGCTGCAGGGGCTGGGGCGAGGTCGTCACGGCGCGAGTCTACGCGCGTCGGGTCCGCATGTGCCCCCGCGCGACTGGCCAGCAGCGGTCTCGTGCTCCAAGGTCCGCGCCGCCATGACGTTCGGCTACCTCGGCTACATCTGGGCCCTGATGGGGTGCGGCACCCTCGCGCTGGTCTTCGGCGTGAGCGCGGCCGTGCTCTACGGGTGGTCGCGTCGGGGACGCGAGCGGGCGCTCGTCCCGAACATCCGCGTCGAGAGCCTGCCGCTGCCCCCGCGCGATCCGAACGACGCGGCCTGACCTCCGGCCGCGATCCATCGACCCGCGCCCCTCGCGCCATCGCACCCGTTTCTCTCGAGCTCTCCGATGTCCCCCGAACTCAGCGACGCCCAGCACAAGACCCTCATCGACCTCGAGTGGTCGCGCCTCGTGGACGCGGTGCGCGGTCGCTGCGTGGGCCCGCTGCGCGATCTGCTCACCGAGCTGGCGCTGCCCACCGAGCTCGCGATCGCCCAGCGCGCGATGGGCGAGACCGCCGAGCTCACGCGGCTGCGCAACGAGGGCGATGGCCCGCCGCTCTCGGGGATCCAGCCGGTCCGCTCCGCGCTCGCGCGGGTGGAGAAGGGCGGCGCGCTCGACGGCCCGACGCTCGATCACATCCGATCGACGCTGGGCGCGGCGCGCGCGCTGCGCCTCTACCTGTCGCGCCGCAAGGCGGACGCGCCGCTGCTCCGCGAGGCCTGTGCCCTCGATCCCACGCTCGACGGGCTCGAAGAAGATCTCGCGCACGCGATCGAGCCGGGCGGCGCGGTCTCCGATCGCGCCAGCCCCGAGCTGCGCCGCTTGCGCGCCGAGGTGGCCACGCTGCGCGCGCGGATCGTCGCGCGGCTCGAGGCCTTGATGCTCCAGCACGAGAGCATCGTGCAGGACCGCTTCGTCACCCTGCGCGAGGGCCGCTACGTGATGCCGGTGCGCACCGACGCGCACGACAAGCTCCCGGGCATCGTGCACGCGACGAGCGGCAGCGGCGCGACGGTGTTCATCGAGCCGCACGCGCTGGTCGAGCAACAGAACCGGCTGACGATCGCGATCTCCGAGATGGAGGCGGAGGAGGCCCGCATCCTCGCCGCGCTGTCGGTGCGGGTGGGTGAGCGCGGCCCCGAGACGCTCGCGGCGCTCGACGCGCTCGATCGCGCCGATCTGCGGCACGCGTGCGCCAAGCTCGGTGAGGACCTGAAGAGCACGGTGCCCACCCTGACCGATCGGGCCCACGTCGCGGTGCGCGCGGCGAGGCACCCGATCCTCATGCTCGACGGCGTCGTCGTCGTGCCGAACGATCTGACGCTCGAGGCCGGCACGGGCCTCGTGATCTCGGGCCCCAACGCCGGCGGCAAGACCGTCGCCCTCAAGTGCCTCGGCACGTTCGCGCTGATGGCGCGCGCCGGGATTCCGATCCCCGCCGAGGAGGGCGCGAGCATCGGGGTCTTCGACGCCGTGCTCTCGGACGTCGGCGACGAGCAGTCGATGTCCAAGAACCTCTCGACGTTCTCGGCGCACATCAAGAGCGTGGTCGCGATGCTCGAGGAGGCAGGGCCGCGCTCGCTGGTGCTGCTCGACGAGGTGGCGACGGGGACCGATCCCCACGAGGGCGCGGCGCTCGCCGCGGCGATCGTCGAGGGGCTCTTGGATCGCGGCGCCGCGGTCGCGGTCACCACCCACTACGAGTCGTTGAAGGCCCTGGCGCTCTCGGACGATCGGCTGCGCAACGCGTCGGTGGGGCTCGACGTCGAGCGCCTCGCGCCGACCTTCGAGCTGCGCTGGGACGTCCCCGGGGCGAGCTCGGCGCTCACGGTGGCGAGCCGCTTCGGCCTCGAGGCGTCGATCACCGAGCGCGCGCGCGGCTTGCTCAGCGGCGAGAGTCGGCGCTTCGAGGAGCTGGTGCTCGCGCTCGAGGGCCAGCACCAGAAGCTGAAGGACGAGCGCGCCGAGCTCGACGCGCTCTTGCTCGCCGCGCGCCGGGATCGCGAGGGCGTCGAGCTCTTGCGCCAGCGCCTCAAGGCGCAGAGCGAGAAACGCGTGAGCGAGGAGGCCGCCAAGCTGATCACCCTGATCAAGGAGCTGCGCGCCGACGTGAAGGAGGCGCGCGCCAAGCTGCGCAGCGCGCCCGCCGCGGATCAGCTCTTGGTCGACGCGGCGCGCGCGGCGGTGGAGCGGGCGCAGAGCAAGCTCGATGGCGACGAGCTGAGCGCCGCGCTGCGTCCCGCGCAGCCCGAGGCCAAGGGCGCGGTGCCCAGCGGCGAAGGGCTCGCGGTCGGCAAGCGCGTCTTCGTCCCGCACCTCGGGGCCGAGGCCGAGATCGTCGAGGGCCTCGACGACAAGCAGCGGGTGCGGGTGCAGAGCGGCGCGATGAAGCTCTGGGTGGATCTCGATCGGCTGCGGCGCATCGAGCCCAAGACCAAAGACACCAAAGACAAGGAGCGCAGCCGGGACAAGGACACCGACGAGGCAGCCGCTCCGCCGCCGCTCCTGCTGCGCACCGAGAGCAACTCGCTCGATCTGCGGGGCATGCGCGTGGACGACGCGCTCGGCCTGCTCGACACCTTCCTCGATCGGATGGTCGGACAGAACGAGGCCGCGGGCTTCGTGATGCACGGCGTCGGCACCGGCGCGCTGCGCGACGCGGTGCGGGCCCGGCTCAAGGAGCAGACCCGCTGGGTGAAGCGCTTCCGCCCAGGCGCGACCGAAGAGGGCGGCGATCGGGTGACCGTGGTGCTCTTGGCTTGACCCCGACGGGGCGGATGCGGGCGCACGCAGCTACCGAAAGGTCACCGGACGACGGCAGGAGTTTCGTGTACCCTGGCTCCGCCGTGTCGCTCCGTACCTCTTACTCCGCCCTCGTCTGGATCGCTGCGCTCTGCCTCGCTGCCGCGAGCATGGGCTGTCAGCTCATCGTGAACTTCGATCGCTCGCGCATCAGCGACGACGCCGGCGTGGACGCGCCGAGTGACGACGCGGGCCGCGACGCGGGGACGGATGCGCCGGTGGGCGACACGGGCGGCAGCGCCTGCGACGGCGATCCCCAGCTCGGGATGCCGTGCGATCTCCCCGACTCGTGCGAGGTCGGTGAGTTCACCTGCGTCGCCGACGCGGTGACGTGCACCGGCACGGGCGAGGCGCTCGCCGCGGGCACCGAGTGCCGCGCCGACGCGGGTGAGTGCGACGTCGCCGAGGTGTGCGACGGCACGGGCACCACGTGCCCCGAGGACGACTTCGAGCCGGTCGGCACGACCTGCACCGCCGGCTTCTGCAACGCGAGCGGCATGTGCAGCGACACCTGCACGCCAGGCGAGGCCTGCGACACGGGCAACGCTTGCGAGCTCGGCGAGACCGACTGCACCGGTGGCACCCCGACCTGCGCGGCCACCGGGCCCGCGCCCAGCACCGTCGAGTGCCGTCCGGCCGCCGGCCTCTGCGACGTCGCCGAGATGTGCGACGGAGTCGCGACGACCTGCCCGACCGACGTGGTCTCCGCGAACACCGTGACCTGCCGCCCCGCGGTCGCGGGCGGCTGCGACGTCGCCGAGATGTGCAATGGCACGCTGCCCACCTGCCCGGCAGACGCCGTCGCCGCCGACACCGTCGTGTGCCGCGCAGCGGCCACGGGCGGCTGCGACGTCGCGGAGACGTGCGACGGAACCACCACCGACTGCCCGACCGACGCGTTCGCCGCGAGCAGTGTCGTGTGCCGCGCCGCGGTCGCGGGCGGCTGCGACGTCGCCGAGAACTGCTCGGGCAGCAGCGCCGCGTGCCCGACCGACGTCGTCGCGACCGCGGGCACCGTGTGCCGCGCGGCGGCCTCCGGCGGCTGCGACATCGCCGAGAGCTGCAACGGCACGCTGGCCACCTGCCCGACCGACGCGTTCCGCGCGGCGGGCTTCGAGTGCCGTCCCGCGATCGACGCGGAGTGCGACACCGCCGAGGTCTGCGCAGGCGGCACCGCGATGTGCCCGACCGACATGCGCGCGACCAACGGCACCGTGTGCACGATGGGCGGCACGATGTGCATGGACGGCGACTGCCTCTGAGCCGCTGATCGGAGTCGGTGCGCTTCCGCGTCGCCGAGGCCGCGCATCAGCGCGTCGTCACCCGCCGGAACGCTGCGAGCAACAAGCGGCCTAGCGCGAGCACGCCGATCGGCGGCAGCCCGAAGTAGAGCACCGGCACCACCCACTCGCGCAGCGTGCGCCAGGGGCGCGCGGGCCGACGGCTCGCCGCGATCGGGGCGGGCGGCTCGATCCCGGCGACGAGCTCGCTCTCGACCCCGCGCACGGACGCCGGGTCCGCCACGGCGGGCAGCATCACCGCGATGTGGCTCATCACCTCGCGCTCTCGACCATGCACCCAGAGCTCCGTGCCCGCGTCGGTGTCGCGGGTGCGCTCGAGCGGAGAGAGATCGGTCAGCGCCTCGGCGAGCGCGACCTCCCAGCGCCCGCGCGCCGGCACGTTCACCACTCCGCCGAGCGAGGGCACCACCATCTCGCTGCAGCCGCCTCCGTCGAGGTTCAGCGCGCGCTCGGCGCCGAGCTCGATCATCAAGCGCGACAGCTCGTAGAGCGTCATGCCCCGGCTGCTGGGCTGCCGTCCGTCGACCACCGCGATGATGAGGGTGCGCCCCCGCGCGCCGATCCCGATCGCGGTGCGCGGCGCGCGATCGTTGGCGGTGGGGAAGGGATCGAGCATGTCGAGCGCGAGCTCGCCGTCCTCGACGAGAATCGGCCGCCCGCCGACCGCTTCGGCGATCTCCGCGAGCGAGCCCTCGTCCCACTCGGTCTCCGGCGGGCTGATGTGCGGCGTCCCTTCGCGATCGATCCAGAAGGTGCTCGCGAGCGGATCGGGCGCGCTGCTCGGCCAGAGCTCGCCGCCGCCCGCGGTGATGCCGAGCGGCGTCTGGAACGTGCTCCAGAAGCCGCCGTTGGTCGCGAGGAGCAAGCGGTCGGGCGGCAGGCTCGCGGCGTGCTCGGAGACCGTCGCCCAGCGATCCTCGTAGCGGGTCACCGCCACGCTCGCGGCGCTCGCGCCCCGATCGATCACGACCGCGTGCAGGTGCGTCGGCACGCTGGTGCGCCGATCGAGGTAGCGCACCCCCGGGCTGAGCTCGGACCAGAGATCGTTGACGGTGGCGGCGGGACGCGGCCGCTCTTGGGCGCGGGCCGAGAGCGGCCAGAGGAACAACGAGGCGAGGAGCCAGAGGCGCATGGGTCGCTCGCCCACTGCAAGACCGGGAGCAGGCGATCCTGCGCGTCTTTCCCGTGCGCCGTGCCCGCGGTGTGGCCGTGCCGCCGCGCGATCGTGTCGGCCCCGACGCCACCGCGCCTCGTGGGGTGTATGCTCCCGCGCCGTGGTCCGGACGGCAGCCGACGCTCGCGCGAACAAGATACGCGTCTCGTCGATGGTGCTCACCTGGCCTCGCCTCTTGGGGCTCTCGCTCTCCGAGG
This sequence comes from uncultured Sandaracinaceae bacterium, assembly GCA_964480175.1. Lineage (GTDB taxonomy): Bacteria > Myxococcota_A > Polyangia > Polyangiales > Sandaracinaceae > CAYZQM01. The sequence continues at coordinate 18,275 of CAYZQM010000023.1, forward strand.
TCGCGCACGCGGCGGGCATGCCGCTGAGCAAGCTCGAGGCCGATCCGGTCCTCACCTACGAAGAGACGCTGCAGCTCTGGGCGGGGCTCGATCGGCTCACGCAGGATCCGATCTGGGGCGTGCGCGCGGGCTCGCGCTTCACCCTCGATCAGATGGGCGTGGTCGGTCCGGCGCTCGCGCACGCCTCGCACCTCGACGCGGCGATCGACGTGCTGGTGCGGGTGATGAACCTCTTCGTGCAGAACGCGAGCATCCGGCGCATCGACACCGAGCAAGCCGGCGGGATCGAGTACCGCGCGCCGACGCTCCGCTCGCGCCACGGGGTCGACACGATCTTCGCCGCGGCCACCGCGCTCGTCCGCCACTGCACGGGGGTGCGCGTCGTGCCGTTCGCGATCGAGCACCAGCTGCCCCGCGCCGACGAGGCGGGCTACGCCGCGTTCTTCGGGGTGGTGCCCCGCTGGAACCAGCCCGCCTCGCAGCTGCTCTTCTCGCGCGCCGATCTGAGCCGACCCTTCTTGGGCGCGGCGCCCGGCCTCTCGAACCTGCTCCTCGAGCACGCGCCCAAGCTCCTTCTGGGCGAGGCGACGTCCACGTTCGAGCGGGACTTCGAGCGCGCGTTCTGGGCGGTGCACGAAGGCGAGGGCGCGAGCCTCGAGGCGATCGCCGCGGAGATGGGCCTCAGCGGCCGGACGCTGCAGCGCAAGCTCACCGCCATGGAGACGACGTTCGGTGCGCTGCGCAGCAAGGTCCTCGCGCGCCGGGCCGAGCAGCTGCTGCAAGATCGCGCGCTCACGATCGAGGCCGTCGCGCACCGGGTCGGCTTCAGCTCGCGGGGCGCGTTCGAGCGAGCGTTCCTGCGCTGGACGGGCAAGCGACCGCGCGCGACGTGATCGTCACTCCGATCGTGCAGCGCGGGGCGTGGCGAGATACGTTGCGATTCTCGTCGTGCAGATCCGAGCCGAGAACATCGGTCGCGCGTGTCGAGACTTCCGGGTCCGCGCCGCGGTCTGGCTGGGTCTCGGCGTGTTCGGGATCGTCTTCGGGCTCTTCGTCGTCGGCTTGGTGCTCCTGATCCTGTTCGATCCGGCGCCGACGAGCACCGACACGCCGCCGCCCGATCCGATCGCGTTCGCGTTCTGTGCGCTCTTCGCGGGTCTACTGCCGGCGTTCGCGTCGGTCGCGGGCCTGGTGATCGGCGTGCGCGAGCTGCGCCGCGCCAGCGCGCTCGAGGTGCTGCTGGTCACGTTCCCCAACGGGACGAGCTTCGATCTGTCGCGGCTGATCAGCGAGCTGGGGACTGCGCGCGCGCAGCGGGCGTACGTGGACGCGCTCTCGCGCGGCGGGCTCTTCGATCCGAGCGCACCGAGCCCATCGATCCCCGCGCCGCGGCTGTCGCCGGCGCACCCGACGCCGAGCGCGATCCCGCCCACCAGCCAGCCGCCGAGCCACCGGCCGCCCGCGCCCATCGAGCTGCCGCCCCCGATGCTCCCGCTCGGCCACCCGAGTCATCCGAGCGTGCGCCCCGACGCGCTCGCGGCGACCACGCCCTCGCTCTTCCCGAACACCCAGCGCACGCCTGCTCCGTCGATGCCGCACGCGCGCTCGGCGGTGCAGAGCACCAGCGATCTCACCGGTCGCACCCTGAAGGACACCTGGTTCGTCGAGAACCGCCTCGCGTCGGGCGGCATGGGCGCGGTGTACGCGGCGCGCCACGCGCGCACCGGTCGCCGCTACGCGGTGAAGACGATGCTGCCCGACGAGCGGGTCTCCACCGAGGCGCTGCACCGCTTCGAGCGCGAGGCCAAGGCCGCGAGCGCGATCGGACACGCGGGGATCGTCGCGGTGCACGACTTCGATCAGACGCCCGACGGTGTGCACTTCCTCGTGATGGATCTGCTCGAGGGCGAGACGCTCGAGCACCGCCTCGCGCGGCACGGTCGGCTGGCGTGGCCGGACGCGCGCGCGATCGCGCTCGAGGTCGCCGAGGCGCTGGGCGCCGCGCACGCGCAGGGGATCCTGCACCGCGATCTGAAGCCCTCGAACGTGTTCATGTCGGCGCGCCCGGGGCGCCCGGAGCGCGCGGTGCTCGTCGACTTCGGGCTCGCCAAGCCGATCCGCGAGGGCGGCAGCGTGTGGGTGACCCGCACCGGCGCGATCGTGGGCACGGCGCACTACATGGCGCCCGAGCAGGCGCGCGGCGAGCGCGTCGACGCGCGCGCAGACGTGTACGGCCTGGGCGCGCTCACCTACGAGATGATCGCGGGCGTACCGCCCTTCCTGGGCAACACCGCGTTCGCCGTCCTGACGCTCTTGTTGACGGAACAGCCCGTCGCACCGAGCGCGATCGTCGCCGGCATCCCCCCGTCCCTCGACGCGCTGGTGCTGCGCGCGCTCGCCAAAGACCCGAACGAGCGCCCCGAGAGCGTCGCGGCATTCGCCCAACAGCTCGCCGCCACCCGCGCCTGATCAGAGTCGGGGACGTCGTTCGTCCCATTCGTCAGCGGACCGAAGCGCGGCGGCGGGCGCCGGAACGCGCTCGTACCATCCGTCGCTGTCGGCCGGACCCAAAAAATGTTGGGATGCTCGGTCACAGCCTGCGGGGTCCCAGGCACTGGAGTCGATGCTCATGAGCGCAGCCGTCTTTCCACCCACGCCCGATCCCCTGGTGGAGCCCATCGCGGCCCTCATCCAGGCGGGTCAGTACCGGGATGCCGTCGCTCAGGCGGCGAGAGAACATGGCCCTTCGATCGGTCGGCTCGCGATGGCGATGCTGGGATCGCAGGCCGAGGCGGAGGAGGTCGCGCAAGAAGTGCTGCTCGCAGCGCACGACGCGTTCCCCACGTTTCGGGCCGAAGGCACGGTGCGCGCGTTCCTCTTCGGGATCGCCCGGCGCATGTGCGCCAAGCGCCTCGAGATCCGCGGCCGCCGCGAGCGACGTCTGCGATTGGTGCACGACGCCGATCGCATCTCGGACAGTGGCCAGCCCGATCACTTGCTCGAGGCCCAGCGCCGCGCGCTGAAGGTCCGCGCCGCGATCGAAGACCTCAAGCCCAGCGAGCGCGACGCGGTGGTCATGCGCTACGAGGCCGGCCTCGAGTACGCCGAGATCGCCGCCAGCCTGGGCATCGACGAGCCCGCGGCACGCAAGCGCGTGAGCCGCGGGCTCGCGCATCTGAAGCAGCTTCTCTCGGAGGTCGAGCGATGAGCGCGAAGGCAGAAAAGATGGACCGGTTCTTGGACGAGCTCGCGCTGATCGTCGACGGAGACGCCGCCGCGATCGCGCGGCACGCCGACTTCTTGGCGGACGATCCCGACGCCGCCGATCTGCGCCACGAGGCGCAGCGAGCGGCCGAGCGCATGAAGGACGCGGGCGCCGACTACGTGCCGCCTGCGGATCTCGACGCGCGGGTGCTCGCCGCGCTCGATGCGCGCGCCAACGACACCGGCCGCACCACCCAGCCGGGCGGTCTCGTCGGTGCGAGCGAGGCGGGCGCGGAGAGCCCGCGCAGCTCCAGCCCCCAGCCGATCGAGCGCGCGGTGGCGAGCGCGTCCATGAGCGAGGGAGCGAGCGACGCCAAGAAGGTCGCGCCGACCGTGAGCATGGAGATGCTGGTCAGCGCCTCGGCGCTCGACCCTGCGAGCGACGATGCCGACTCGATGGCGGACGTGCCCGAGACCCCGACGCAGGGCGCGGTGCGCGCTGCGCACGAAGAGCCCGCGCCGGCCCCGAACGTCGTCTCGATGGACCGCGCCCGGGCTCGTCGCCGCGCGCTGGCGACCGGCCTCGGTGTGCTCGGTGTGGTCACCGCGACCGCGCTCGCAGGCGCCGCCGCGATCTTCTTGTGGCCCACGTCCGACGCGACCGAGGGCAACGAGAGCGTCGCGTCCCTCGGGGGCCTGACCGGTCACATCACCCGCATCGTCCGCGCCGCGGGCGGTGAGGTCGGCACCGGCGTCGAGATCCGCGACGCGGGCGGCGAGTACCACGCGGCCAACGCCGACTCGAACCTCGGCCCGGGCGCGAGCGTGCGCACCGACGGACACACCCGCGTCGAGATCGCGCTCGCGGACGGCTCGCAGATCGTCTTGAACCACTCGACCGAGCTGATGCTCGACGCGAGCGGCACCCGCGCGACGCGCCTGACCGGCGGCGAGATCCTCGCCGACATCGAGCACCTCGAGGGCGGCGCGAACTTCACGATCGCGACCCCGACGGGCGGCATCGAGGTGCTCGGCACCCGCTTCGATCTCACCGCGACCGACGAGCTCACCAGCGTGCGCGTCACCCGCGGCAAGGTCTCGCTCGCGAGCAGCGAGGCCGCCGCGCGGACGTGGACGTGGGCGAAGAGGGCGTGGTGCGTGCGGGCGGCGCGCCCACCGTCGTGCCCAGCATCGATCTGGCGCGCGCGGTCGGCTGGGCCAGCGAGCTACAGAACGAAGACGGCGCCGAGAGCACGGCCGAGGAGACCATCGCGGGCATCGGCTCGCTGCGGGCCCGTCGCCCCGGGGAGCGCGAGGATCGCGAGCGCCCGCTCAACATCGCCTCGCACAACATCCGGGTCCGCATCGTGGGCAACGTCGCGCGCACCGAGATCGAGGAGGTCTTCCGCAACGACTCCGAGCACGAGCTCGAGGGCATCTACCGCTTCCCGATGCCGCCGAACGCGCACATCGCGCGTCTGGCGCTCGACGTGAACGGCGAGATGGAAGAGGCGGCCTTCGTGCCCCGCGAGCGCGCCTCGCGGATCTGGCGCGGCGTCATCCGCAACGCGACCCGGCCCGCTGCCCGCAACCCCAACGAAGAGTTCATCTGGGTCTCGGGCCCCTGGCGCGATCCCGCGCTCCTCGAGTGGCAGCGCGGCGGATCGTTCGAGCTGCGCATCTTCCCGATCCCCGCGCACGGCGAGCGCCGCGTCGCGATCGCCTACACCGAGACCATCCCGCCGAGCGCGGAGGGGCGCCGCTACGTGTACCCGATGGCGCACTCTCGCGACGACTCGACCCGCATCGGGGAGATGACGCTCGATGTCCGCGTCGCCGGCGCCGCCTCGGTGAACGCGCGGGGCTACGCCACCACCAGCGCCGCCGAGGGCGACGCGACGCGCCTCAGCTACAGCGCGCGGGACTTCCGGCCCAACGGCGATCTGGTGATCGACTACGCGCTGCCGTCCGGCGAGCGCGAACTCTCGCACTGGACGTACACCGGCGCGGCGGCGACCGCGCCGCCCGAGCGGAGCCGCGAGCGCGACGACGACGTGCTCGCCGCGCACCGCGCGATCGCCGCCGATGGCCGGGGCTACGTCGCGTTCGCGCTGCGTCCCACGCTCTCGGCCCGCACCGAGGGTCGTCCGCGGGACTACGCGATCGTGCTCGACTCCTCGCAGTCGATGGTCGGCGAGCGCTGGGATCGCGCGCGCCGCTTGGTGACCGGCGTGATCGCCGAGCTCGATCGCCGCGATCGCTTCACCGTGATGGCGTGTGATCTCGAGTGCCGCTCGATCGACGGGGGCGGCGCCACCACGCGCTCCTTCCGCTCGCCCACCTCGGCCGAGGTGCGCGCGGTCGACGCGTGGCTCACCACCATCGAGCCCGCGGGCGCGTCCGATCTCGGCGCGACGTTGCGCCGCGCCGCCGAGCTGCCGACGGACGGGGGCCGCGAGGTGCACGTGATCTACGTCGGCGACGGCGTCGCGTCGGTGGGCCACCGCGCGGCGGGCACCCTCGGAACGATCGCGTCCGAGGTCGCCGACGCGCGCCACGTCTCCTTCACCACGGTCGGCATCGGACAGGACGCGGACACCGTCGCGCTCGGCGCGATCGCCCGCGCCGGCGGCGGCCACTACGTGCCCTACGTGCCGGGCCAGCGCACCAGCGCGGCGGCGCTCGCGGTGCTCGAGACCACGTACGGCATCTCGCTCGATCATCCGGTCGTCACCTTGCCGAGCGGGCTCTCCGACAGCGCGCCCACCGTGCTGCCCACCATCCGCAACGGCGAGGAGGTCGTGATCGTCGCGCGCATGGATCAGCCCACCGTGACCGGTGAGGTGATCCTGCGGGGCAACGTCGGCGGCGCGCCCTTCGAGCAGCGCTACCCGGTGAACCTCACCGCGAGCACGAACGCGGGCAACCTCTTCGTGCCCCAGCTCTGGGCGTCGGGCGCCATCGAGCGCCTCGAGCTCGAGGGCCGCGGCGAGGACGAGGCGCGCATCATCGCGCTCTCGCGCGCCTACCGGGTGATGAGCCGGCACACGTCGCTCCTCGTGCTCGAGAGCGAGGCGATGTTCCGCGCCTTCGGCATCGATCGCGGCGAGGCCGGCGCGAGCTGGACCGGCGAGGAAGACGTCGAAGGCGGCGGCAGCGCGGGCACGCTCGCGGTCGCGGGCGAGGCCGAGCGCATGGACCGCGCGATGGACGGCGACGCGATGATGGGCGCGCTCGACGACAGCGCTGGAAGCGGTGTGGGCTCGGGCTACGGCCGAGGCGCGGGTGGTCTCCGAGCCGCGACCGGCGCGACCAGCAGCGCGAGCGGCGGCGGGAGCGCGGGACCTGCGCGTCGCGAGCGGCGCGCGTCCGCCGACACCGCTGCGCCTCGAACGTCGGCGCCCGCCGCCGAGGCGTCGGCTGCCGCGCCGTTCTCGAACGAGCTCGGCGGTCGCAGCAGCCGCAGCAGCGGCACCTGGATGCGTCGGGTCTACTACCGCGTGGGCGACATCGACACGTCCGCGGCGCCGACCTTCAGCGAGACCGAGGCCGCGCGGCGCGCCGAGGAGGCGCTCCGCGCGAGCCCCGACAGCCGCGATCGTCACCGCGCCGCGGTGCGCGCGCTGGCCCGCGCCGGCAACCTCGAGCGCGCGCTCGAAGTGGCGGACGCGTGGTTCGGACGCGACCGCCTGGATCCCGAGGCGCTCGCAGCGCGCGCCGACTTGATCGCGCGGATGGGCCGCGGCGCCGAGGCGCTCCGCCTGCTCTCGGGCACGGTCGATCTTCGCCCCGACGACGCGACGCTGCAGGAGCGCTTGGCGCTCGCCTACGAGCGCGCGGGTGAGACGGAGCGCGCGTGCGCCCACCGGGTCTCGCTCGCGGAGATCGATCCGAGCTCGGCCGATCGCGTCGGCGCCGCGCTGCGCTGCGAGCGCGCCGCAGGCCACGCGAGCCTCGCGGACGCGGTGCTGCGCTCGGTGCGCGAAGACCGGGTGCGCTCGCGCGCCGAGACCGTCGCCTCCAGCGAAGCGCCTGCGCTGCGCACCCGCGGCGATCTCACGGTGGACGCGACCTGGAGCGGCGGCGACGACATCGACATCGCGATCATCACGCCGGACGGAACGCGCCTGTCGTGGATGGGCGGTCGCACGACCGTCGTCGGTCGCGACGCGAGCGCCGCGGGGCGCGAGCTGATCGGCCTGAGCCGCGCGAGCGTGGGCAACTACGTGATCGAGATCTCGCGCACCGGCAGCGACGGAACCGGCCACGCCATCTCGGGCGATCTCCGGATCCGCGCGCTCGACGACAACCGCACGGTGCACTTCACCCTGCCCGAGGGCGAGAGCCACCGCGCGGTCGCGCGCGCGGCGGTGCGTCGCGAGAGCCGGCTCGAGCCCGTCTCGGGCGGCCGCTGGTGAGCGGGGTGGCGTGAGTGAGGCGATCTCGGGCACGATGCCCGAGTGCCTCGCTTCGCCCTGGTGTTCGCCGCGTGCCTGACCGGCTGCGCCTTGCTCCGCGCACCCATCGTCGATGATCCCGGCCTCGACGCCGGCCCGCTCGACGACGTACCGGGTCTGGACGCGCCGCGCCCGGACACGCCTGCCGAGGACGCGCCGCTGCCTCCGTCCGATGGCAGCGACTGCGCTGCGAGCGACACCACGTGCGACGCGCTGGACGACGACTGCAACGGCATCGTCGATGACGGAGGCTGCAGCATCGGCGCGACGTGCGTCGCCTTCACCGTGGGCGGGGTCGCCTACCAGAGCTGTCCTCGGATCTCGGGCATCGAAGCGTGGTCGGGCGCGTGCCGCCGCATGGGTCCGGGCTACGAGCTCGCGAGCTTCGGCGACGAGCGCGATCAAGACCTCGTGCGGGACCGACTCGCGTCGCTGAGCGCAGGCCCGCACTGGGTCGCCGCCAACGACTTCGACAAGAGCGGCGAGTACGTCTGGTGGGACGGCAGCCCGACCCCGATGCTCACGTTCGGTGGCAACCCGAGCGACGACCCGTCGCATCGCTGCGTGGCCTTCGGGGACGACGGGATCTACCTCGAGGACAACTGCGACGACATGCAGCGGGTGCTCTGCGCGGCCGATCCCGCGGCGCGCCGCTGCGTCCCCGTCGAGGAGATCCCCTGCAACGCGATCGACGACGACTGCGATGGCGACGTCGACGAAGGCTCGGACTGCGGCCACGGCTGCACGAGTCCGACGACCTTCTGGACCCACGTCTACTACGCGTGCACCGGCACCCGGCGCGGAGATGACGAGGCCCCCGCGCAGTGCGACACGATCGGCGGGGCGCAGCTCTCGACGGTGAACAACAGCACCGAGCTCTCCGTGCTCGGCGATCGCATCACGGGGGAGAGCTGGGTCGCGCTCAGCCAGCCCGACGGGGGCAGCACGCCGAACATGGGCTGGCGCTGGCCCGACACCGGGGTGACCTTCGGCGCGGACGCGATGGTGGGCGTCTACCCCTGGAGCGCGAACGAGCCGAACGATCGAAACGGCTCGGAGAACAACGAAGAGAACTGCGGGCTGATCAACGCCGCCGATCGCTTCGACGATCGCGACTGCGACGATCGCTTGAACTTCATCTGCGAGAACACCTGGAGCTTTCCCCCCGGGTGACGTCTGCGTCGCCCGTGCGCTGTCGAACATGCTGGAGCACCGATTCGCTCGAAGCGTTGCTCCACCCGTCGTTCTCCGAGGGGCGCGTGCACCCCTTGCCCCGACGAAGTGAACTTCGTCGGGCCCCACACCCCCGAGAGCCCGACTCCGGTGGATTCCATGTGGAACCAAGCGGGTCGGCGCTCTAGGCTCGGCGCCTCGTGAAGGTCGTCGATCGCATCGCAGCGCTGGTGAAGGAGCCGTCGGTGAGCGCCGTCTCGCCCGCGCTCGACATGTCGAATCGGAGCGTCGCAGAGCTCTACGGCGGCTGGCTCTCGGACGCGGGCTTCTCCGTCGAGCTGATGCCGGTGGCCAGCCACCACGGCGGTGAAGACAAGCGCAACGTCATCGGCGTGCTCGGTCGCGGCGAAGGCGGTCTGGTGCTCGCGGGGCACCTCGACACCGTCCCCTACGATCGCGGCCAGTGGAGGACCGATCCGTTCACGCTCACCGAAGTGAGCGACACGCTCGTGGGCTTGGGCGTCGCCGACATGAAGGCGTTCTTCGCGCTCGCGCTCGAGGCCACCGCCGCGATCGATCCGAGCAAGCTGAAGCGCCCGCTCATCATCGTGGGCACCGCGGACGAAGAGTCCGGCATGGACGGGGCCAAGGCGCTCTGCGCGCGCGGCCGACTGAGCGACGGGGTGAGCGCGCGCGCCGCGCTGATCGGCGAGCCCACGGCGCTGCGCGCGGTCCGAGCGCACAAGGGCGTCGCGATGGAGCGCTTGTTCCTCCGCGGCCGCTCGGGCCACTCGAGCGATCCGTCGCTGGGTCGGAGCGCGCTCGAGGGGATGCGCAAGGCGATGGATGCGCTCGGCGAGGTGCGCGCGCGCTTGCAGCATCAGTGGCGCGACGACGCCTTCGCTCCGCCCGTGCCGACGATCAACCTCGGCTACATCCACGGCGGCGACAACCCCAACCGCATCTGCGCCGACTGCGAGCTGACCTTCGACGTGCGTCTGTTGCCCGGGATGGACGACGCCGTCGTGCGCGCGGCCGTGCTCGACGCGGTCACCACGGCGCTCGCGGGCTCGGAGCTGACGATCTCGCTCGAGCGCCTGCACGACGCGATCCCTCCCTTCGCCACGCCGCAGACCGCGCCGCTCATCCAGGCCGTCGAGCGCCTCACGGGCGCGCCGAGCACGACGGCCGCCTTCGGCACCGAGGCGCCGTTCTTCTCCGCGCTCGCGCCCGAGACGGTGGTGCTCGGTCCGGGCGACATCGAGGTCGCGCACCAGCCGGGTGAGCACCTGCCGCTCGCGCGCATCCAGCCGATGATCACGCTCCTCGAGAAGCTGATCGCCGAGCACTGCCTCGTCTGATCGAGCCATCCGACATGCCCACGCCCGAAGCACCTCACTCCTTCGTCGACTTCTTCCGTCTGAGCGCGCCGTACATCCACGCGCACCGCGGACGAACCTTCGTCGTGATGTTCGGTGGCGAGGCCGTGATCGATCACGAGTTCCCCCACCTGGTGCACGACGTCGCGCTGCTCCAAGCGCTCGGCGTGCGCCTCGTGCTGGTGCACGGCAGCCGCCCCCAGATCGAAAAGCGCCTGCGTGATCGGAAGATCAAGCCGCGCTTCGTCGACGGCGTGCGCATCACCGATCGACCGACGATGGGCTGCGTCGAGGACGCGGTGGGCAACATCCGAGGACGCGTCGAGGGCTTGCTCTCGATGGGCTTGCCCAGCTCGCCGATGGCGCACGCGCGCATCCGGGTGGCGAGCGGCAACTTCGTGATCGCGCGCCCCTTCGGCGTGCGCTCGGGCATCGACTACCAGCTCACCGGCAGCGTGCGCCGCATCGACGTCGAGGCGATCAAGGCGCGCCTCGATCACGGCGACGTCGTGCTCCTCTCGCCCCTGGGCTACTCACCGACCGGTGAGGTCTTCAACCTGAGCTCGCACGAGGTCGCGGCGTCGGCCGCCGCGGCGCTGGGCGCGGACAAGCTGATCGCGCTCGTCGAGGGCAAGGGCGCGGTCGACAAGCGCAACCGCCTCATCCCGCAGCTCAAGCCGGTCGAGGCCGCCGAGCTCGCCGAGAACGGCAAGCACCTGCACGCCGACGCCAAGCGCCATCTTCTCGCTGCGGCGCGCGCGTGCCGCGAAGGCGTACGGCGGGTGCACCTCGTCGAGCGCCGCCTCGACGGCGCGATCCTCCAGGAGCTCTTCACCCGCGAGGGTCGCGGCACGCTCGTCACCGCCGAGGACTACGAGGGCCTCCGCGCGGCGCGCCTCGACGACATCCCCGGGCTGCTCTCGCTGCTCGGTCCGCTGGAAGAGCAGGGCTTCTTGGTGCGCCGCACCCGCGAGAACCTGGAGCACGAGATCGATCGCTTCGTGGTGATCGAGCGCGACAAGATGATCATCGGCTGCGCGGCGCTCGAGAACTTCGAGCCCGAGAACATCGCCGAGCTCTACTGCCTGGCGGTGCACCCCAGCTACCGCGAGACCGGCCGAGGCGAGCAGATCGTCGATCACGTCGTCGAGCTGGCGCAGAAGCGCGGCATCCGAAAGGTCTTCGTGCTCACCACGCAGAGCCAGCACTTCTTCCGCGAGCGCGGCTTCGTGCCCGCGAGCTACAAGACGCTCCCTTCCGCGCGCCGCGAGCGCTACGACCACAAGCGCCGCAGCAAGGTCCTCGTCCTCGATCTGTGAGCCGCAGCCTCAGCGGCCGAGGCCCTCGAGCAGCGCGGGGAGCACGTCGCTCAAGCCTGCGTCGATCCGGTGCGTGGCCAGCGGGTCGCCGCGCGTCGGGCCCCGGTTGATGATGACGACGGGCTTGTTCCGATCGCTGGCGCGGCGCACGAAGCGGTAGCCGGAGAACACGGTGAGCGACGTGCCGAGCACGACGAGCGCGTCCGACGCATCGACCTCGGCGTACGCGGCATCGACGATCGCTCGCTCCACGCTCCCGCCGAAGAAGACGACGTTCGGCATGAGCAGCCCACCGCACGCCTCGCAGTCCACGACGACGAAGCGCTCGATCGAGAGCGCGTCGAGCTCGGCGTCGCCATCGGGTCGCATCGACGCCGCGTGATCGAGCGCCGGGTTGGCCTCGAGCAAGCGGGACTGCAGCGCCGCGCGCTCGCTCCGCCGATCGCACGTCAGGCACTTCACCTCGGCGAGGGCTCCGTGCAGCTCGATCACCTCGCGCGATCCCGCCGCTTGGTGGAGGCGATCGACGTTCTGGGTGATCAGGCGCGCCACCGGCAGGCGCGCGATGCAGCGGTGCACCTCGCTCGGCTGGGCCGCCGAGAGGTGCGGCCACCCCACGGCGCTCCGAGCCCAGTAGCGCTGGCGCCACGCCGCGCTGTGGAGGAACTCCTGATGTTGTATGGAGCGACGCGGCGGCCGGCCGGGGCTGCGGTAGTCGGGGATCCCCGAGTCCGTCGAGACGCCCGCGCCAGTGAGGACCGCGAGCCGCGCGCCGCGGAGCGCGTCGAGCACGTCGCCGATGTCCTGGACAGGCCTTTCGGGTTCGACGGAGGCGGGAGGCTCTGGTACCACTCGGCACTTTTCATGGCGAGAGCATCGACTCCGAGGCGCCTCTCTTCGTCGAGGGTCTGGGCCTGGACTCGATCGATGCGCTCGAGCTGGCGATGGCCGTCGACAAGCGCTTCGGGGTGCGCATCCGCGCCGACGACGAGCAGAACCGCCAGATCTTCGCGAGCGTGAAGAGCCTCGCGGCCTACGTCGCGCAGCACAAGACCACGTGAGCGACGCCGGCGGAGCGCCGGAGACGAGCCCTCGAGGCGTACCGCCGCGTCCCACTGCGCTCACCGTGGCGCTCGGGGTGCTGAACGCGGTGCTCACCGTGCTCTATCCCGTCGCCATCTGGCTCGGGCTGACGCGCCTCGGCACCCGCGCGACGAGCGTGATCGTGCTGGGCCTCTTGGTGCCGCTCATCGCCTTCCGTCTGCGCGGCGCCGATCGCAGCACGTTCTGGTCGGTGCTGCGGGTGCCGCTCGCGATCTTGTGCGTGGTGGTGCTCAGCGCGATCACCGACGACGCGCGCCTCTTGCTCGCGCTGCCCGTCCTGATCAACGCGATTTTGCTCCTGAGCTTCGCCGAGACGCTGCGATCGGGGCAGGTCCCGATGATCGAGCGCTTCGCGCGCATGAGCGATCCGAACCTGACCGACGACAAGCGCGCGCACTGCCGACGCTGGACCCAGCGCTGGTGCGCGTTCTTCGTGATCAACGGCGCGATCGCCGCGTTGCTCGGGCTCTTGGCCACCCCGTTCGTGTGGGCGAGCTACACCGGCGGCGGCGCGTACGCGCTGATGGGCGTGCTCTTCTCGATCGAGTACGTCGAGCGAAAGGCCCGCTTCCGGGAGTACGGACGCGGGCCCCTCGATCGTGTGCTGTCGCGTGTCTTCCCGAAGGAAGGCAGCGCGCGAGTACCTCGGTGAGACGAGCCCCGCGGCACGGAGTCGTGGAGGCTCGTCAGTGGACGAGCTGGGCCCCGTAGCAGTGGGTCACCGTCGCGCCAGCGAGCGAGCCCAGGTAGTAGAACGATCGCGAAGCAGCGAGGACCCGCTGCTCCAGCAGGGGCGATAGCTCGATGCCGCGGGCGCCGGCGAGCCAGTCCAGCGCCCCGGGATCGGCCGTCCCCGTGTACGAGAGCATCCAGAGCTGCCCGGCGTGCTCGACGTCCTCGAGCGCGAACGTGCGTGCCCACTTCTGGTCGAGGGCCTCGCGCGCCGCGGCACTGATCGCTTCGTCCGGCACGGCGCGCAAGAAGAGACCCTCGGTGGCGACCAGAATCGCGAAGACCGACACTGCGCCAGTGAAGGCGACGCTGGTGGGCTTCTCGTCGACCTCCAGCTCGCGAAGCCACGCGACGACATCGGCGGCGTGCGTGCGCGCCCGACTCTCATCGGACGGTCGCGCGGGTGGCGGGTAGACGATCACCTCGCGGATCGTGTCGTGACGTCCCATGGCGACGACGATGCTCCCATGGTTGGGCGCCGCACGGAAGCGAGGCCCTGAAGCTCAGCCGAAGAGCTTGCCGAGCAGGCCGCTCTGCGCGAGCGCGCCGCCGACCTTGATCAGATCATCGGCGCCGAACCCAGACGACGACGCCGCGGGCTGCGCGCCGAGCTTGCCGGCCTCGCCCTGCAGGAACCCCGCGAGGCCCCCCGCGTCGAGCCCGCGCTCCTTCTTGGCCGTGCCGAGCGCGCTCATCACCACGGGCGCGAGCACCGGCAGGAGCGCGGCGACCGTGCTCGGATCCACGCCGCTCGCCTTCGCCACCGCGTGGGTGGCGCCGGCCTGCTGATCGCCCAGCACGTGGCCGAGGATCTTGTCGCCTCGGAGCGCCTTGGGCATCGCCTCCTTGCTCTGCCCGCCCATCGCGCTTGCAGCCGCGCCGAGCAGCGCACCGAGACCGCCCTGGTCGCTCTTGCTCTGACCCCCCAGCATCGCGCCTGCGATGCCCGCGATCCCCGCGCCGCCGCCGAGCATGCCCGCGATCGGGCCGAGCTGATCGACGAGGTTGGGCTGGTGATCGCGCTCGAGCGCGCCCGCGAGCGCCTCGGCGCCTCCAGGCTTGGTGCTGTTCTTCGCCAGCGCAGAGACCAGCAGAGGAATGGCAGCGGCAGCGACGGCTTGGGTCTGCTGAGGATTGGCGCCGACCTTCGTGCCCACTTGGGAGAGCACCCGCGGTCCGAGCTCGCTGGCGATTGTCTCTAGGAGTTGTGACATGCGGACGACAGTACACGAACTGCGCCACACCTGCGGCGCAGCGGCTACGCTCCACGAACCCTCTTCGAGTGGCGGGAAGACCCGACACCACTGCTTGGCGCGGGCTACGTCCCCGTGATTGCAGCGCCATGAACATGGGGTGTTTCTGTGGCACGCGTTCTGCTCTACCCCGACCCGGACCGCAGCCTCGCATTCCACCAGCTCCGTTCCCCCCGGCGTGAGCCCCGCGAGGTTGTGGTCCAATTTTTTCTGCGCGCGCACCGTCTCCGAGCGACGTCGCGTTCGCACTCACGGCTTCAAGTGCACGGACACCCGCTTCCAGAGCTCGGCCATCTGGAATGGCTTGGTGATGTAGTCGGTCACCCCCGCGCGCGTCGCTTCGGCGACCTGGGTGGGGTCGGCGACGGCGCTGATCATGACGATCGGCAGGTCGCTCCCCGCGTCCCGGAGCTGCTTGACCAGCGCGAGCCCGTCGACCTTCGGCATGTTGCGGTCGAGCAGGAGGAGATCGACGCGATCACGCTCGAGGTGATCGAGCGCTTCCTTCACGTCGCTCGCCTCGAGCAACGCGACGCTGCCCTTGGGCGCGCCCAGCTCCACCGACGCCTTGAGGATCGTCCGGATGGTGGCCGAGTCGTCGACGACGAGGACGCGCCAGCGCGCGGCGCTCACGAGCGGACGTCCAGGTGAACTGCGAAGGGACGCGTCATGCGTGTCGAGCAGTGTGCGGCCCACCGGGCGACACCCGCAAATCCGCGGCAGCGTTTGCAGCGCGACGGGAACGAGTCCGCGCGGCGTGGGGCTCAGCCTTCGCGCGACAGCGCTTGCTCGGCGGCGGACTGCTCGGCTTCGAGCTTGCTCCGGCCCGAGCCCTCGCCGAGGCGCGCTCCGTCGAGGGTGACCGCGACGTGGAAGATGCGCGCGTGCTCGGGTCCTTCGAGCTCGGTGACCTCGTAGCGGGGCGCGCCTCGCTTCTCGCCCTGCAGTCGCTCTTGCAGGCGCGACTTGAAGTCGCTCGAGCCGGGCGCCGCCATCTCGACCGCGGGGCTCAAGACGCGGTGCGCGCTCTGGTGCGCGGCCGCGAAGCCTCCGTCGAGGAAGACCGCGCCGATGCACGCCTCGAGCGCGCTCGCGAGCAGCCGCGGCTTCTTGCGCCCGCCGCTCCGCTCTTCACCGCGACCCAGGCGCAGCGCCTCGCCGAGCTGCAGCTGCTCGGCGATCTTCGCGAGCGAGCGCTCGCACACCAGCTCGGCGCGACGCCGCGTCAGCTCGCCTTCGGGCGCGGACGGGAACGCCTCGAACAGGATCTCCGCGGCCGCCGCGCCCACGATCGAGTCCCCCAAGAACTCGAGTCGCTCGTTGTCCCCGACGCGACTGCGCGGCTGCTCGTGCGCGAACGACCGATGGGTCAGCGCATGAAGCAAGTGCTCGGGGTTGGAGAACGGATGATGGAGCGCCTCCGAGATGCGCTTCAGCCGATCGTCTTCGTCCATGCACCGCTTTCCATCCGCGGGACGTTGCGCCGTGATCTCCGCGCTGTCGAACCGAGCCGGCTCAGCTCGGATCGCAGCACTGGGCGGGCGGCAAGAAGGGCACGCACGTCGGCAGCGTGACGCCACCCTCGCGCGCGACCTCGGCGTCCAGCCGGATCTCGCGGGTGCTCCGCGCGCTGCCGTCGGCGCCGCCGCCGCGGACGGCCTCGGGGTAGCCCGCGAGGTCGGCGCTGGTGCGCGCGTCGCAGAGCGGCACGCCGCACAAGTGTCGGACGGGCTCGCAGCAGAGCGCGACGAACGCCTCGGGGAACGTCTGGTACGCGACCGGGCCCACGGTGCCGGCCATCGGACCCGCGGTATGCAGCGCGCTGGTGCACGCGGCGACGCCGTGCCCGTTGCCCATCGCGGCGGGATCGCCCGAGGTCAGCGGATCGACCTCGACGACCGAGAAGCCGCCCTCGCGACCCTGGTGCACCAAGAGCGACGCGCCCGGATCACTGCACGCGAGGAGCGAGCCGTCTTCGTTCGGCGGATCGAGCTGGTTGATCGCCGTCGGTCGATAGCTGAGATCCGGGCAGCCCAGGTCGTTGGGGATCGCCCAGGCCTGGCTCGAGTAGACCCCGCCCTCGAAGCTGAAGCCGGTCTCGCTGCGCAGCGCCGCGTACGTCGTGCAGCTGGTCATGCACGTCGCGGGATCTTCACCGCCATCGACGCACTCGGCGGTGCACTCCGCAGCGAGATCGTGCGCCGTGGCGCCCGCGAGGCCGCTCAGCACGTTCACGTCGTAGTTGCCGGTGGGCAGCTCTTGGCAGTCGACCACCGCTTGCGACTCGTAGAGCTCGGCGATGTTGCCGGGCGCGATGATCGGCACCCGGCAGATCCCGGGCGCGCGCGGGTTGGTGACCATCACGGCGATGGGCGGCACGATGATCTCCGGCCGCGCGAAGGTCTCGCGGGGCACGAAGCCTTGATCCGCGCCGAGCACCCGGCTGGGCCGCACCGTCGCGATGAAGAGCACGTCGGGGATGTTCGCGGCGACCTCGAGCGGCGAGCGCGCGCGACGCAAGATCACGATCGGGCCGAACCAGCTCACGCCCGAGCTGCCCAAGATCGGATGCGGGTCCTGCATGCCGTCCGCGTTGGCGTCGACCGGGAAGATCGGCAGCCCGTGGCGCAGCGGGCGGAAGTCGAAGTCGCCCATCCCGGCGCGCGACATCGCGAGCGCGAAGGTGCGATCCCCATCGGCGTGGGTGGCGTCACGGATGAGCTCGACGCGCATCGTCGTCGCTTGGTAGAGCGCCTCCTCGCGCGCCAGGTCGTCGGCGAGGAGAGGAATCGTCGCCTCGCTCGAGAGCGCGCGGGTGCTCTCGGACAGCTCGAAGATCGGACGCTCGGTGGCGATGGGCGAGGCCAGCGTGATCGAGAGGCCCGAGAGCCGCTGTCCGGTCGGGTGCTCGATGTAGTGGCCGAGCGTCAGGCGCTGGAACATCGGGACGGCCGCGGTGGGATCGACGACGGCGCCACCGCCGATGTCGCCCGCGGTCGCGAGGTTGGTGATGCTGAAGAACGGCAAGAAGTCGCCATCGCGATCGTAGAAGCCGCGGATCTGGTAGCTGCGCCCCGGATACGTTCCGTCGGCGTTCTGCGGTCCGTCGCCCAGCGGGATCTCCGGCCACTCGAAGTCGAGGGTGCGCGAGATGGGCAACAGATCGTCCGGCTCCGGCGCGAGGGGCATGCAGTCGTCGATCGAGAAGAGCTCGCGTCCGCTCAGCGCCAGGAGGTTCAGCGCGCTGGTCGCGCTGCCCGTCGGAGGCGGCGGGTTGTCGTACTCGAAGAGCAAGAGCACCGCGTTGCCGATCACGGCGTTCGGCGTCCCGTCCTCCAGGTAGCTGCAGTTGGGCCGCGGTCCCAGGTAGAGCACGCTGCCCTCGAACACGCCGAGGGGATCGGGCGCCGCACCCCCGTCGCGGCGCGGCGCGTCGATCTCGGGGTCTTCGCAGCCGCCGAGCGCCGTGAGCGTGACGAGCGCGAAGAGCAGCGCGGTGGATCGCATGGGCTTCATCGGTGAGGTCTCCATCAGAAGCGCACCGTCACGAAGCCCATGAAGCGCCGATCGATGGGCTGGCCATAGGGGTGCTCGCGGTGACCGTCGTCGATCAGGTTCGTACCCACCACGGCGAGCTCGAGCTGATCGTCGAAGAGGCGGTAGCCCACGCGTGCATTCAGGATCGCGTACGAGGGCAGGCCGAAGCGGCCGAACACGATGCCGCGCTGGGGATCGAGGAGCTGCTCGAACCAGACCTGCTCGCTCTGCCAGCTGAAGTCGACCGAGAGATCGAGGCCGAAGGGCGAGCGGTACTGCGCGCCGCCGTTGACCATGTGGGTGCTGGTTCGCGCGTCCGCGGTGTACGGGCCCGGCGCGCCGCCGAAGGGCCAGGTCTGGTGCAGCGCGTAGTTCGCATACAGATCGAGGCCCTCGACCGGGTACACGCGGAGGCCGAGCTCGCCGCCGAGCTGCTGGAACTGCTCGGGCTGGTTTTCGAAGAGGCCCGTCGTGAGGATGTACGCGTTGTAGTCGTCGTAGTAGCCGGCGCGCGCGCCCGCGATGCTGCTGCCGTTCACGTAGTCGGTGAGCCGGAAGACCTGGTTCTGGGTCAGCGTGATCTGATCGAAGACCAGGTTGTAGTAGCCGTTCACCTCGAGGGTGAAGTAGTCGGTCATCTGGTTCATGTAGCCGAGCTCGACCGACACGATGCGCTCGGGGTTGAGCGTGGGGTTGCCCGAGCCGAAGGCGCCGATGCCGCGCAGCGGCGTCGACTGGGGCACGAGCACGTAGCTCTCGGTGAACGTCGGGCTGCGGAAGGCGCTGCCGCCCGAGATGCGGATGGTGTTGCCTTCGGCGGGATGGATGACGACCGAGCCGCGCGGCGAGACCTGCACGTCGAGCAGCGGGTGCAAGTCCGCGCGGGCCGAGAGCACGACGTCGACGACGTCACCGAACGAGAGCGTGTCCTGCAAGAACACGGCGCCGTGGTGCTGGGTCTGCAGACCGTCGCGCAGCCACGACCACTCGACCTCCTTGAAGCGGTAGCTGACGCCGACGATGAACGAGTTCTCGATGCCCCCGAGGTCGAAGCTGTTCGAGTAGAGGACCTCGGCGTCGATCATGTCGGAGCGAGGGAGCGTGTTCGCTTGCGACTCGTCGATGCCGCCCTCGAGCAGGTCGGTGAGGTGCACGTTCGGCGCGGCGAAGCGGTTCCAGAACACCCGCGCCGAGAGACCGAAGCCGGTGTTGAGCTGAAGGAAGCTCTGCGCGAAGAGCGAGTTGTCGGTGTAGACCTGCCTCAGGCGCGCGATGCCTTGGAACGCCAGCGAGCCCGCTGCGACCGACGTGCCGCCGCGGATGGAGATGCCGTCATCCAGGCGGAGCGAGAACTCGCCGCCGAAGAAGAGGCGCTCGAGGCCGAGGTTGGGGTTGGCGGCGCCGGGGCTGTAGTCGGTGCGTCCGTCGTCGACCTCGACGGCGTAGTTGTCGGTGCGGTTGTAGCCGCCCGAGACCCGGAAGCGGAAGCGATCGACGCGCGCGCTGGCGCCGGCGGCGACGCGGTACGTCCCGCCGTTGCCGATGCCTGCGCTCAAGTAGCTCGGGCCTTCGCCGAGGTCGCGGGTGATCACGTTGATGACGCCGGTGAAGGCGTCGGCGCCGTAGAGCGCGGAGGCCGGACCGCGGATCACCTCGATGCGCTCGATGTCCTCGTAGTTGAGGGGCAAGAGGCTCCACAGCGTGGTGCCCAAGAAGTCGAGGTACACCGAGCGTCCGTCGACGAGCACGATGGTGCGGTTGGACAGGCGCTGGTTGAGACCGCGGATGCTGATCTGGGGGTTGCCCGGATCGCTCGAGAGCAAGGACACGCCGGCGACGCGACGGAGCGCGAGCGCGGGCTCGGTGTAGCCCGACAGACGCAGGTCCTGGGCCGTGACGATCGCGGTCGAGTTGGGCGCGTCCAGCGGCGACTCGGCGACGCGTGAGGACGAGACGACCGACTCGTCGTAGGCCTCTTCGCGCTCCGCGCGGAGGGTGAGCGCGGGCTCGGTGGTCCCCGTCTCGCCCGTCTCCCCGGTCTCTCCCGTCTCGGTGGTCTCGGTGGTCTCGGTGGTCTCCGTCGTTCCGCTCGACGCGACGGCGCGTCGCTCGCGTAGGGTCGCCGCGAGCTCCCGCAGGCGCTCGGCGCGGCGTCGCAGCTCGTCGCTCTGCGCCACCTCGGCGAGCGCCTCGATCTGGGTCGCCGAGTCCTCGAGCGCCGCGATCTCTTCGTCGGAGGCCACCGCCGCCGTCTCCGGCGCTTCGACGGTCGTGGACTCCACCGGCACGGTGGCGGAGACCGTGGGGCTCGCCGCCGCCATCCGCTCGCGCAGCGCCACGACGAACTGCTCGACCTCCTCACGGTCCACCGGATCGCTCTCGAGGTAGCGCTCGAAGTAGTCGATGGCCTCCTCGTAGCGACCGCTCTCCGCGTAGGCGCGCGCGATGTTGTAGAGCGCGTTGGGGTGCGGGAGGATGTCGTACGCGGCCTCGAGCTCGGCGACGCCCTCGTCGATGTTGCCTTCCGCGATCAGCGCCATGCCCCGGCGGAAGTGCTGCCGCGCCTCGGTCCGCACGTCGGCGCGCGCGATGCCGGGCAGGCATGCGACGAGGATCGCGAGCAGCACGACGAGCAGGCCTCGACGTCGCGCGGGGTGGGCCTCGGAACGAACGACGCTGGCGATCATGCGAGGCCCTCAGTACGGGTCGGTCTTGTAGCCCTTCACGGGGCCGAGGTGGCCGCTGCCGTCGTCGCCCTCGGGGCGACGCGGCGGGCGCGGGCGGTAGGGGCGACCGACGGGCAGCCGCTCGAGCTCGGCGCTGACGTCGAGCGTGTCGCCGGTGATGGTCCGGGTGACCGAGAAGGGGTGGTGGCCCCGCAGCTCGAACACGAACGTGACCTCGCGGCCCCGCATCGCGTCGTCGCCGCTCCACTCGACGTCCGCAGGCGTCGGCCCGTACTCGGTCCCTTCGCCGTCCGGATCGCTCGCGTCCGTGACCACCACGCTCGCGCCGCTCGGCGCGCTCCGCAGCGACACCAGCGTGCGCAGCGGCGCAGGGGGCGGCGTGGTGCCGACGCTGGTGCTCTCCGTCGTGGTCTCCGTGCTCGGCGGGCTCGTGGTCGTGGTCGTCGGAACCTCGGCGACCGGGCTCGAGGTCTCTCCGCCGGAGAGCGCGTAGCCGACGACGATCACGACGAGGAGCAGCGAAGCGATCGCGACGCCGATCGCGACGTTGCGCGTGCCCGTGGGGGTCTCGCCGCTGCTCGGCTGCGGCCCGCTCGCCGCGAGCCCCGCGGTGCTCACGCCGACCGGCGTGTGTCCTGCGGTCGGCAGCGCCGTCGCCCCCGACGAAGGCGCGGGCAGCTGAGGTCCCGATCCGGTGACGACGACCGGTCCCGAGCCGCTCGCGCTGATGCGCATCGCGTCGGGGCTCGGCGTGACGCCCGCCACCGCGGCGAAGCGACCCGTCGTCCCGAGCTCGATCGACGCGCCGCCGAGCAGCGCTTGTCCCGACTCGGTGGTGACGTTCTTCAGCGCGACGAGCAGCTCGTCCATGCTCGCGAAGCGATCGTCGGCGTCCTTGGAGAGCGCCTTCATCACCACGGCCTCGAGCGCGGGCGGCACGTTCGCTTCGGGGTTGGTCTCGGCGAATGGCGGCGGCGCCTCGTGCACGTGCGCCATCAGGATGTTCACCGAGCTCTGCCGATCGAACGGGACCTTCCCGGTGAGCATCTCGTAGAGCATCACGCCGAGCGAGTAGATGTCGGAGCGCGCGTCGGTCTTCTCACCGCGGATCTGCTCGGGCGCCATGTACTTCGGCGAGCCCATGAAGAGCCCCGTCTGCGTGAGATCCTCGGCGCTGTCGGTGACGTTCTTCACCAGCCCGAAGTCGAGCACCTTCACGAAGTCGGTCTCGTCGCCGTGCTTCACGAGGTAGACGTTGGCGGGCTTCAGATCGCGGTGGATGACGCCCATCCCGTGCGCTTCGCGGAGCGAGCGGGCGATCTGCCGCGCGACGTTGGCATACGGGACGAGTGTCTGGCGGTTCGCGTTGATCGGCGCGTCCAGCGAAATCACCGGGATTCCGGCGGCTGCCGCTGCGTCAACGCCAACTGTCACGCCGACGCCATCCACCGAGTAGATGATGAAGGCATCGAAGCCCCCTGCGGTAATAGCATCTTGAATCTGGTTCAACTGTTCGGCAGGGTCGAAACCAGCGTCAAATGCCTGCACTGTACCGCCTGCGGCTTCAATAATGTTGCGAACGCCATCTTCCGCAGCGGCGAC